>JASMLW010000369.1 GCA_030748485.1 Pirellulaceae bacterium
ATCCAACGCCCGCTGGACGCTGGCGGCGAAGCGTCTATCTGCAGTACCGGCGGACCGATATTCCCACCATGATGTCGACATTTGATTACCCTGAGATGGGACCGAATTGTCTGACCAGAAGTATTTCGACGGTCTCTCCGCAATCGTTGCTGCTGATGAACAATAGACATGTGCGAGACTTGGCGGGCGCTTTTGCAGACCGAGTTGAGTCGATCCATGCCGACGATTCTCCGGACGACATGCAGTCGCGTGTCGAGACCGCATACCAACTGGCGTTGAGTCGGCCGCCCAGCGATGTGGAGCGAAAGCTGGGAGTCGAATCGTTGACCGCCCTCCGCGCCGCGTGGCGAGACAAGCCGCGGGCGGCGATGGAAACCTACTGCCACACGATCTTGAACTCCGCCGCGTTTCTCTACATCGATTAGGATACGTGACGAGCCACCAGGAATCATGACAGCATCCCGGCATTACAACCGACGAGACTTCTTCGCCCGCACGTCGAGCGGTGTGCTTGGCGCCGCGTTGACGAGTCTGCTTGCGGAGGACTTTTTTGGCGGAGCGCCATTGCCGGCGGCCGAAGTCGCGCCGCGTTCCGCGTTTGATCTGAAGCCAAAGCGAACCCATCACGAAGCCCAAGCCACGGCCGTCATTCAGCTGTTCATGAGCGGCGGCCCGAGCCAGATGGACTTGTTCGATCCGAAGCCCGTGCTGAATCGCATGGATGGCAAACCGTATCCAGGCAACGTCGAGGAGATCGGCAATCAAGGAGCCGATAACGTCGGCGTGATGATGGGAGGCCGCTACAAGTTCGCCCGCCGCGGAGAGTCGGGCATGTGGATGGCCGACGTACTGCCGCACACGGCGGCGATGGCGGACGACATCTGTTTGCTCAACTCGATGTGGACGGATCATCCCAACCACGACAACGCGCTCTACAAAATTCACAGTGGCCGCCTGTTCATGGGCTATCCGACGCTGGGGGCGTGGACGCTTTACGGTTTGGGAAGCGAGAATCAGAACCTGCCCGCGTACGTGGTGCTGAACGATCCGTTGGGACCGCCCAAAAACGGAACTCGGAATTGGACGGCCGGATTCTTGCCGCCGCTGTTTCAAGGGACTCCGTTCCGACCCACGGGCTCGCCGCTCCTCAATCTGAAGCCACAGTACGAGCAACCGACAGAAGTGACTGCGGCCGCCCGCGGGCTATTGGACCGTTTGGACGCCATCCACCGTCGCGAGCGCCCCTACTATCCCGAGCTGGACGCTCGTATCGAATCCTATGGACTGGCCGCTCGTATGCAATTGTCGGCGGGCGAAGCGCTCGACTTGGGGCGAGAAAACAAAGCGACTCTTGCCGCGTACGGCGTTGGTGAAAAATGGACCGACTCGTTCGCCCGCCGCTGCGTGCTGGCTCGCCGCCTCGTCGAACGGGGCGTTCGATTCGTACAGATCTTCCTCGAGGAGCAGCCCTGGGACAGCCACGTCGATTTGGCTGACAATCACCGCGGCGCGTGCCTGCGAACCGACAAGCCTGTCGCCGCTCTGCTCCGCGACCTGAAGCAGCGCGGCTTGCTCGACTCGACACTCGTCATGTGGGGCGGTGAGTTCGGCCGGACTCCGACGTCGCAGAAGTCGGGTGGAGTTTACTCGGGGCGAGATCACAACATGCAGGCCTTTACGTCGTGGCTTGCCGGCGGCGGCGTTCGCGGCGGAACCTCCTACGGCTCAACCGACGACTTCGGCCACAAGGCTGTCGAAAATCCGGTTAGCGTGCACGATTATCACGCGACCATCCTGCACCTGCTGGGACTACATCACCACGATCTGTTCTACCAGCGGAGCGGATTGGAAGAACGCCTCACAGGCATTAATACGCCTCGAGTTATTAGCGAGATCATCGGCTAGTCGCGCGGCTGCGATCTCTCAACATCCCTCGGTCGCACAAACGCAGAGTGTCGCTCATGATGCACCGGCGTGAAATACTCAGTGGAGCTCTGGCGGCCGCGGGCGGAGCGCCTTTGGCTCTCTCGCACCACGCCTGCGCGGAGGACGACGCCGCGCGCAGTGACTCGGCGCAACCGGCGCAGCCGTTCGTCGATTCGAACGTCAGTCTGTTTCAGTGGCCCTTCCGTCGATTGCCTCTCGACGACTCTCGGGAGCTGCGAAAGAAGTTGCGGGCGCTCGGGTTTGTGGAAGCTTGGGCCGGCAGTTTCGAGAGCGTGCTGCACCGGGACATCGCCGGCGTCAACTCGCGATTAGTCGCCGCGTGCCGGGAATTCTCCGAGTTGACGCCGATCGGTTCGATCAATGTGAATCTGACCGCTTGGGAAAACGATCTCGACAGCTGCCTCGAGCAGTCCGAGATGCCGGGCGTCAGGCTGTATCCCAACTACCACGGCTACGCGCTCGACGACGCTCGGTTCATCGAACTCGTCAAGCGGGCGACCGCCGCCAGGCGATTCGTGCAGATCGCTGTGGCGATGGAGGACACGCGAACTCAGCACGATTTGGTGCGAACCGCCGACGTCGACCTCACCCCGTTGTCGGCGACACTGCGACAGATCACCGGAGCCAGAGTTCAGCTGCTCAACTACCGTCCCCGCGGTCCGCTGCTCGATGAGCTGGCGAAAACTCCCGGCGTCTTCTTCGATACGGCTCGCGTAGAGAGCACCGACGGCGTCGCCAAGTTGTTGCGGAGCGTTCCCGCCGGCCGCGTCGTGTTCGGTTCTCACTCGCCATTTCTGATCCCCGAGGCTGCGCTGATTCGCGCGCACGAGTCGGGGCTGACTGTTGAGCAGATGCGGGCCGTGATGACCGAGAACGCCGGGCTGCTCCGTTTTGAGCCGGCATCGACGAAGACGGACAAGCAATGACGCCCGTGACTTCGCAATTCGGTCTGCCGTCACCGGAAGTCTTACGGGGCTACCGAATCTGGGATTCCTACTTTACCCCGTCCCATTCCCACCCGGGGCGAGACGGCTCCAGCCGGCTGATCGCCGACATCGAGCGCTCGCGTCGGGCCATCGACATCGGATGTGTCGAGAAACTCTGTTACTTCGCCCATGTCGGAATTGGGACGACATCCGACCCGGCCTTGGAACGGTTGTTGCGAACGAATCCGAGTGTCGTGCTCAAACCTCTCAAGCGTTGGCCCGAGTTGATTGGAATGATCCAATTGAACGCCAACGATGTGCCGACGTCGCTCGACGCGGTCAATCGTTGGCTTCGGGACGGACCGATGCGCGGCGTCTACTTTCCAGGTAGCGGGCCGGGAGCAATGACGTGCACGCACCGCAACTTCGATCGACTTGTAGAACGGATCGCTGAGCTGCAAGGTGTGATCATGCAGCACACGTGGTTCAAGACCGGAGGCAAGCAGGGGCCGGGAGAATCGACGCCGGCTGAGCTGGCCGAACTGGCGAGTCGATTTCCGCAACAGCGTTTTCTTTGCGCGCATGCCGGTGGTGAGTGGGAACAGGGGATCCGCGCCGTTCAAAAGTCTCCGAATGTTCTGGTCGAGACCTCGGGGTTCGACTCCACCGCCGGTTTCGTGGAAATGGCCGTTCGCGAGTTGGGAGCCGAGCGCGTTGTGTTCGGCAGCCATTTGCCTTCGCGGTCGTTGGGGACCGAACTGGCGAAGATCATCGGAGCCAGAATCTCCGAGGCCGACAAGCGAAGAATCCTCGGCGAAAACTACCGCCAGTTGCTGCGCGCGTAGTGGACTTCGCCAGAAGTCCGACTCGCAAGCGCCAGTCGCCGCGCACGTAGTGGACTTCGCCAGAAGTCCGATTCACAAGCGCCAGTCGCTGCGCACGTAGTGGACTTCGCCAGAAGTCCGATTCACACCCGCCAGTCGCAGCGCACGTAGTGGACTTCGCCAGAAGTCCGATTCGCAACAGAGCGAACAGGGAATTCTGAATCGCATATGAAGAGGGAATTCCGATTCACGACATATGAAGAGGGAATTCTGAATGACATAAGAAGAGGGAATTCTGGCGAATCCCCCTGCGTTCCCAGCCACAATCGCGGACGGGTTACGGCGCTCGCAGCTTCAGCCGGCTCTGTTTGGCGTTGCTGCCGTGGTGGATGGTCGTTGAGTACGGCAGCATGGCTCGCCCTCGCGGTTCGGCCATCAACTTGGTCTCCACCGTGCGGTAATCGAAAGACGTGGTCGGCTTCATGGTGGAAAGCTCGACGTCGCCATCGATCTGCAACCGCAATTCCAAGAGGATCGGTTTGTCGCGATAGTTTCGGACGACCGCCATCCACGTTTGGTGTTCATCCCAACCGGTCACCTTTTTGTTCCGATCGAATTGAAAATTGTCGCGTCGCGTCTCGCCGCGCGTTTTCTCCAGCACGACGAGGTCGTCGGCTCCGAGGTTGACTTCGATTTCACCTTTGATCGGAACATACCGCAGCAGTTGTTGACCCAGATAACTGAGTCCGCCGTTGCCGTTGTCGCGAAACATTCGAATGACGCCGTCGGGCAGCGGGCTTTCGCCCAGCTTATGCTCGTCGTCATTCCGCCAAATGAAAAACCGCACGGGGCGAGGTCCGTATTGGTAGCGGCGCATTCGATAGACGATGTCGAATTCGACGGCCAGCGCTTCGACTGCCGGCATCCGCTTGGACCAACCGTTCGAAATCGTCTCGGAGCCTTCCACACTGAACATGAAGTATTCGCTGAGTCCCTCTTTGACGATTTTCTTGGCGTCGTCTTTGTCCTTACCGCCCTCCTTTTTGTAGGCTCGATCAATCGCGGTCTTGGCGGCTTCCTGTCGCATCTTTTGGAACAACTCCGTGCTCGCTTCTGGAACGGGCACGCCGCGGCGATTGGCCAAGTCGGCGATCTTTTCGACGAGGTTGATCTTACCGACGATCAAACGGATCTCGGCGTTCTCGTACTCCTCGCCGGAGTTATTGAAAACTCGGACGTGCCCGTTAAAGGAGATGTTCGTCTCGGGGAGATCGCTGATCGCCACATAGTCCATCGTCCACGTCAGACCGCTGGTGAAATAGCTGACTTCGACCAGAGCTTGGCCTTCGAATTCCGACTCAATATTCCAGATCAAATGCTGCGGCTTTTGTCCGGGAAAGACGGTGTCGGCGACTTCGATCTGGTCGGCGTGCTCAAGCGGTCGGAGCTCGACGCTCGTCGGGTCGATCAGCGTACCGGCCCAAGAGAACTGCAGACGGTTGACGCCCTTCTTCAACGTCACCGCGCGAATCTCTTTGGCCAGCGTGATATCTTCCGAGTTGTAAATCGTCAGCTGCACCGTGTCGCGCTTGGGGAGCGTGACCAAGTCGACATTCTTGGCGGCGGATTGGCGCGTGCACGCCGCCGCCACGAGTGAAACGACGATCATGCTTCGTAGACAATGCGATAGACGTCCCATCTTCTTACCTCTACTCTGCGCGCTTGAGTTTCACGCGATTCTGTTTGGCGTTTTGTCCGTGGTGAATCGTGGTGGAGTACTCGTACTCCGACTTCTCCATGGGGGCGACGGCGAACTTTGTTTCGATCGTCCGGTAATCGAACGAAGTCGTTTCTGTTTCCGGCGTCACGTCGACGTCGCCGGTCCACTGCAGACGCAATTCGAACGCGATCGGTTTGTCGCGGTAGTTGCGGACGGTGTGGATCCAGCTTTGCTTCTCGTCCCAGCCAACAACGCTGTTGCTGCGATTGAACTGGAAGTTCAGCCGAGTCGTTTTTGTGCTTCGTTGCTCGTAGACAACCAGGTCGTCAGCGCCCAGGTTGACCTCGATCTCAGCTTTCACGGGCACGTACTGCAACGTCTGCTGGCCCATATAGCTGAGCCCTTCGTTACCGTTGTCGCGAAAGATCCGCACGACGCCGTTGGGTAGAGGGCTATCGCCCAGCTTGTGCTCCAGGTCGTTGCGCCAGATGAAGAATCGCTGGGGCCGGGGGCCGTATTGGTACGCGCGCTGGCGATAGACGATGTCGAACTCAACGCCGTCGGCGTTCACGGCCGGCATTCTCTTCGACCAGCCATTGCCGATCGTCTCCTGCCCTTCCACGCTGAACATGAAGTATTCGCTGACGCCTTCCTTGACGACCTGTTTTGCGTTGTCCGCCGGGCCCGCGGCGCCCGCGTCGGCCGCGCGTCGAAATGAATCGCGAGTCACTCGATTCCGGAGGTCGGCGAATCCCGGTTGAGACGGTTTGGGAGGTGTCTGACCATTCCGCTTCGCCAAGTCGGCGATCTTTTCGATGAGGTTGATCTTGCCGACAATCAGCCGGACTTCGGCGTTCTCGTACTCTTCGCCCGAGTTGTTGAAAACTCGCACATGGCCGCGAAACTTGAGTTCCGTTTCCTGGGGATTGCTGGTCGCCACGTAGTCCATCCGCCACGTCAGGCCGCTGGTGAAATAGCTGACCTCGACCAACGCCTGGCCTTCGTATTCGGATTCGATGTTCCAAATCAGATGTTGCGGTTTCTGCCCGGGAAACACCGTGTCGGCCAGTTCAATCTTGTCCGCATGCTCCAACGGCCGAAACTCGACGCTGGTCGGATCGATCAACGTTCCCGCCCAGGAGAACTGCAAGCGGTTGGCGCCTTTCTTGAGTGTGATTGAGCGAGTCTCGCGCGCCAGCGTGATGTCCTCGCTGTTGTAGATCGTCAGTTGCACTGTGTCCCGATTCGGCAAGGTCACCAAATCGACGTTCTTTGCGGATGCCGGGGCGGCCACTTGCAGGATCAGCAAGGCGGCGAGCAGTATCGGCGTTCGATTTCGGAGTTTCATTGGTCGGCCCCCACTTACCAGATGTTCTTCAGAGTGAAGTGGAAACGGACGATCTTCTTCTGGACCTTCTCGTCGGGGTCCTGGGGTCGCGCGGCGAGTTTGACGTGCAAGGCGGGGGTCGCGTTGCCCTTCTCGTACGTGAAGCGAATCTCCTCCGACGTCTGATTCCCCATCTCCCACTCGACGTCGCCGCGCGGATTCCCGGCGTATTCGGCCGCGACGCGATTGAGCTGTTCGAAGATGTCGAGCGTCGCCGGCTTGTCGCGAAAATTCTCAATCTCAAACTTGAGGATGATCTCCTGGTGATGCAGGTTGCCGCGAACCGCGTGGCGTTGGTTCTTCTCGATCGTGCGGCTGCAGACGATGTCGCGCGATTGGCCCAAGTAGAGACGCATCTTGTCGTCGAGCGGCGTCAATTGCGTGACGTCTTCGCCCAGGAATGCTTGTCCGCCGCGTCCGTCGTCGACAAAGATGCGGACCTTGCCCGGCTGCAGCGGAAAGGCGCCGAGATTGTTCTTGTCGTCGTTCGTCAGTTCGTAGTGCATGAGAATGGGCGAAGCGAAGGGCTTGTCTGGATTGAGCTGGCCGAGCGTGTACCAGTCGAAGCTGAACGTCTTCACGATCGGCACTTCGGGGAATCGCTTGACCAGCATCTGAATCTCTTCCTGGTGACCGACTTCCTTGAGAAACTTCGGTCCGAAGCCGGCCCACACGCCCGCTTTGCCGAACTCCTCGCCCGAGTAGTTCCGCAACTTGATGAACGATCTCAGAGTCAACATCGACTCGTCTTTGTTCGCCAGCGCCCGGTAGTTGAAGGTGCGAGTCAAGTTGTGAATCAGGTAACTGACGCGGACCTTGACAACGCCGGCCTCCGCGGCGAAGACTTCCCAAACGAGCGCGTTCTCGCCTGGTGGATAGGCGACGTTGATGACGTTGATGGCGACTTGCCCGTCGCCCTTGCCGATCGCTTGCCAGTCCTTGCCGGCTCGGAACGCCAGCGGACGGAATTGAATCGAATCCTTGTCGATCGACGTGTTCGACCAACTGAAATCGATCATGTTGTTGCCCGCCTTGCGCGATGACTTTAACAGCGGTACGATCCGCTCCTCCTCGACGAGCGTGAAAGCGCCGTTGTCCAGCTGCAGTTCAACTCGCTCGCGGGCCGGCAGAGTGGCCAGCTTGATGCGGGCTTCCACGGTGGCCGGCGCGACGATCGCCGCCCAGGTCAATATCCAATAAAACGGTCTCATGACATCTCCTCGTGCCGTTGTACTCGGTGCAAACAGTGACTCCGCTGCTTGTATGACGAACCAGCCGGGAATTCGTTTGGCCCATCGAGGAGATTTTCTCGGACAACCGGCGCAGGGTGCTCTTCGGGTAGCCTTGGAGCCGTTCGCTGCGCTGGCGTGTCGCCAAAAGGCAACTCCACCCGCGCACCCAGTGCCCGCTGCCGCGAATTCGCATAGACTGCGGCGACCAACGTTGCATCGCTGGCGCATTTTGCCCGCCCGATCCACGTTCACTCCGGTCCACGTTTACTCCGGTCCATGGCGCGTTCAGCGGGAGACTGCAGCGATGACGAACCCTCGTTTCCTATCAGTACGATTGGCCGCCGGACTGCTCGCCTGCGCGCTGGCGTTGCTTTCAGTCAACGGGCGGGCCTCTGCTGAAGAGAAGACGATTTCCTACGGCGAGTGGAAGGCCCGCTGTTTGCGGACGCCGGCCAATCGAACGCTCAAGGGACGATTTCCGACGCCCGAGCAGCTGCCGCTGCCCGACTTCAAAACGGTCGTTGAACAAACCAAACAGTTCTCCGATTTGGCGAAGACCGGCCCGTTGGCCGATCAGGCGAAGTGGCTCGGAGCCAAACCGGTTAAAGAGGAGTTCTTCGATGTCGAGCGCAGCTACTACACGCGATCCCGCCTGCCGTTCCAACCATTCGCCGCCAAGGTGCTTGTCGAGCCGGGGTCGGAGCTGATTTTCCACGGAGATTTCCACGGCGATATTCGCTCGTTCATTTCGACGCTCGAATGGCTCAACCGCAGTGGCAAGATGGACGGTTTTAAG
>JASMLW010000370.1 GCA_030748485.1 Pirellulaceae bacterium
CTGAAGTCACCGTCGAACACTCACAAGTATGCGCCTTCCCAACGCGACCAATATCCTGATGGAGGCCATACCTCCGTCTACCGAATCATGCAAGAGGCCCGTGCTGGGCCCAAATAAACATGTTCACAGCAGCGGCCTTCCGAGGCCGTCGAGAGCTGGTCAGTCCCTAGAACAGCCAACGGATTCGTGCTCAGCGCGGCCTCGGTATCGGCGCGGTGCGGAGAACAGCCGCCCGATTCAAATCGCCGCGATGTAGTATCGCGATGTCGCAAGTGGATCGTCCATTGTCGCGACTTCGTCGCGATGTCCTGCAGTACGATGGCCTTCCGAGGCCGTCGAGAGCTGGTCAGTCCCTAGAACAGCCAACAGATTCGTGCTCAGCGCGGCCTCGGTATCGGCGCGGTGCGGAGAACAGCAGCCCAATTCAAATCGCCGCGATGTAGTATCGCGATGTAGCAAGTGGATCGTCCGTTGTCGCGACTTCGTCGCGATGTCCTGCCCGGCAGGCAGGACCTACTAGTCAATCGCCGCGATGTAGCAAGTGGATCGTCCGTTGTCGCGACTTCGTCGCGATGTCCTGCCCGGCAGGCAGGACCTACTGAAGACCTACTTGACCGCGTACTTGACCGCCAGGTGAGGCGTGTCGAGTCGACGGTTCTCTTGAATTTTTGAGTCGAGACAACTCTCCAATATGCCACTGACGATCAACGTGCGTTCAACTGGGTAAGGGGCCTCACCCGTCTCGATCATCTCTTCGATCTTCCCGACGAGGTGAGCTGAGTAGGTGACGTTGGGCGTCGGAGGCAAGAAGAACTGAGTCGACTGTATCTCTTCGAATCCCTTCACTCGCGCGGCGAACGTGAAGTCTCCCACGGCTCCGTTCAGCATCAGCAGGGTCGTCCGCAAGCCGTCGCCGCGTTCGATCAGATAGGCGGCCGGTTGCTTGACCAGACCCGGCAACACGCCGCTGCCGACGAGATCTTGCGGCCGCGCGTCGACGAGCGTTTCCCCCATGACCAGGTCGGATCGTGAGAGAGCCGCGGCGAGCAATCGCGTCGACCAGCGCCCCGCCGCGCCCGCCTCCCAGACCGCGTCGCCTTCAAGCAACTGCACCGACTTGACACCCGTTTCACCTCCTCGTCGACGCTCCACCATGCATTGCATCGCCTCGAGGGCGTGGTAGTCCATCGCGTCCGACGAACCGACTCCCACCATCAGCGCGTCTGCGATGTCGCAACCCAGCGGCAATTCCAGTTCGGGCAGCCGCCAGGTGACGGGCAGCGACGAACCCGCCAGAAAAGGGAACTTCAGACGGCGCGACGTCGAGACCATCTGCTCAGCCCGCCGCATGCTATATGACAGATGTTTGTCATTAAAAATCGGCGCTGTGCGGCCGGACTGCTCGAAGACGTCGACGACCTGCTCGAAGAACTCGAACCGCGGGTAGAGGATCTGCCCTTTCTGATTGCGTTCGTAGTCGCCGTGCTCGCCGATGATCAACACCGCGTCGACGGCCAGTTGGTCACCGCCGCAACAGACAGCGGCGGCGATCGTCGGGTACACCTTGAACCCAAACTCCCGCGCCCGCGCCCCGCTTTGGTCGCCCGGCGGTCGTTGATCAACGTAGAGAGAAACGACGTCGATCGCCGGTTGATGCCAGTGGCCGTCGCGCGGATAGCCGACCAAGAAGCGGTCCCCGATGTGTTGGGCGTGCGAAAGGTACCGCCAGACGGTTGAGATGATCGCCAACCTTTTCCGAGCCGGCTTGTCGGCCGCCACAGCCGTACGGCTGGCCAACGCAATTTGTCCGCCGACTGCCGCGGCGCCGCCAGTCTGTATGAACTCGCGTCGATTAAACATGATTGTCCTCGGTTCCGGATGGAATCCGGCGGTTCTTGCAGCGTTGTTACCAGTTCCAGAACGTCGATTCGCGTCGCGGCTTGTAGGCGACATTGAGATGCGGCGTGTCGATTCTCTTCCGCCCCAGCCACAGCGATTCAACGCCGGCGGCCGTCACTCCCGTAGTCAACAGGTTGCGCTCGATAGGGATCGGCGAAACGCCGGTGAGAAACAGCTGTTCGACGTGATGCGTCAGCGGGCTGAAAAAGTTGCAGACTTCGCGAGGCGGCAGGTGCACCATCGTCGAGAAAATATCCCGGCCGCGCTTTAGCCGAGCGGCGAATGAAAAGTCGTGGACAAGCCCCTCCAGCAACAGCATCGTGACCTTCAATCCGTCGCCGTGCCGATAGCGGTAGCAGATCGGACGGTTCGGCTTCTTCACCAGTGCGGGGATCTGTTCAGCCGTCGGCAGCACGTGGTTGAAGCCCGGTTTGGCGGGAGTCAGAGATTGGCTGCGGCACAGACAGGCGTGAAATAGCTCGGGATCCCAACCGCCCTGGTCCCACGAGCCAGCTCGCATGGCGTCCCAAACGGCGTCGTCCGCGACCGCCCGCATCTCGACTACGCCGACCTCGCCGCCGCGCCGACGCTCGACCATCGACTGGATCGCTTCCAACGCGTGAATGTCGTAGCCGTCGACACCGCCGACCGCGACGCAGATCGCCTCTTCCACTTCGGCTCCAAAAGGCAGATCAATCGCCGGCATGCGGCGAGTCACCGGCAGCGACGATCCCGCCATGAAACCGAATTCGAGCTCCTTCGCCGTGTCCACCATCTCCCGCGCCCAATCCCAATTCCATGACAAGTGCTTGTCGTTGAACACCGGAACGCTGCGGCCACTGTTGCGAAAAACCTCGACGATCTTTTGAAAGAACTCGTACCGCGGGTAGAGTCGCTGCCCCTTCTCGTTGGTCGGATACCTGCCGTGCTCGCCGATCAACAGCACGCCATCCACAGCCAACTTCTCACCGCCGCGCGTGAGCGCTTCGGCGATGGTCGGGTAGATTTTCATTTGCGGGAAAGCTTTGGCCCGTTCGCTGGCGAGTTCCCCATCCGGAGTTTGGTCCGTGTACAACGAAACGACGTCCATCTCCGGCCGATGGTGCCGCCCGTTGTTTCCGTAGCCCATCAAAAACCGATCGACGATGTGTTGGGCGTGCGAGTAACGGCGATACTCGGTCACGACGGCGGCGATGCGAGGGCGCTTCATGATGAATCCGATTTCGGCGGTCTTTGGACGTGCGAACAATTCAGGATGACGGTCTGTGGCTCACAACATACTCTTCACGCGACTTATTGGCGCACCTGATGATGAAAGTCCTGGACGTTTGCGGACATCTGGAAGTTGAGGACGGGTGACGCCGACGGTCAGCGGTTGATCGACACAGGCACCGAATTCTCGGCCGGAATATCGGCGCGAACTTGAATGACGGCGAGGCGGCCGCCGTCGGAGCGGGTGATCGATTCGATCTTGCCGCCAGTCGCATCGTATTCGCCAACTGGTGCAATGAACGTTACGCGGACGCGCGGAAACGTCTGCTTGAATCGGTTGTCAATCGTCGCCGTGTTGCTCGTGTGAGTCCCGTCGTTTGGTTGCGCAAACGTGACGGTCAGTGGCGGATCCGCTTCACGACCGAACGGAATTGGATCTATCTCGTGCCCATCGTACGTGCAAAGCTCAACTCGATTCGCACGAAACCTGACCACGCGAAAACTGGCGGCGTTCACTTTCCCAATCCGTTTAGTGGGAGTCGCACCGAAGTCGTCGACCTTTTTCCCAATGCCGTGAGCGTCGTGAATCATGCGGATCTGGAAGCGGTCGAGCAGTTCGGTCGGCGCGTTCGCTTCGAACGCGTTGATCACGCGGATCGCCGTTTCGTTTCGCGAGGCGAGTAGCGCAGTCGCGGCCGATTTGTCGACGTGCCACGGGTGGCCGAAGTTGAGCACGCTGACGCGCGGCCCGCAATCGATCAGTCCGACCGGATCGCCGTACCAGGCTTCATGTCCTGGAAACTGGTGGTTGCCAAAGTTGATGACGTACGGAGCATCCAGGTCGGCGTAAGCGCCGGATACGTACGCCGGATTGCAGGCGTTGCTGCAAAGCACCATGTCGGGCGCGATGAGGTTGATCATGCCGACGAGCCGCTGAAGGTACTCAGCCTGATACTGCCCGGACGTGTCGAGGTGCCCGAACGTGACGAACACCGGATTGACTGGATAGCTGCTCACGACGTGGACACTGCGAGGCGAACGGCAGAAACCGGTGCGCCGCCCCCCGTTGACCTGAACGGTCAAGTCGTAGACGCCCGGCGGCATATCGCCGGGAAGCGTGACCGCCACCTCGCGATCGTAGTAGTGCGCGGCTTCGGTGTCTTCAGCAAACTCGACCTCACGTGTAATCACAGCCGGACCGACCCGGCGTTGCAGCGTGACCTTTTCGATCTTCGCCTCAAAGCCGAGAAACCTCGCGCGAAACGACTCGCCCGGTTTACGAATGGCTTGCTGGTTGAGCCGCGGGAATCGGAAACGGGACGTGACCGTGTTCGGATCCCGCTGTAGGAAGATCGGAGCCAGCGACTTCGGCCTGCCAGCTGCGATCGCGAAAGGCTCGGTGACCTCGGTCCGCCAACCGACGGCGCGGAGTTCCAACACGTACCCATCACCAGCTGGGAGGCCGGCCAGCGCGCACTGACCGGTCAGCCAGTTGCGGACGAGTTCGTTGCGAATCACGTCGTCGTCGCGCCGCAGGATCGCCCGACAATCCACTAGATGAGCGTTCTCCGCGCCGTTCACCTGGAATCTCAACTCGCCCCGCTCACCGGTCCACGCTGAAAACGACTCGATTCGCACGCCCGTCGCATCGTCTCTCATCCGGTGCACGACTCGCACTTTATGCTCACCGGGCTCGAGCCCCGTCGCCACCACGAACTCGCGGGGAAGCGATCGCGGCAGCAGCAGCCGCTTCCGCTCGCCGTCAATGGAGATGTCGACGACGCCGAGGTTCGGCGAACCGTAGGGAGGCGTATTGTGCCCGCCGAATCGGACGGCGAGGCCGGTGCCCGAAAAATTGAATTCCAGCGCCGCCTGGACTTCATTGGTCGACAGATGACTGTTGACCGCATAGCGAAATCGGTCGACCCGCCACGCGCCCGTTCGCGCGACTCGCGTCTCGTCCGTGGCGAGAATTCTCTCCGCCGTGTCAGAAGCCAACGCCGGCTCGGCTCGCACTACAAAGACGGCAGCCGTCGCCGCCACGATCGTCGCAGCAACCAAAGTCCTTCTCATCTGCGGCTAACCTTATCGTTCGGGATTTGGGGTGAGTAAGTGAGCCTTCGGCAAGTCGGTCGTGATGACGAACCTCTTCCACGGCTGGGTGGGCTGGTCCGAGTTCGCGAACCAGACGATTTCGCCGCGGAGGTTGTTGACGAATGATCTGGTTGAGAGCCTACATTCTGTGGACGGGCGTTGCTACAATCGGCTGATATTTGGGTCTGGCGCCTCGATCCGCGCCAACCTTCTCGCCGCTTACACCCCTCCATCAAGGACTCACCGCCATGCAGCGCACCAAGGTCACATTGTTCGCCCTTCTGTTGATCGCCGCGCCCACGATGGTCGGCTTCGCGGACGACAAATCGGGCAAGAAGGTCAGTCTGTTCAACGGCAAGGACCTCACCGGCTGGGCCACCAAGGGCGGTTCCGCCAAGGAAACACTGCGAGTGGGAGCGGCCGCGGTCGATCCCAAGAACCCGGCCGGCTTGATCGTGCGAGGTGAGGGAAACGACTTGGTGAACCACAAGGGCGGCGCTCGCGATTTCTACACCGAGAAGAAGGTGGGCGGCGGCACGTTTGAAGTTGAGTTCATGGTGCCCAAGGGCTCCAACTCGGGCGTCTATCTGATGGGTGAATACGAGATTCAGATCCTCGACAGTTACGGCAAGAAGAAATTCGGCCCCGGCGACGTCGGCGGATTGTACGGAGCGCAGGCTCCCCGCGTAAACGCGGCCAAGGCTCCCGGCGAATGGCAGAAGTTTGTCATCGACTTTCGAGCTCCGAAGTTCGACGCCAATGGCAAGAAGACGGCCAACGCTCGCTTTGTGAAAGTGACGCTCAACGGGAAGTTGATTCACGAGAACGTCGAGATGAAGGGTCCGACGCCCGGCGGGCTCACCGGCCGCGAAGCATCGACGGGCCCGCTGATGTTCCAAGGCAACCATGGTCCGGTCGCTTATCGCAACATCAAATTCAAATCGGCGGACTAGGTCGACTCGACCCACTTGGCGCTCCGCCGGCTGCTCAACCGACAGTAACTCGTACTACTCGCGACTCAAAGTGCGCGTGAGGTCGCGAACACTCGGAGAACTCGATGACGTTCTACTCAGCTAACGACCACTGGTCTCGTCAACTCGGGCGCGTCGTGCTCGCCGCGATGTTGGCCGTTTCCTTTTCAGCCGCAATCGCCGCCGCCGCGGACCGCCCCAATGTGGTCATCGTGATCACCGACGATCAAGGGCACGGCGATTTGTCATGCCACGGCAACCCCGTCTTGAAAACGCCTCGCATCGATGAGTTGTTTCGCGAGTCGATTCGGCTGACGGACTACCACGTCGCGCCGACTTGTTCGCCCACGCGCAGTGCGTTCTTGACTGGACATTGGACTAACCGGACGGGCGTGTGGCACACGATCATGGGCCGTTCGATGCTCCGCGAAAACGAAGTCACCATGGGACAAGTCTTCAAAGACGCAGGTTATGCGACGGGCATGTTTGGCAAGTGGCACCTGGGGGACAACTTTCCCTTTCGACCGGAGGATCGCGGCTACACAGAAGTGATGCGGCACGGCGGCGGCGGCGTTGGCCAGACGCCCGACTATTGGGACAACGCGTACTTCGACGGCGCCTACTGGCACAACGGCGAGCCCGAAAAAGTAAAGGGGTTCTGCACCGATGTCTTCTTTGACTACGCCAAGCGTTTCATCAAAAAACAAAAGGCGGCCGGCAAACCGTTTCTGGCGTACATCGCGACCAACGCGCCGCACGGACCGATGCACTCGCCGCCCGAATTCAGCAAACCCTACAGCAAACTGAATGTCGGGCTGGCGAACTTCTTCGGTATGATCGCCAACATCGACCACAACGTCGGACAATTGCGTGAGTTTCTCGACGATGAGGGACTGACGGACAACACCATCTTCGTATTCACGACCGACAACGGCACATCATCGGGCGCGAACGTCTTCAACTCGCAGATGCGCGGCCGCAAAGGCAGCGAGTACGACGGCGGCCACCGAGTTCCGTTCTTTGTCCATTGGCCGCAGGGCGGATTGGTGGGGGGTCGCGATGTGACTCCCATCACGGCTCATGTCGACGTGCTGCCGACACTCATCGATCTCTGCAATGTGGCTCCTCCCAAGAGCGTCAAATTTGACGGCGTCAGCATCGCGCCGCTGCTACCGGGGAAGAAGGTCCGCTGGCCGGACCGAATCCTCGTCACCGACTCGCAGCGAGTTAAGGATCCGATCAAATGGCGCAAGAGCGCCGTGATGACGTCGCGCTGGAGACTGGTAAATGGGAAGCAGCTGTTCGACATC
>JASMLW010000371.1 GCA_030748485.1 Pirellulaceae bacterium
GATTCCCAAAAACTCCCGTAGTGGGACTCGCCAGAGTTCCCTTGGGCGCGCTAGTCGGATTCCCAAAACTCCCGTAGTGGGACTCGCCAGAGTTCCCCGGGCGCGCCAGTCGGATGCGCAAAAACTCCCGTAGTGGGACTCGCCAGAGTTCCCTTGGGCGCGCTAGTCGGATTCCCAAAAACTCCCGTAGTGGGACTCGCCAGAGTTCCCCGGGCGCGCCAGTCGGATGCGCAAAAACTCCCGTAGTGGGACTCGCCAGAGTTCCCCGGGCGCACGCATTCCCTGTACGTGAAGTGGTGCTGTAGGTGAAGTGGTGATCAGGACTTCTGGCGAAGTCCACTACAGTCCACTACTTGGCGCTTTGGGAAAGATGGGTCGATCCTGAATTGTTTCCGGGTGTTAACAGGGCGGGCAATTCAGTTGTTATTGGGTTGGCGTTCACCCTAGAATCAACTTTGGCTGATGCGTTGGACCGATGTAACAACGGTTGGTTCCCGGTCCATTGGTAATCAGTAGAGGATGGCAACTTCGATACCTGGCTCGGCGTGTTGTCGGGGAAGGACTTGAGAAGAGCGGCGGATGCAAATTAAATCTCGACACCGGGTGGATTTCTCACCGCAAATGGCGGCGCTCTGGGCTTGTTTGGCGCTGGGTGTTTGCATTTCGTCAGCGGAATCCGCAGAGCCTCAGGGTCTTGGTGACCCGGGCGCTCCATCGCGTCTGTTGGTCCACGCCAGCCGCGCGGTCAATGAGCCGGTGGCGCTGACTGGCCGCAACGCTCGAGTGCAGTTGGTGGCGACGGTCGAGTACGACTCGGGACAACTGCGCGATTGGACGCGAGACGTCAAATTCACGATCGATCCTCCGACGGTTGCTCGAGTCGACGACAGTGGACTTTTGGTTCCGTTACTGGATGGCGAAGCGATATTGCGAGCGACGGCGGGACGATTGTCGGTCGACGTTCCCGTTGCGGTCACGTCGTTTGCGGAGCCGCCGCTTGTAAACTTCCCCAACGAGATCGTTCCGGTGTTCACAAAGCTGGGATGCAACAGCGGGAGTTGTCACGGGAAGGCCGGCGGCAAGAACGGTTTCTCCCTGTCGCTGTTGGGATTCGAACCAGCCGACGATTTTGGTTACTTGGTGAAAGAGGGTCGGGGACGACGGCTGTTTCCGGCTGCTCCCGATCGCAGCCTGTTGTTGCAAAAAGCGTGCGGCTCTCTTCCACACGGCGGTGGTGTACGCATGCCGGTGGACAGCGACGAGTACCGGCTGGTGCGGCTGTGGGTCAAGCAGGGGATGCCCTATGGTTCCGACGACGACCCCGTACTGGCCGGAGTCCGCGTCCATCCGAGTTACGTCGAATTGCCCAGCGACGGCCGCCAGCAACTCAAAGTGATCGCTCAGTACAGTGACGGCAGCCATCGCGATGTAACCCGCCAAGCTCAGTTCACACCCAATAACAAGGACTTGGCGGATGTCGACGATCGCGGCCTGGTGAGCATGCTGGGCAAGCCGGGCGACGTCGCCGTCATGGTTCGCTACCAAGGTCAGGTCGACGCGTTTCGAGCGATGGCTCCACTGGGCGCGGAGATTCCACAGCTGCCGGCGGAGCGCAACTTTATCGACAGATTTGTCCACAAGAAACTGCAAACGCTGGGTCTGCCGCCGTCCGCCGTGTGCGACGACCAGACGTTTTTGCGGCGAGTTACTATCGACATCGCCGGCCGCATTCCGACGCTCGCCGAGACAGAGGAGTTTCTGTCGAGCAGCGACCCGGAGAAGCGCGGCAAGCTTATCGACCGGCTGCTCAACAGCAACGAATACGCTGACTACTTCGCGCAGAAGTGGTCGGCCATATTGCGAAACAAGGTGCAGCAAAACGTCAGCCGGAGCGGCAATCTTCGCTTTCACGACTGGGTCCGCACGAGTTTGCATCGCAACATCGGCTACGACGAGTTCGTCCGGTCCGTTGTTACGGCCAGTGGCGAAACCCGCACGAACCCGGCGGTCAACTGGCACCGCACCGTGTTGACCGTGAACGAAAAAGTCGAGGACACGGTTCAAGTATTTCTCGGCTTACGAATTCAGTGCGCCCGCTGCCACCACCACCCGTTCGAGAAGTGGAGTCAAGCGGACTACTGGGGCATGGCGGCGTTCTTCACCAATGTGAAGGACAAGAATGGCGAGCGGATCTATGCAGCCCGCGGCATCGCCCGCGCTCAGCATCCCAAGACCAAGCAGATGGTCGTCGCGACCTATCTAAACGGAACGCCGTTGGAGCTGACCCCCGATGACGACGCGCGGCATCACTTGGTCGACTGGATGGTGCGGAAGGACAACCCCTTCTTTGCTCGTTCACTCGTCAATCGGTATTGGAAACACTTCTTTGGATCGGGCATTGTCGACCCGGAGGACGACATGCGGGCGACCAATCCGCCCACGAACCCCGAACTACTGGACGCCTTGGCGCAGCACTTTGTCGAGTCGAACTTTGACCTCAAGCAACTAGTTCGCACCATCTGCAACTCAAGTTCCTATCAGTTGTCGTCGATACCGAACGAATTCAATCGCGACGATTTGCAGAACTATTCGAAATTCACCCTCCGGCGCCTCAACGCAGAAGTGCTGCTCGACTCGCTCAACGGATTTCTCGGCGTCTCCAGCCAGTTCAACGGTTTGCCGGCGGGAACTCGAGCCGTGCAGATTCCGGACCACGGCAGTGTAAACGACAGTTTCCTGAACGCGTTTGGGAGACCGGCCGGATCGAGCGCCTGCGAGTGCGAGCGGACGGGCAATGTCAGCATCGTGCAGAGTTTGCAGCTGTTGAATTCCAACGACCTATACAACAAGTTGGCCGCCAGTCGAGCGCGGTCATTGGCGGGTGACGGCGACCGAACGGACGCTGAGAAGATTGGCGAGTTGTATTTGCGAGCCTACTCGCGGCGACCGCAACCGAAAGAACTGGAGGCTTTTCGACAACACCTCGAGAAGTTTCCTGACAACGTCAAACACGAAGGGTATGAGGATGTTCTTTGGGCGATGATCAACACCAAAGAGTTCCTCTTCAACCACTAATCCCGCGGGGCCTCGACGAGGTCAAGTGACAGGAGAACGGGAATGTTTTCGATGATCGACAAGAGGATCGACAAGAGGGTGGGCGGCTATTGTGACGGAGTGAGCCGACGCGGATTCCTGCAAGTTGGCGCATTGGGTTTCGGATTCGGCGCGCTCGGCCTCGCTGACGTGCTGCGAGCGGAAGACAAGGCGGGAGTTGGTTCATCGACGAAGTCGATCATCAACATTCATCTTGGAGGCGGACCGTCTCACCAAGACATGTGGGACCTCAAACTCGACGCGCCAGTCGAATACCGGGGTGAGTTCAATCCGATCGCCACCAATGTTCCGGGAGTGGAGATCTGCGAACTGTTCCCGAAGTTGGCCAAGATGGCCGATCGATTCGCGCTCGCCCGCGGAGTTGTCGGCAACATCGGCGAACACAGTCCCAGCACGACTCAGGTGGGTTATGGCCAGCGCGAATTGCGGGCGATCGGCGGCCCGCCCGCGATGGGCTCTTTCGTCTCACGTTTGCAAGGTTTCAACGACGGCGTCGCCCCGTTCGTCTCGGACGGAGTCAATGTCAGCGCCGGATACCTCGGACCAAAATTCAAATCGTTCAGCCCCAATGAAGCGCGGGCGATGCTCGAGCTGCGGCGGATCAAGGCGGAGCGCTTGACCGATCGAGCCAAACTGCTTAAATCGGTCGATACATTGCGACGAGACGCCGACGCCAGTGGCGAACTCGAAGCAGCCGACGCGTTCACCCAACAAGCGGTCGACGTCATTCTCTCCGGCCGCATGGCCAACGCCTTGGACTTGAGCAAGGAGAGTCCCGATGTCGTCAAACGTTACGTGGGCAATCGGCAGGGTCGCTTGCGAGACAACGAACGTTTCCTGCGAGCTCGACGGCTAGTCGAGGCGGGCGTGCGGTTCGTCGCCATGTCGTGGGGCGGTTGGGACACCCACAGCAACAACTTCACCACCTTCCGATCGCAACTACCAGCGCTCGATCAAGGCGTTAGCAACCTGATCCAGGATCTCTACGATCGCAACATGCAAGATGATGTGACGATCGCGATCTGGGGCGAGTTCGGACGTACGCCGCGGGTCAACGCTCGAGCTGGCCGAGATCACTGGCCGCAAGTGGCCGCCGCGTTCCTGTCCGGCGGTGGACTTAAGGGAGGCGTCGTCACGGGAGAGAGCGATCGAACAGCGGCCGAAGCAGTCCGCCCGGTGCATATTCAAGAGATCCTCGCCACGCTCTATCACAACATCGGCATCGACACGGAGACGCAGCAGGTCATCGATCCGCAGGGTCGCCCGCGGTATCTCCTGGACCACCGCCAACCGCTGCAAGACTTGGTCTGATCCAGCGGAGCAACCTCCCGCTGTAACAAATCGCATCGCGAGTTGTGGTCCCTCCGCAACTCGCGATTACTTTAGAGTTAGCCACGTCCGGCCTCGCCGCCGATGGCTTCCGAACGTCG
>JASMLW010000372.1 GCA_030748485.1 Pirellulaceae bacterium
AAACACGAGAAACAGCACGCTAGCATTGCCGTGTACAGGTCGATGGCCAGCAAGGCGGACATCGAGCGTTCGCACACCGCAGACGGGGAACACTGTGAATAGATCGAATTGGGAAGGGCGCGTCGCTGTGGTGACAGGCGCTAGTCTCGGGATTGGGCGGGCGACCGCCGTGGCGCTCGGCCGAGTTGGAGTCAACGTCGCGGTCAACTACCATTCGCACCGCGATGAGGCCGAGGAAGTCGTGCAGGCGATTCGCGACGCCGGCTCGCAAGCCTTTGCTCATCAGGCCGACGTTTCGGATCAAACGGCTGTCGAAGGCTTGGTGGCCGAGACCGTTTCTCGGTTTGGCAAGCTGGACATCGCTGTCAGCAACGCGGCGTTCAGCGACCGCCAGCCGTTTCATGAGGCGGACATGGAGGGGTTTCGCCGCACGATCGACGTCACGATGTGGGGTGCGTTTTTCATTCTTCGAGCCGCCGCCCAGCAGATGATTCGCCAGGGCGACGGCGGAGCAATCGTGCTGGTCAGTTCGCCCCACGCGTTTGTCCCGGTGCCCACATCCATGGCCTACAACATGTCCAAAGCGGCGATCGATCACATGGCGAGAACAGCCGCAATCGAACTGGCCGAACACCGGGTTCGCGTCAACGTCATCCAGCCGGGATGGACCGATACTCCCGGCGAGAGAAAATTCGCCTCGGAGGAGACACTTGAGAAGGCGGCGGCGAACATCCCCTGGGGAAGGCTCGGCACGCCCGCCGAGATGGGTGAGAGCATTCTCTTTCTCTGCGACCCGGCCCACGACTACACCACGGGAGCAACACTGCTCGTGGATGGCGGCATTAGCCTGCCGTGGTGGGCCAATCGCGGGTCCGCCGCGCCGGAATGAAACTCAACCGCCGTTCATCTAGCCATCGTCGCGGAACGAGTTGCCCCACCTCGATCCCGAAGCGCGTCGCACAACCTGCTCGGTCGCACAGTCCACGACCAACACGACGCGACGGGTCCATTTCACCGCCGAGTAGACAGCGATTTGATCGGAGACGGCCGCCTGCCACTTCTTCCAAGTCGACAACTCGATCCGGCTCGCCAACAACCGTTTCAATCGCTCGTCGTCTGTTGCGACGAACTGCATCGACTGGCAGAGTTCGCAGCGGCCGCCGGCAACGACGCGGGGGCTGACCAGTTGGTCGCATACCGCGCAGTTCAACGCCGCATCGCGCAACACGTGTTTCCCCGACAACGCGCAGATGAGTGTGGAATTCACGCTGACCAGTTGTTCGGTTGCATCGCAAGTGACCAGTTGGGACCGCAATTGCCGGCCGCCGCTGACGTCGCACTCTCCGATCGCCTCGGCGCAAGTGACTTCGCCGTCGTCGGTCATCGCCAGGTGATACGATTCCGCGCCCGTCTCGGGGCATCGGTACGGTGGCGGCGTTTCGACGCCGGCCGCAAAGCGGTGAGCCCAGCCCGAAAAAGGAATCCCGACCGCGTGTTCGCCCACACTGGCAATGACTTGTCCGGTTGCCATCGTCACCCAGACAACCGTGACGACGGGGTCCGGAGCAGGTCGTGATTGGCAGACGCGGTCGGCGGCGCGTTCATCCCACCGTCGCGGCGGTCGCGGCAACACGGTCAACCGCTCTACACCCAGTGACTCGACCAACCCGGCGTCGGCGGGCTGACCGTCGCGGTCGAGCCATTCGTGCTGGACACCTCGTCTGCCGTCGGTCCAACTGAGCCGCAGCAGAGGCTGGGGATCGAGACTGCAACCGCCGAGGTAGATGTGTCCGGCATCGACCGAGTAGTGCGACAACAGTCGAGCCGATAGTTGGCGCACGCTGCGCACCTGATCCGACGGCTCGGCGTGGATCGTCGCCAGTCCGGTCACCGATTCGCAAAATGCTCCCAACGTCGAACGGCTCCAATCCAAACCGCCCGTCGCGCCCAGCGACGCCGCCGCCGTCGCCGACAGGCCGGGCGGGCTGAGTTCCCAGCGGCCGTCGCGCTCGCTAATCGTCCATCCGCCCGCTCGACAAACGCCGCCCACCAACGCGGCGAGCGAGGGATCGACATCGTCCGGCGCCTGCGGCGTGCGGTTGTAATGCGAGTCGGCGGGAGTGATCATCGGCAATCCCTGCGGGAGATAACGATCGAGGTCACATCGAGAATCGGATTCGTCTATCCACTGGTTTCGGCAACCGGGCGAAGGCATTCCGAAGGAAATAGACCACAACCTCGTCGCAATCGCTATAAATTCCGGAGTCTGGGCAAGTTGTGCGGATAATGATTCCGTTGCGGCTGCAACGATGTTCCATCCCCGCGGCAAAAATTCTGTGAGGGGCAGGTGCGTCTTCCGCCCCAGGGCGACTCGGTCTATGACTTTTGCAGCACGAAGACGACATCTTCCGTTTGCGGCCCAATCTCGACGGGCTCTTCCATGTCGTAGGCGAAGTCGTATACGCCAACGATATTCAGGTCCGGCGTCTTCGCCAACAGACGGGCCATCTGATCGGAAGTGTAGGTGCGGAAAATGACCTCGCTGGACAACTGAAACGATCGTTTGGGCGTATGCACCATGTAACTCATCGCGCAGCGCTCCTCCCGCTTTTTCATATCGCGGGAGGTTGTCAGCATGTGCGTGTTGACGCACAGGTGACCGCGGCGAGCCGACCAGGATTCTTCGTCGCAGACGGCTCCCTCCAGCGGCGTCAGGTGCAATCCCAGCACATAGATTCCCCCGCTCCGCAGCGCAGCGGCAACGCATTGAAAATGAGCGTGTGCTGACTTCTCGGTTTGCAAGTGGCGGAAACTGTTGATCGTGTTGAAGGCCGCGTCAACCGGACGCGGCAAGGTAAAGTCGCTCATGTCTCCGACGAACGCCGTCGGTTTCAAGCCGCGTCGCTCGAGCCGGGCGTTGCAGTAACCAATCGCGTGCGGGTTCAAATCCAAACCGCTAATCTGGTAGCCCGCCTCAGCGAATCGATAGACCAATCTCCCCGTGCCGCAGGCCGGTTCGAACAGACGCCGTGTCTCGCCCGACACATGCCGCCGAAAACAGTCCTCGAGAAACTCAAATTCGGCCTTCCAATCGCTGCCAAAGACAAGATCGTAATACCGTGGGTAGTCGTAGATGTCGCCGTCGATGATGTCCATGGAAGTTGAGTTTGAAGTAAGGGGAGACGTGGGCCGCCGAGTCCGGCGAATCTCAAGTTCTATCGTGAGTCGGCGAGTTTGTCATTTGCCCCGCTTACGTTCTCCTCCGTTTCTCAACTCTCAGCTGTTGTTCTCGAGCGCTGTCACACGCGGGCAATGAAGTCACACGCGGGCGATGAATCCGCTACTGAAGCGTTTGATCAGTCGACGCATTTCCAGAACACTGACAGTGGCTAACACCTGTGGCGTGTTAAGTCCGCTGTCGTGAATGACATCGTCGATCGCCGTGGGGTCCAGTTGGACGGCGTTCAGAACGGCTCGTTCCAACTCGTTCAACTGCAATTCGCGGGGCTGGCGAATCGCGTCTCCCGCATCGGTCGAAACGGGGTGCGCCAGGGGACCCAATTCTTCGATGACGTGATCGAGGCTCTCGACCAACTTGGCTCCATCGCGAATCAGCTGATGACAGCCTTGAGCCAGATCGTTATCGATCCGTCCGGGGACGGCGAACACCTCTCGATTCTGCTCCATCGCGTGCCGCGCCGAAATGAGCGCTCCCGAACGGGCCGACGCCTCGATCACGATGACGCCCAAACTAATGCCCGTGATGATGCGATTGCGTCGAGGAAACGCGCCGCTCTTCGGCGGACGAGCGGGTGGAAACTCGCTCAGCAAGGAGCCTCGGCGGGTGATCTCATTCGCCAGATCGGCGTTTTCGGGCGGATAGATGTTCGCCACGCCGCTGCCGAGGATGGCGATCGTGCGCCCGCCGGCGGCGAGCGCCCCGCGATGAGCGGCCGCATCGACGCCTCGAGCCAATCCGCTGGCGACCGTCACTCCGGCCGCGCCGAGCTCGCGGCCGAATCTTTCGGCCGTCCGACGACCGTACGCGCTGGCCCGCCGGGATCCGACGATGGCCACAGCCAACCCATCATTCTCCACCCAATCGCCACGTCGGTAGAGCAGCGCCGGTGGGTCGGGAATCTCTGTCAGCAGAGGCGGATAGCCAGATTCATCGACCAACAGAATCTCGATTCCGTCTTGTCGGCATTGTTGGAGCACTCGATCGGCGAGCGACGATTCGCGAACTCGCACCATCTCGTTGGCCAACCCGGCTCCGATTCCCGGCACAGCCCGCAACTGACCCGGGCTGGCTCGCTCAATCGCCGCGAAATCACCAAAGACTTTGAGTAACCCGGCCCGGATGCGAGGCCCGACTCCAGACGTCAGGCTCAACTGCAATTCGCTGCGCAACCGCGCAGCACTTCTCGGCTCCATGGATAAGCTCCTTGGAAACGCCGAGCATTCCAGCGTCCGCTCCACCTAGCGAACGCCCGGCTTCTGCACATAGGGCAGTGACTATTCTTCCGGTGGCTGTAAATTCTTCGGCGGCTGAAAGTTCACCAGTATCGCCATCCGTACTAGTTCGGGCAGCGATTCCGCCCGGAGCACCTTCATCACTTGCGACCGTCTCAACTCCACTGTTCGCAAGCCGATGTCCAGTTCAGTGGCGATCCGCTTGTTGGCGATTCCTTGCACGACCATTCCCATCACGGCGCGCTCTTCCAAGGTCAACTGCTCAATTCGCTGCTCGACCTCGGATTGCAGCTCGGCGGCCAATCGCTGCTGCTTCTCCAGATCCAGCGCCAACTCGATGCTGCTCCACAGTTCTTGCTTCTTGCAGGGCTTTTCCAGAAACGTGACGGCTCCGTCCTGCATTGCCTGCACGGCCATCGGCACATCTGCGTATCCAGTGATCACGATTGTCGGCAAGACGATCTTGTCCTGGTTCAGACGCCGCAGCAAATCGAGACCGCTCATCTCTTTCATCCGCACGTCCGCGACCAAACATCCCTTCCGCGTGGAATCGTAGGAAGCCAGAAACTCCTCTGCTGAACTGTATTCAACAACGTCCAGTCCCTTGGACGCCACGAGCGCGACAACGGATTCGCGCGCGCCCGGATCATCGTCAACGACAAACACGATGCGCTCTTGGTCGATCATCAATGGCCTCAACTCATCGTTCGATCAAATAGCCGTCGCAAGCGATGAGCCTGGAGAGCCCACGGCCTGTCCGGCGCCGTCAAGATTGCCCGCTGCGGTCTATCAATCTACGGGTGTCGGCGAGTATCGTCCAGCAACCAGAGCAAGTTCACGCCGATCCCGAACAAATTTCCCTCGCCCCACTGACAAACGGGCGTCGCCGGCGCCGAGTTCACGTTACGCGTCCCAGGCGGCGCGGACCAAACTCTGGTCCACGCCACTGACCAACTCAACACGCCCCAGGCGATCGGGCAAAACGAAGCGGAGCTTCCCATCTTCCACCTTCTTGTCGCGCCGCATGGCTTCCAGCAGCTCGTCGCGACTGAGGTTCTCTGGCGTTGCGGTGGGCAGTTCGAGTTGCTGCAACAACGAAAGCTGGCGAGCCGTTACGGTGGCGTCGATGCGACCGAGCGCTTCGGCCAACCGCGACGCGCAGATCATGCCGATGGCAACCGCCTCGCCGTGCAGAAACTCACCGTACTCGGTCACCGATTCGATGGCGTGGCAGAACGTATGGCCGTAGTTCAAGATCGCCCGCCGGCCCGTCGTCTCGCGCTCGTCTTCCTGGACCACGTCGGCCTTCAAGTGGCAGCACTTGGCGATCACTTGTCGCAAGAGGGCGGCGTCGCGGGCGACGATTCCGGCGATCTCGCGTTCGAGAAACTCAAAGAACGGCGGATCCATGATCACGCCGTATTTGACGACTTCCGCCATGCCCGCACTGAACTCGCGCGGCGGCAGCGTTCGCAGCGTGTCGGTGTCGATCAGCACTCCCGCCGGTTGCCAAAACGCGCCGACCATATTCTTGGCTCTCGGCAAATTGACTCCCACTTTACCGCCGACACTGCTGTCGACGTGGGCCAGCAGTGTGGTGGGAGCTTGCACGAATTGCAGACCGCGGGCGTAAGTGGCGGCGATGAATCCCGCCAGGTCGCCGACGACTCCGCCGCCAACAGCGACGACCACGGTCCGCCGATCAGCGCCCAGGTCCAACATCTGATTCCAAAGCCGGTCGGCCTGCGCGATCGATTTGGTCGCTTCGCCGGCCGCCACTTGCACCAGGTCGCAGCGGCGGCCCGCCGACTGCAAGCTGGCTCGCGCCGCTTTCGCGTACGGGTCGATCACGTTTTCGTCCGTGATGATGACGACATGCGACGGGTCGCACCAACGGGTGATCCACTGGCCCGCTTCGGTCAGTAGGCCGGCTCCGATCGCGATGTCGTATCGGCAACGCCGCAGCGCGACGCGGACCGTCGTGACATCGCCGGAGGACTGTTCGCCCGTCACGATTCGATCCGCTCGATGTCGTCCGCCGTGACGGTGATTTGCCGACAGAAGCCCGTGTGAACTCGAACGTATTCCAATTCCGCGCAGCTTTCCGGATCGGCGTGTAGAGAGTTGGCGACCCGTGATTTCTCGGAGTCGTTCCATTCCTCAAACTCATCCGGCCAGACCGTGACGGTTTCCATCACCAGAGCCTCACGATACGGATCGAATTTGTCGGGCATCGATGAATCCCTCTACGATATGTCGCGCGGTAGTGGTCAGGTTTGACGATGTAGCCCAAAATGGGCTGGCGAATCGACCAGTATACAACCCTTCATCGGAACCGAGAATATGGCCGTCAATCGCGGCAAGATCGTGATCGTGGGCATCTTTGCGATCGCCTTCGCCGGCGCGATCATCGCATTTTTTAGCCAGCGCGCCGACCGCGACCAAGCGCTCGCTTTTTGGGGAGTCGAGGCGGGGCTGGCCGTTCGAGACGCCAAGACAGTTGAGTTCTTGCAGTTCGGCCCGCCGCCGACGGCCGACGCCCCGCCACCAGAGAACGACGAACAATTCGCGACGCTGTTCGTCGCCGGCCAGGAATTGCCGGTCAGGCGGTCGATCGATATCACCGACTCGCCAGGCGTTATCAAGGCGAGACTTGCTTTGATCGAAGACCGCGCCTTCGCTTTTGACGCTCCGCCGCCGCCTGGCGAGCCGCAGTGGAACGCGGCGATTCGTTTTCGACACAAGGAACTCGTCGTCACCTGCGCTCTCGATGTCGAGCGCAACCTGCTCTACTGCGTCGAGTCGCAGAAGCAGGTCTCGGTGGCGCCCATCAAGACGTTCTTGAGGCACTTCGTCAACGACCAGAACAAAGCCGCCAACGCGGCGGCGGGAGAGTGAGAGCGCGCGCCTGGCGACGCGGACCAGGACATCGCTTCGTCCGTTTCGTCAATCCACAAGTCGCGACTGCAGACGCCAAACTCGCCCTCGAATGCCGACATGACACGAGCCGCCCGGTGAGGTTCAGCGGCGACGGCTAACCGCGTCGCGACATCAACACGCCGGCGGCGCCGCCTGTCAGAAAGCCGATCAAGAGACTCAAGTTGGCGATCTGCAGCGCGGATTGAAACTCCTGGTTCGGAATGAAACACGCCACCAAGCAGCTGACGATCAAAACCGCAGTGAAGCGGTCGATCCAAAAACCCCACCGCGGCGTCAAAGCAGCGCGCACCAGCACATACCCGAACAACCCGCAAACCACTCCCGACATGCCGCCAAACTTGGGCGATCCCGAAAGCGAAGGCAGCGCCGCCTGCTCCGGGCCGAGCGCCTGCGCAGTGTTCGAAAGCACGCCGATCACCACGATCAGCAACGCCAAAACCAAAGGGCCCTGGCGAGTTTCGATCTGCCCGCCGAGACGGTAAAGGAAAATCATGTTCGGAATCAACAAGTAGCTGAGGTCGAGAAAGATGGGTGTTATCAATCGCCAAACTTGGCCAACCTGAATGTCGGATAACACGTTCTTGGTCGTCGACAGGTCGTACTTGATCGGATTGCAAAACGCCAGCTGTTCGCCAACCGTCGATTCCAAATCACACCCGCCCCAGGTCGTCACCGCCAGCGTCAACAGGATCAACGTCCAGACGTACTTCGTGCGGCGGGGGGGAGAGAACGGCAGATTCACCGGCTGCTCGCCGTCGCGCGCGAGCTCCACCTCTTCGACCAAATCCTCCGGGGCGGCTTCTCGCGGGTAACGCTCGTGCTCCGGCTCGCCTCGAAATCGCTCCAACTCAGCCCGCGCCGCGACGACGTCGTTCTCGTCGTAAACCCAAACAGTCCAGCCATCCGATTCACGACGAGCCTCGACGGCGATCTCCTGCTCGCGCAAGAATTGGGCGAACCGCTTCGCATCGTCCTCCGCCAACTCACCCAGTCGTCGCATCACACTCCTCAGCTAGCACTGCTGTCACCGCGGATCTGTAATCGGCCAGTAGAACTCACGAACGGAGGGCTGGCCAGTGGGTCGCCAACGTCTGTCTACTCGAATTCTGGGATCGCCGCTATAATCCGCCGTCGTCCGACGCCAGCCTCTGGACGGTTTCCCGGCCTCAGCAACCGCAGGAAAAGGAGTTCCCTGCCGATGCGTACGATCGCAGTCATCAATCAGAAGGGTGGTGTGGGAAAGACGACGACTTCCGTCAACTTGGCGGCGGCGCTTGCCGAGATGGGGCAGCGCGTGTTGCTGATCGACCTCGATCCGCAGGCTCACGCGTCACTGCACCTGGGTCTGACTCTGGAGGAGGGCGACCCGTCGATCTACGACGTGTTGACTGGCGAAGCGACGTTGGGTGAGGTGCGGCGCCGTGTTCACGAGACGCTGTGGGTCGTGCCGTCACACATTGACTTGGCGGCGGCGGAGATCGAATTGGCTGGGGAGGTCGGTCGCGAGGTCATCTTGCGCGACAAGTTGCAGGAGGAGGGCGAGTTCGACGTGATCGTGTTGGACTGTCCACCTTCTCTCGGCATCCTCACGCTAAACGCGCTGACGACAGTGGAAGAGGTCTTACTTCCCATTCAGCCTCATTTTCTAGCGCTGCACGGCGTCGCCAAGTTGTTGAGAACGATTGACGTCGTGGCTCAGCGATTGAATCCACGACTGCGGCTCAGCGGCGTGTTGTTTTGCATGTACGACAGTGGAACGCGATTGGCGGCCGAGGTGGTTCGGGACGTCGAGGAGTTTCTGGCCGAGCAGGCGACCTCCAATCCGGTGTGGTCTCAAGCGCACGCGTATCGGACGCGGATCCGCCGCAACATTCGTCTCGCCGAGGCGCCCAGTTTCGGTCAGTCGATTTTCGAATACGCACCGTCGTCGAACGGGGCGGTCGACTATCAACAATTCGCCGCTGAGTTTGCGCGGCCGACGAGCAGTAAGCGTCGTCGCCGATTACCGGCGGCCGGATAACAGCGGTCGAACCGAAAGAACTCCGCCACGTCCAAAAACGTGAACTACACTGCGCTCCCATCCGCGTCTCGAGGGCGAAAGGCGCCCTGAATCGGTTACAACGATCCCGCGGGCAAGTATCGTCCAACCGCGCGAATCCTTGTTCCGTCTGGATTAGTTCTGGCGGTCGTGTTGCGCGGTCTCGAGGATTTGCCGGCGGGGCGCGATTTCGCTCGTTCTTTCCGTGGCCGCCGCCCGATGAGCGGAAGTATCACGGATTGACTACGCAGGAACGGACTCCCCTGTCGTGCAACGGCGCCGCGCGCCGACCACCAGCAGCAGGAGTTCGTTCGATGACGAAGCGCTTCCCAAGAAGCCTACAGGCTGTCGCCACGTTGCTAATCGCGGCCCCCGTGCTGCACGCTCAGACGCCCGACGCGTCGCTTCCTCGTTTCGCGACGCCTTCCTTACTCGGCGCGGCCACCCAGCCGTTCACTCCCACAGGTCCGCCGGTCGGAGCAGGCGTCGCGCCGCACGTGCAAGCGCCGCAATTCCAACCACACGTTCAGGCGCCGCCGGCCCAGCCACACGTGCAAGCGCCGCCACCACAGCCACACGTGCAAGCGCCGCCGCACGTCCAAGCGCCGCCGGCGCAGCCGCCCATCCAAGCGCCGCCGGCGATTGACCACGCCTGGCAAGCGCCGCAGTTCCACCACCCGTCACCGGGAGCGAATGGAGCCTTCGTGTCGCCCGGTCCGTACTTGCAGCACGGCGAGTACTGGGACAGCGGCGTCTGCGCGGACGGAACTTGCGGTCCGGCGGCGTCTGGCTGCTGGTTCGGCGAGGTCGGGGGTCTGTTCATGACTCGCGACAACGGCAACGACGTCTGGCTCAGCGGCGATGACAACGCGCTCGAGCGTCGCGTGCTGACCACGCGCGACGCCGACATGCGAATGGGCGGCGGCTTTCAGGCGAGCGTCGGTCGCACGATCAACTGCGGCCAGAACGCCTGGGTCGCCACCTACTGGGGCGTTTGGAGCGACACGCGAGAGCGCGAGGTCCGCGCCGGAGTCGACACCACGGGCGACCTCTTCACTCGTTTGCTGTTTGACGATATTCAGTATGCGGGAACCGACGTCATCGACGAGTTCAACAGTGAGGACTTGCACCGCTTGCGCCGCAGTTATGAGTTCCACAACATCGAGGTCAACTTGCTGGGGGGGCCCTGTGACTGGAATAGTTGGTGCTGCCCCGACGGAGCCTGTGGATGGCGCTTCCGGTGGGCGGCTGGGCTGCGCTACTTCCGTTTCGACGAGGGCTTCCAGTACGGCAGCGATTTCAACGACGCGATGTTCACTGGAGCGCCGGAAGAGGTGTTCTACGAAATCGACGTCGAGAACAACCTGATCGGTTTTCAGTTAGGCGGTCGCGCCGATTACTGCTGGACATCGCGGCTGAACCTTTACACTGACGTGAAAATAGGTGTGTACGGTAACCACATCACGCACCATTCATCGATTGGCGGATCGGCCGGATACGCGACGATCAACAACGCGGCGGCCGCGTTCAACGGAGCCGATTGGAATGTAAACTCGACCAAGAACGACATCTCATTTCTGGGTGAAATGAACTTTGGGCTCGGCTATCAGATCAGCAGTTGCTGGCGATTCGGAGCCGGCTACCGAGTCGTCGCGGCGAGCGGAGTGGCGCTGGCGCCGAACCAAATCGTCACCGACACGTTCATCGACATCCCCGGCGTGCAGCGAGTCGATTCGAACGGCAGCTTGCTGCTGCACGGCGGCTACGCGAATCTCGAGTTCCGCTTCTAGCGTTCGCCGGCAATTGCTCAAGACCATTGCTCGACCTCCGAAGTAGCTCCTCGGAGGCTCCCCAGACCCCGGTTCCAGGTGGTGGAATCGGGGTCTTTTTTGGTGGACGCGCCGCGCGCTGTGAGGGCGTCGCCTCCGCGCCGCTAAAGCTAAAACGGGGCCGCCTCGGCGGACGGCGCGACAGCGAGCGCTTTGAGTGCGTCGAGACTGGCGAGCAGATCCTCGAGCGGCACTTTGCTCCACTTCTCACCCTTGTGGTGAAGAATCGCCAACTTGTAGGCCTCAAAGGCGTCCATGACATCTTCGGGCAGTTCGCCCAGGTTCTCGAACGGCTGGACAAAGTCGGCGGCTTGATCGGCTTGTTCGCTGTAGATATTGCCGCCGTCCTCGCCGTAGTCGCCCTCGCTCTCGTCGCCAAAATCGGGGCCTTCGTGCAGCGGACCCTCATGTCCGTCGACGGCGGAGAGCGAGTGTTCAACGGGCGATTGGTTGAGGGCCGGTTCAAAGTCCTCGTCCAACTCCGACGCGACGACATCCGCTTCGTCCGGCTCCTCACCCGCGGGCGCTCCGAGCGCTTCCCATCGCTGCCGCCGCATTTGCGAAACCGACCAGCCGTTTTGAACCGATCCTTCGAGCCACATTTCGGCGTCATCCCAGTCTGCGGCCGCCTGGAAATGTGTCCAGAACAAACTCTCATACGTTTCGTAAACCTGGCCAAACCGCTGATAGACTCGCCGTAGGCGGCCGACGTGCTGGCCCGTGACTCCGCCGACCCGACGACTCCAAGCCTCGTCCGAGAACTCGGTCGCCGCAGCGTCGTCGGCGATCAGCGCCTCCCGCCACTGCGAGATAATGCGGCCCTTCTCCCAATTCGACGTGCTGACCAACCGGTTCCAGCGACCGACGTACGGCTGGGAAGCTTCGTCCAACCGCAACGCCTCTTCTGGATCCGTCTGCTCTACCGCGACATCATCCACGACATCGCTCACTGCACTCTGCTGGTCGTCCATGTCGACTTCCCAATTGCCGGTGGTGATTCCTAGTTGTAACTCGCGCGCCCAGCGCTCCAACGAATGTTGGGAAGGAAGAGGGTACCACGAGGTGCGGCGGTGACAATCGGTTGCCGCCACGAATTCGGCAAAGACGTTCAAACGCGAGAGAATACGGTGACGTCAGCGATGACGACAAACACACTCGCCTGGGGAAAACGTGTCGATCGTCGGCAGCCGCGACTTGTGGTGTTGAGGATTGGGTAGATGATCTTGAGACGGTGGGAGATCGCGGGTGATCTTGCGATCAAAGTTTTGCCGAACGTAGCTAATAGCTACAAAGGCTGCCGCTCGGTTCGACTTCGCGCTGGCGAGATGGCTGAGCAAATAGGATGTCCCAGATGCCAGTCCCGAAGCGAGAGGCGACACTACGCGGGCGCCCGCTCGGCCGATTCGAAACCGCACTCCTTGTGCGCCCCATCGCAATAGGGGCGAATCTTTGATGCGCCGCAGCGACAGATAGCGATCGTCGGTTTGTCCGACACGAATTCGTTGCCTTCGCCATCGAGCAATTTGACGTCACCGTCCACCAACAGTGGACCGTCGTCTCGAATGCGAATGGTCACGTCCGCCATGATGGTCACTCCTCACACGCTGATGAAAACCTGATTGTGCCGCAGTGTAGCGGACGACGCCGAGCGTGTCAGCCGGCGAGCCAGCGGCGCAGGGCGGAGTGAATTCGTTAAGGCTGGTCCGCTTCCGGCTTGCTCGCCGCCGCCTGCTTCGGATCCGAGTCCGCGGCCGATTCGCTGGCCGCCTCGGCGTCAGCGTCTTTCGAGTCAGCGTCTTTCGAGTCAGCGTCTTTCGAGTCAGCGTCTTTCGAGTCAGCGTCCTTGGCGTCAGCGTCTTTCGAGTCAGCGTCCTTGGCGTCAGCGTCTTTCGAGTCAGCGTCTTTCGCGTCGGGTTCTTTGGCGTCCACTGGATCCTTCGCATCAGCCGCTTCTGTGCGAGGAGTGATTCGCAGGCGATCTGGCAGACGGGGCGCGGGCTCACCGGCAGCGGCTTTTTTGCCATCGAGAATATCGCGCAGCGGGAAGTCACTCGGCAACTCTTCGTCCATCTGCCGCAGTAGAACCTGGTAGGAATTCAGATGGGGAGCCAGATCTTCGAGGGTGTCGTCGTTGGCCAACTCGGGGTACTTCTTGAACAACTCGGCCCACTTCTCCCAAGCGATGTCGTAGTGTTCTCGCGCTTTGGGCAAAGACGCTTCGTCGAGAGCCTTTTTGCCCAGATAGACTTTTTCACGAGCCAGCGCGGCTGTTTCCGTCTGTTCGATTTCACAGCGAGTGGCCCAATAGGTGAAGTTGACGATATCCCGGTACCGTGAAATCCGGTAGACGTAGATGGAAGTGATGCGGATTTCGTCGAGGATCTCGTTGGCTCGCCGGCGGTCTTGGCGAGGGGCGAAATCGGCCACCTCTACATCCGTCACGTTGATCTTCTCGTGGGCCGCCGTCGCCTCCAAAAACAAGTCCTCCGTCCATTCTTCCTGCGGAGTCTCGACGGACATCCGCTCGCGATTGGTGAGTGTCGCGTAGCGTTCGTCGCGGAGCGATTGCCTTTTATTGCCGGTCAGTTTATCCAATTCCGCGCGGAGCTCGTTGATCCGCTCGTTAGCCGAGTCGAGATCGAGTAGACGAATGTTTTGGCCCCAGGAGGACGGAATCGGTTTCGACCCGTAGACGCTCCACTGATCGCCCGCGTCGCGCCAAGCGGTGCGGGCTACTTGCTGAAAGAAGCCCTCGTTCTCGATCGCCATCGCGTAGTTCATGGTCGCCATCGGGGCGTCTTTGAGAAACAGCAGCGGGGCCTTGCCGCGAAGCGAAGCGCCTTGATCGGTAAACAGGCTGTTCGCCAAGCGGTACCAGCGGCGAGCCACCAACCAGGAATCGGGCAGTTGGTTGGGGCCAAGAGTTTGTCGGTTGCTGCGGGGGTTGCCGAGCGGAGAGTCCGCCAACGAACCGTGGTAGTCCTTGTCCTCGGAGAACAGCGGTCGGAACAATTCGCGTTCATCGGACCGGCCCATCTTCTGACCCGTGATCCATCCCATGTAGTTTTGCAATCGCGGTTCCCGGCTGTTGTGTCGAGTTCCTTCGAGCAAAAAGATGAGTCCCTTTTTGACCCAGTGGTAACGGTGGCGATAATCGTCGAACTCAACAGAGACGTTGTAGGCCAGGTTGTGAGATTGGAATTCCCAGACCTTGATGAAATTCGGTTGCAGCTTGATGATCTGGTTCACCGTCGCCGACAACGCATCCCACTCCTCCGTCTTCTTGTATTGGAATGCTTTGCTCCAGAGGATATTGGCCGCCACGCCGCGCATGCCGAGCGTGGCGAGTTTGACCGACTCGCTCGCCGGATCGATTTGGCCGAGATTCGCTTGGCCCAAACGGTGTTCATCGCGCATTTGAGCCAGTGCGCCGCCGGCGCTGCCGGCCGATCCGTCGTCTTGGGCCCGGCTCGGCGGCTGACCGATGAGGAACAACGGGTACAGCAACAGCGCGATCAGCGCGATGTAGACGACTTTGCGAGTGAACGAGGTGCTCAGGTTCATGCCGCGATTTCCCGCGTCTTGAGGAAGTAGTATCCGACGATGGCCAACACCAAGACGAAACCGAACGTCGTCAACGTGTTCTGGCCCATCAGGTTGCTGCTGATATTGAATCCGTAGGCCACGTGACTCGACGTATCGAACTGCCGGAAGTCCGGCAGGATCTTGGTGGCGAACCACATCAAGCACATGAGGCCCAAATCGACCCAGCGAATCAAGTTCATCGCCACCGAGCTGATATCCAGATCGACCGTCAAGTTCTTTTGGGTGAACAGTCGAATCAACGACTCGACCGGGCCGCCGCCCTTGATTTCATCGGGTTGCCCAGGCACTGTGCCGAACAACCGCACGAGTGTGTCGTTCGCCGCGTAGACGCCGGCGAAGACGCCCGTGACGAACTGTGTGCAGAAGCCGAGGACGATGACGGAAAGCGTCTCCAGCATCGCAATCGGGCCACTCAGAAACGTGCTGAACATGACGCCGAACGACACGACGACGAGCATCTGCAGCCAGATCCCGCCGTAGCCGCGGACGAAGTTCAGGAAGAAAGATTTCTCGGTCGCCTTCAGGTAGACATCGCCCTGAGCCATGCCAAAGTACTGAGCTCGTTCGGCGCAGCGGACCCAGATCTCGATCCGGCCGTCCGACGTCAAATCGTCGAACAGGTCGATTTCCTGAACGGTCGAACCGTCGGCCCCAATCGCCGACAGTTGCCTCGGAATCAACTCTTCATCCGTCTGGAATTCTTTCGACGTGAAGTTGATCGGCGCGCTGCGGCGAATTCGAGCCGAAGCGTCGGGGTTCTGCACGTGAATCGTGCCGAGCACGCTCCGCGTCATGTCGCCCTTGTGCGTCCGGAAGACCCGCAACGTCAACTCGATCGGCAACCCATCGGGAAACCGCTCGGGCGTCACGTCTTCGAACGTCCAGACCGCGGCGGCCAACGTACCGCCCTCAATGTACTTCCGATAGCTCCACTCCTGCCCGACACTGATCCCTTCCCCAATCGTTCCGGAACGGTTGTGGAAACGGATTTTGCCGTAGACTGGAACTCGCGCCTGCAGATCGCCGATCGGCGGGCCGACCTCAATCGACTCGCCCACCTTGCGAACCGTGTGCCAGTGGCCGGCCTGGATGTCAGTGACTCCTTCGCCGTCCGGTTTGATCTCAAACGTGTGACGATGGTGGTCGTCAAACGATGTCTCACCAACCAAAAACACCAGGTCCGAGCCGTCAGGGGCTTTGCCGCGGGTCTCCTCTTGCACTTCCGCCATCTCGACTGTGTGGGTGTGCGAGAGACCGCGGCGGACAAATACGTAGCTGACAAGGCACATCAGTCCCAGCATCAGCGAGCAGACGATGGCGAAGCCGGCAACCCGCCCCAGCACGATTTCACTCGGGCGAACCGGCTTGGTGACGACCGTGTAGATCGTCCTCGCCTTGATGTCGTTCGGCAGACTGAACGTGCTGATGAACAACGCCATGATCAAGATCAGATAGTTCGTCGATGTCAGCACGAAGCTCAGATACAGCCGGGCGGGATGGTCGCTGCGTGTATCCAGAAACCAACCGGCGAACAACAACAACAACACAAACAATCCGAAGACGATCAGGATCTTTCGACGAATTGACTCCTGCACGGCCAAGCGAGCCATGGCAATGACGCGACGAGGCGAAATGAACAGAAAATCCGGAACGGAGTTCACGATGACTTGCGCCATCCGGTAGAACCCTTCGACCGGTCCATTGCGCATCGCCGAGATCAAATAGGAAACGGCCACGCCCATAAGCGCGCTGATCGCAATGATGAAGATGAAAGCGATCAACGCTCCCACGCCATTGGCGCCGGGCAACAACCACTCGTCAAACGAGATGAGATCTTTATCGACTACCATCAGTTCATGTCACACAAAAAGGCCAGCGGAATCAACGCGGTAAGCTGCCGGTTTGAGATGATTATGCGTCTTTATCACCACCGGCTTTTTTCCCACTACTCTCGTCAGACGACTCAGCGCGACGAGTATGACGGAGGCCCGGGCGAGCTTCACTTTCGCTGACGATGCGGAGGAACAACTCTTCGAGCGTGGTCGTGGGATGCTCCATCGACTGCAGATCGCCGCCGTGTTTGGCGATGACTTGGCGAATCTCCTCTTCAGCTTCGGCGCTAAGCCCTTTGGCGCGAAACTGAGTCACGCCCTGAACGGTCAGCAGGCTGTCAACTCGATCCAGCTCTTTCAATTCGCCCTGGTGCAGAATGGCGATGCGGTCGCAGACATCTTGCACGTCAGCGAGCAGGTGGCTGCACATCAGCACGGTCTTTCCCTCTTCCCGCAAGCGAATGATGAGGTCTTTCATCTCGCGGGTGCCGATTGGGTCCAAGCCGGTCGTCGGCTCGTCAAGCAGGATCAGCTCAGGGTCGTTGATCAACGCCTGGGCCAGACCGATGCGTCGAGTCATACCCTTGGAGTACTCTTTCAACTGGCGGCGTTTGGCCCATTCCAGGCCGACCATCTGGATCAACTCTTGGACCCGCTGGCGACGGTCGCTGGCGCTCATATCGAACAGCCGACCGTAAAAGTCGAGTGTCTCCTCGGCGTTGAGAAATTTGTAGAGATACGATTCCTCCGGCAGGTACCCAAGCCGCTCGTTCTTGCCGACGTCGGTCGCCGCTCGATCGAAAACCAACGCCTGCCCACCTGTCGGGAACAGCAGTCCCAGCAACAGCTTGATGGTGGTCGACTTTCCCGAACCGTTGGGGCCCAGCAGGCCGAAAATCTCGCCCTGGCGAACCTCCATGTCCAGCGCCTTCAAGGCGTGGACCTTCTTGCGGCCCCAGAAATCGCGATAAACCTTCGTTAGATTGCGCGTCTCGATGACGACGCTGTCGGCGCTCGCCGCCGACGGTTGTCTGCTGGCTTCAGTGGCTGTCGCCATGTGGATCTAGTCTCCCCTGTTGAGGACAAGCTGCAAGCGAAACCACCCAAGATGCACCGGGGGCGCAGAGAGCGTCTCTTGTGTACGTTCAGGTAGATATGTGAGTTCGGGTCAACGCAAATTTGGTCCCAAACCGGAATCGAACTGGGACGAGACCCCGGCGAACTTGTTAGAAAACCACTATAGATAGCACTTTACGCTTCAGCAAGAAGGTCACCGCCTCCCGGGAGCGGTACGACCATGCGCCCCATCACACAATCGATGCGATCCGTAAATCTTCACATGTGAGACGACCAAATGGCAGTGCCAGCGGAACTAGCGACACTCTGATGAATTCACCAGCTTACCAGGCAGCACTGCAACGACTCTACAGTCGCATCAATTATGAGCTGGCGACTCCCACCCAACCGGGAGTCTTCAAGCTCGAGCGAATGCACCGGTTGTTGGCCAAGGTGGGCGATCCCCATCGCTCTTTCCCCGCGGTGCACGTCGCCGGAACCAAGGGGAAGGGTTCGACTTCGGTCATGATCGCCAGCGTCCTGCAAGAGGCCGGTTACCGCACGGGTCTCTATACCTCTCCTCATCTCGAGTGCTTGGAGGAGCGCATGTTGGTTGGCGGCGAGCGCTGTGCGCCCAGCGTGCTCGCTGAACTGACGGATATCGTCTGGCCGGCGGTCGAGCAATCGGACAGGGAAGCGGCGCGCGACAACGAGGCCGGACCGACGTTTTTTGAGATCACGACGGCGATGGCGATGCTCTACTTCGCCAACGAGGGCGTCGACATCGGCGTGCTCGAGGTGGGCCTGGGGGGCCGGCTCGATTCAACCAACGTATGCATGCCCATCGCCTCAGTGATCACCAACATCAGCTTCGATCACATGCGCCAATTGGGATCGACACTGGCGGAAATCGCACGCGAGAAGGCGGGGATCATCAAACCGGGAACTCCCGTCGTCCACGGAGCGATCGAGCCCGAACCGCGGGGCGTCATCGAGCAGATCGCCAACGAGCGCGGCTGCCGGCTGTTCGAACTGGGCCGGGACTTTGAAGTTTCGGTCGCCGCCAAGGACCCACTGGACGCAACCGGACCAAAGCGACTGAACTTCACCGATCACGTCACCTCGACCCGCGTCGAGGAGATCGAGTTAGGAGTGCACGGAGCCCACCAGGCAAACAACGCCGCCATCGCCCTGGCGACGATCGCTCGTCTTCCCGCGCTGGGGTTTCGGGTAAGCGAATCGGCCATGCGAAGCGGCCTCAGCAAGACGCGGCTGCCCGGGCGCGTCGAGGTGCTGAACCGATCGCCCGACGTCGTCCTCGACACGGCTCACAACGTGGCGTCCGTGCAGGCGCTGCTGGCCGCCCTGGATGAAATCAGCGGGAGCAGCTCACAACAGCACACACTGATCTATGCGACCAGCGACGACAAGGATGTCCGCGGCATGCTGAAACTACTGACGCGACGGTTCGATCGGATTGTGTTGACTCGATTCCAGACGAACCCTCGCGCGGCGGATCCCTGCGCGCTCGGCGATCTGGTCGGGCCAACTTGCGAAGCGACTGTGGTCGATGATCCGCGGAAGGCCTGGCGAAGGGCGTACGGCGAGGCGTCGTCAGACTCGCTGATCTGCGTCGCCGGCTCATTCTTTCTGGCGGCCGAGTTACGACCCGTCATCGTCGCCCAGTTTTCCAACGCCAAGCCGGCCGTCGCCGGCGAAGACTCGCCCGCATAGACACGTGTAGGTCCCGCCTGTCGGCAGGGCTTCGCGACGAAGTCGCGACAATGGAAACGCAAGGATAGCCGTGTTTGCCGGAGTAGTGCGTTTGAGCGTCAGCACCCGCCTCCATCGTGCAGCAAGATGGCCACTTTGGCCTCATCACTTCTCAACTAGTTCTATTCCACTTTCCGCTTGTAGACGACGATTGCGGCGGATCGTCGTTTTGACAGCGAGATCACGAGCCCCGCTTCGGTGAGTTTCTCACCAGTGATCTCCACACTCCGATCGTCGTCGAGATTCCGTACGGAGTAGATTGCTTTGCGGTCGAGCCCGCGGAGCGGAAACTGCATCACGGTAGCCGGGCTGTTGGGCCGCCGAAACGCCTGCACGACGCCGCTCCCGCGATCGGGGCGATCGAATTGCCACGCCATCCACACGTCGTCATCCACGCGATATGTGGTGAGCGGGTAGTAGTCGCCATAGTAGTGCGGAGCGACCGCGCGAAACTGCGTTAGCATGCGACGGCGAAATGCGTAGTCGGTGTCTCGTCGTCGCACATCCCAACTCGTGGCGATAGCGGGAGCCATTTGACTGCGAAAAGTGTACGCGTCGGACGCGTTGACTCCCGTGCCAAAGTAAGGAATCCACAGCGCCATGCCGTAAGTGAGCGTCTGCATTCCAGTCGGCTCGTAGGCATAGTCGCTGCGCCACAACGGAACGGCTCGCCGAAGCGTTTCCAATTCATTGCGACTGCCGCCTCCAGAGCAGATGTCGATCCGCAACATCGGGTGACGCCTCTTTAATTCGTCCCAATACCGCAGCAGTCCCTCGATGTGCTTGATCTCCGTGATTCCTTGTCGATCTGGCTCGTCATTGGCTCGCCAATACGCCAACGGCGGAATGCCGTCGTGCCGATAAAAGTCGACACGCTGTTGCTTGAGCTGCGCATCAATGTGGTCCGTCATCCAATCCACGGCCGCGGGGTTCGAAAAATCGAACAACCGCAAGTCGCCTCGTCCCCACGGCGGAGGCTGCACCGATTCCATTCGCACCCAGCACGAGAGGGTGAAATCGTTGGGAACGTGATTGGGGATCTTTACGCCGTAGTTGTTCTCAAAACGCAACGACCGGTCCATCGCTCGACGAGTCGCGCCGCGGACGAACTCGAGCTCGCCTGTTCCGATCCGTTCGCCGTGTCGGCTTCCGACTTCATCCTTCATCGTGTCGTCAAACGAATAGTGAGCTGCGGGTGTCTTGCGGCTCGAGTGCGAGTGCAGCGCCCGAACTTCAGCCTGGCTGAGCGCTGAGTCGAAAATGCGAACATCATCTATCTCACCGGCGACGCCGCGAGTCTGGTACTGTCGACCAACTCCCCACGAGTCGTTTGCATCCAACGGCTCCGTGTTCGGTGTTGACCCGCTCGCCTCCAAGCGGCCATCGATGTACAGCGTGATGACGCTGCGTTGCCGTTCCTTGTCGATGGCTCGCGTCGCCGTAACAAGATGCCACTCTCCGTCTGTCAATCGCGTCTTTCCAGTGACGGTCGATGTCGGGTTGCCCATACCGAACGCGGCGACGTCTTCGACAACTGTCAGCCCCGAGTCGTTGACGTGTCCCGCGACTTCACCTTGGATCAACGCGTGGCCCATCCACCACTCGGCTCCGCCCTTCAACAAGAATTCGGGGTGAGCGCGGTCGATATGCGAGCCTCGAGCCACGCACTCTGGCGTAAACCAGAGGATCATCTTCACGTCGCGATCGTGCAGGTGGTCGGCGATCGGCCGCAGCCCGCGCGGGAAACGCTTCGCGTCGGGACGCCAAGTTCCCACGTTCAGCCAATAGTCTTGATACGAATACCAGCCTGCATCGATCCACCAATAGTCTGGCTTGATGCCAACGTCGAGGTAGCGGTCGATGAACATCTTTTGATTCGCTTCAGTCGCTCCGGTGCTCTCCATGTAATAGGCGGAGCTGGACGCGGCGTGCTGCGTAAGAGGGAGCTTTCCATCACCGGTTCGCGGTAGGTTGTGGGCGACCATCCACCGTCGCCAAACGTTCTGGCCGTGCAACCAGTCATCTCGCCAGAAGAGCATCGCGATCAATGGCGATCGAACTTCTTCGCCCGGCAACAACTTGAAGTGAGTCAGCTCCTGGCCCGCCGTCAAATGTAGCGCGCGGCCCGCGTCGCGGGCCAGCCTCGCCTGCCATTGCCCTGGCCAGCCGATGGCGACGACGCGGCCTCGTCGATTGGCCTCGATATTGAAGAACGGCAAGTCGTTGCTCGCTGGCAGGCCGATTTTGGATCCCAGCACGTGTTCAAACTGCGGCCTCAATGTCGTTTGACGAGGCGCATAGTCATCGACGTCGGACATCTTGACTAGCGAATGCGGACTGCCATTGCCGTGACGGAGTTGAAACTCGCCTTCGTTGTCTCGCTCGAATAGCACGTCGAGCGGCCGGATATCCTCGAGAATTGGCGTATCGGCGGCGCCGTTGTTCTTAAAGAGCAGTTTCCACTCCACCACCGGAAAGTCGAGATACTCGATTCCCGCCAGCCGCACCTCCAAACCGCTGTCGGGATCCAGCCATTGCACGACGTGTTCTCGCCGCTGCTGGCTCAGTGACTTCACCGTGGACTTGCGGCGCCATTCGGTGAGGAGTGCGTCCGAGTGACGGCCGCCGTAGACAAACGAAAACGGCGGCTTGGTTGGCGGCGGAGCTGCAACCGGAGCAATGGGTAGGTCCCCGAGCCACACGATTTGACCGTCGGCCATTTCGACGCGCGCAGCGGCCCAGTCTGCTTGATTGAAATCGACGCGCTCGACAACGCCGCCGGCGTCTTTCATGGTCAACGTGAACTCCGTCGCGCCGTCGAGATCGACTGCCACGGTTACGCCCGCCATTCCCTCGCGCATCACCGGGCTGCGAAAAACCTCCTCACCATCGATTTCGACGCCGCCGATCACGCGGCCTCGACCAGCGTTCGAATAGAAACTCTCGACTCGATTGCTGTCGACGCCGAACACGGCGTTCAGTTTTTTACCCGCGCTTGGCAGACGGACGACAACACTTCCAACCGAGGGGCATTGAAGACCGCGTTTGAATCTCTGAGCGGCGATCTTCAACGGCAGCGCACCGATCTCCTTGTGGTACACCTTCGTGGTCGCCATGTTCTTGAGCAGGCGGCCTGATTTCAACTTTGGCGCCAGTAAGCCGCTCTCTTTAACCGGCTCCGACTCTCCGGAAAAACGACCGGCGACCCAACGGGCCGCGTCACGTTGTTCGACGGCTGTCGGGGGCGACGCATTCGCCAAGGAGACCATCAATGCGACGGCGAGAAAGATCGAGATTACAAGGGTGCGTGGCATGGCTGCTCAACTCCGTGCGGCGTTTCTTAACG
>JASMLW010000373.1 GCA_030748485.1 Pirellulaceae bacterium
GTACGATGGCCTTCCAAGGCCGTCGAATTTGGAAATCCTCGGGAAACGACGGCCTTGGAAGGCCATCGTACGGCAAGACGTCGGTTTTGAAATGCGCTCTACTCATCGCCACTGCTCACTCCTCGGATCATGCGAAACTGCTTGCTCAGCACAATGGTCTCCACCGCCACGGAAGCGCGGTATTCGTTCTCCGCCAGCCGGACCATCATTTCATCGACGAGCGGGCGATCGGAGAGCTGAAGCTCCCGGCCGATGGCGTAGCCTAGCAGTTTTCGGCAGAACTGGCGGAGGAATTCATCGCGTCGTTTCTCCAACAAGTAGTCGCGCAGGCCGGCGAGTCCCTCGATCTGGGCTCCGTCGGGTAGCGTCGTATTGGAATCGATCGCCAGCCCGGCGGCATCCTGCTGTCGGCGGCGGCCGATCGCATCGTAACTCTCCAGCGCGAAGCCGAATGGATCGATCCGCGCGTGGCACTTCACGCAAGCCTGGTCGCTGCTGTGCCGTTCGATCAACTGTCGTTCCGTCAGACCTGCTGGGATGATGTCGGCCAGTTGCGGCACGTCCTTGGGCGGCTTCGGCATTTTTTCGCCGAGCAGCACTTCGCTAATCCAAGTGCCTCGCAGGATGGGACTCGTGCGAGTCGCCCCGGACTGCATCGCGAGCGTCGCGGCGAAGCCGAGGATTCCGCCGCGACCGTGCTTTTGAATTCCATCCACGCGCCGCCAATCCGCGCCCGTGACGCCAGGAATTCCATAGTGCTTCGCCAACCGTTCGTTCAGAAATGTGTGATCGGCGTTCAGAAGAGTCAACAACGAGCCATCGTTTTGGAACATGTCTGTGAAGAACTGAATCGACTCCTCGTACATGTCGCCGCGGAGCGCTTTGAATTCCGGAAAATGCTTCTCGCTCTTCTGTGCGAGTGGATCGAAGCCGTGAACGTGCATCCACTGGCCGCCGAACTCGGTGGCGAGCCGTCGCGCGCGGGGGTCCTCGATCAGGCGTCGAGTCTGACTCAAGAGCACGGCGGGTTCGCGCAACGTCCCGTTCGCAACAGCGGCGCGCAGCCCGTCATCAGGCGTCGATGACCAAAGAAAATAGCTGAGCCGGCTCGCCAGTTCGCCGTCCGAGACGGGTGCGGCTGTAGCGACGGCCGGAGCTTCTTCGAGCCGATAGAGGAACGGCGAAGCGACAAAGACTCGCGCCAGCGTCAAACGAAACGCCTCGTCGTGCGGAAGTTGCAAATCGCGCAATTGACCGTAGAGCCCTCGTAGCTCCGCCCGTTCGATCTTGGTGAGCGGGCGACGCCAGGCCCGGGACGCGAATGCGACGAGTGCGTCGAGATGTTTTGGTTCGCTCGCCGCCAGCTTGTCTCGAAACCGGTCAGCTCGTTCCTTAAATGACTTGACCGCGTCGTCGAAGATCCCCGCCTGCGGATGGTCGATAGTCGTTTCCAAAAGCGAGTCGAGCACATCGACCGCCCGCAACGGCTCGCGGCTCACGTACCGCACTTCTTCCCAAAGCTCGTCGATCCGAGCGGTCTGGTTTTCGTTTAGCATGAGCCGCGCCAGGTGATCGTCTTCGCGATACAGCAACGTGAGCGTCAGCAGTTCGTCGACGGGCACGATCTGCGTGTAGCACAGCGCCGCCGGAAACAGGCTGCGGAAATCGGCCATCGCCGCTTCCAGACGTTTTCGAGCCGCGCTCCTTTCCATGACCAGAATCGGACGGCGGTAGGAGACGGTTCGTTTGTCGGCGCCGATGTTGACGTGTTCGAACTTGACGTTAATCTCGGCGGCCAGCAGCCCACTGCGAGCGGCCGCCGCGCCGGCCACCACTTCCGCCTGTGCGCTGCCTTCGGCTCCGATTTGCGGATCGAGCGAGGCCGTCGTCACGAGCGTCCGGCCGGCCAACTCGGCGGGCACGCGAATCGCGATGACCGCCGGCGCGCGAACACAAACAGCGGCCGCGTCAATCGCCTTGCCGTCGGCGGACAACCAGCCTCGCAACGGTTCGTCGGGCTTCCCTTCGGCGACAAGTCGCGGCTGGCTCCACACGACGAAGTCGTGTTCGTTTCCGTCGCCCGCGTCACCCGCAACCAACGTGACGACAAACTCCTCCGCCCGTTCGCCATCTTTCGGTGCGGGAATCTGAATGCGCAATTCCTGTCGCGTCAGCAAAGGGCTAACCGGTTCCATCCACCTCGATCGGCTGCCCTTGCGGCCGAGCAACCCGACCGGGTTGAACGTCCACAGCCCGCGCTGCCACGTGGCGACGTAGGCGGCCAACGCGGGAGCGTCCGCCGGCTTGGCGGAGCCCCATCGAGAACGCAGGTCGTCCAGCAACAGCGATCGATCGTCCGCGTTCAGCCGCGACCAGAGGACGCCAAGGTACTTGGGGTTTAAGCTGTGCTCGGCGGCGACTGCCGCGATCGTCTTATCGCCGGACGTGAGCGAGTCCCGCTCGGCGAGTGTGGCGGCGACGTAGTCCTCGATCCTCAGCCGGCCGGCGTTGCCGAGATGCGACATGCCGTGGCCGTAGTGGTCCCCGAGGCGCTCGACCGCGCTGAATTCGCCGTAGAACTCGCGGATCTCCTTGAGGCTCTCATCCGTCCAATCGCGCGCCGTCGTTCGCGGCGAGAACCGAAAGCCGTCGGGCAACAACACGGCGTGCGCGGCGATCTGCTTGCCTGCGTCGAGGTACTTCCGCAACAAGCCCGGCGACATCACCAGCGCGTTGCCGGCGTTCGTGAACCCCTCCCCGGCCGCGCCTTCGGTCGGAAACTCGCGCGCCGGATCCAAAGCAACGCCTGTCAAGTCGCGGATCGTATAGGTGAATTCAGCATTGGTTAAGCGTCGCAGGACGACCGGCCCTGGATCTCCGGCTCCGGCCAGCGCCTCGGCGTGAAGATACCGTTCAACCCAACCGCGCAAGCTCTTTCGCTGTTGGGGCGAAGGTTGCTCGGCGTCCTCCTCCGGCATCTCGCCGTTGTCGAGCATCTCGGCAACCTGAATCCAGACACCGGTCCCCCGGCGAACTTCGGCCAGCGTCCCGAACCGCTGCAGATCCAGTTCGCCCTCTTTCTTTTCGCTCGAATGACAATCCAAGCAAAAACGTCCCATCAGTGGCCGAACGTCGCGTTCATACTCGGCCGCCAGCGCAGCGAACGCGGACTCATCACCTAGCACGATGTGTGGAGAAAGCGAGACGACTGCCGCAAGACAAGAAAGCACAATCCGAATGCGCGTCGCCATGGCCGTCTCTCGTTAAAGCAGTTCGCGAATCGGCTCGCCTTTTTCCAAGACCGGGACCGGACGGCCGGCAAGGTTATTGAAAGCCTGGTGGGAGTTGACGCCGAGGTGATGATACATCGTGGCGACCATGTCGTAGGGCCACAGACGGCGATCCTGCGGAACTTCGCCCCTGGCGGTCGACGAACCGATGACCTGTCCGCAGCGAAAGCCTCCGCCCGCAACCAAGACGCTTTGCAAGTCGCCCCAGTGGTCGCGACCGGCGTCCTTGTTGATCCTCGGCGTGCGTCCGAATTCACCCCAGACGACGAGCAACACCTTCTTATCCAAGCCGCGCTCGTAGAGGTCCTCGATTAGCGCCGTCACGGCGCAGTCCATCCGCGGGCACGCCGTCTTCATTCCCCACTCCAACCGCCGATGCAGGTCCCACCCGGAACTGCTCAGCCCCACGCCCGGGTCGACGACTGTCACGAACGTCACGCCGGCCTCGACAAGCCGCCGCGCCAACAAGGCGGTTTGGCCGGGGCGGGTCGGACCGTAACGTTCGCGCGTGCGGTCGTCTTCCTGCTCGAGATCGAAAGCGTTGCGAGCCCGCGGGCCGGTCATCATCTCAAACGCGGCCTGGTGAAAATGGTCCATCGCATCCATCATGCCCGACGCATCGGTCTCGCGCCGCAATCGATCCATCTGCGCCAGCAACTCGCGCCGGTCCGAAATGGATGACAAGGTTAGGCCCGCGGTCAAATCCAGATTGCCGACACGAAAACTGCGGTCTTGCCCCGGGTCCTTACCGTCACCCGTTCGCTTGTCGAGAATCACGTAGGGATCGTGGTGTCGACCGATGTGAGCGGCGCTGTGCGGGAAATGCCGGCCCGGAACTTCGTCCAATGGGTAGCCGATGTGCACGTACGAGGGCATCGCTCGATGGTTGGAACCGCGAACCTTCGACGTGATCGACCCGATCGAAGGATGGCTCGAACCCTTGAAGGGATTGACGCCGTTGGCCTTGGCGTCGTGCCCGGTCTGGCACCAATGCATGCCGTGTTGGTGATCGCTGTTGTCGTGGCCCATGCTGCGGATCAGCGTCACTTTGTCGATCAACTTCGCGTGCCGCGGCAACGTTTCGCAAATCTGGATGCCGGGCACATTCGTTGAGATCGCTCGGAAGGGACCGCGGAAGTCGACGGGAGCGTCGGGCTTGGGATCGTAGGTCTCCTGATGGCTGGCGGCGCCGCCCAACCAATACTGAATGACGGCCGTATCGGGCGCGGCCTTACTGGCTACCGCGGCCAACGCCCGCGATTGCAGAATGGCTGGCAACGCGAGTCCGCCAATCCCGGCTCCCAGAAACGTCCGCCGTTGGAGCATTGCTCGCTGATAGTCGCTGCATCCGGTGCCCAGCACGGCGCCACCTCGCTTGTTTCTCTCGACATCGGATGTTCCAACTCTCGAGTCGGATCGCCCGCGTCAGGAGTAGTAGATTGGCCTGCGAACGCATCAAGCGAGTTCGATGTTACCGGCCCGGCGAGTCATTTACAACGAAGATCCACGCCAGCCAGCGACGCCGCTCCGGGAAGCGCCGCCGAGAAGGGAGTGGCTGGAATGACTAAGGCCTAGTGACTAATGACTAAGGAAGGCCTAGTGACTAATGACTAGCTAAGGAATGACGAAGGACTAATGACTAAGGAGGCAGGACGCCGCCGCGCACGACCAGGGGCGTTTACGCCCCATTCCGCCGCAGGCGGCATAGGCCCGTGCTTGAGCACGGGTGAACCAGGCGTTCCAGCTGCAACCAACGCTCCATTCCCGCGTTACCCCGCGCCACCGCGTTCCACCCTCGCGTCGCCCCGCGCCACCGCGTTCCACCCTCGCGTCGCCCCGCGCCACCGCGTTCCACCCTCGCGTCGCCCCGCGCCACCGCGTCCCACCCTCGCGTCGCCCCGCGCCATCGCGTCCCATTCTCACGAGGCCCCCCGCCGCCTCGTCTTCGCTTCCGTCGGGGGCTCCAACCCGATTGGACAGCCACCCCGGGAGCTTCCGCAAGCAAGGGGCGGCGGCTGTATCGACGTTACGTCGCGATGCCTGGCGATTGAAAGTCCGTCGCGCTGCGATCCCTCGTTCGCGCGTCGGGCTGGTGTGCGCGCTGGTGTGCGACGCCGTTCCACTGGTGTGCAGTGGT
>JASMLW010000374.1 GCA_030748485.1 Pirellulaceae bacterium
CAGATGAACTTCGCGGCCACCGGCGATTCTCAACTCGCGATCCGGATTGGTTAGACGAAACATGGCGAGCGCTTTGAGACAATAGCGGGGGTCGAGATTCTGCTGACTCGATAGAGGCGTTCCATCGATGGGGATGAGAAAGTTGAGTGGAATCGACTGGACTCCAAGATCGCGCAACTCGAGCGCCATGCGAACGACATCGACCGGCTTCTCACCCATCCCGACGATGCCGCCGGAACACATCTCGAGCCCCGCTTCGCGCACGCTCCTCAATGTATCGACGCGATCCGAATAGGCGTGCGTTGTGCAGATCTGCTCGTAGTAATCGGGGCCCGTGTTGAGGTTGTGATTGACGCGATCGACGCCGCACGCTTTCAGCCGCTGCGCCTGCTCGTCCGTCAACAGCCCTAGACATGCGCAAATCTTCAGATCGTATTGCTCTTTGATTTGAGGGACGATCGATTCGACCGCTTCCATCTCGCGCTCGTTCGGCCCCCGCGCTGAGATCACGATGCAGTACGTCTTCGAGTTTCGCTCGAATGCCGCCCGCGCTCCGTCCAGCAACTTGTCGCGATTCAAGATGTTGTATTTGGGAATGTTCGATGTGGCCACCTTCGACTGCGAACAGTACGTGCAGTCCTCAGGGCACATTCCGCTTTTGGCGTTCATGAGAAAGTAGAGCTGAACGGTTTTGCCGAAGAACTTGCGGCGAACTCGGAACGCCGCCGCCATGATCTCGAGCAATTCGTCGTCGGGGGCCTGCAGGACTCGCAGCGCTTCGGCCTCGGTCAAACGATGCCCCCCCAGAACGGCGTCCGCCAGTGACGACCAGTTGGGCGACAGCGAATCGGGAGAGGACGAGATGCTCTGGGAGGCGGAGGAAGTATCTTGAATCATGGCCGAATCACTCACTCGATCTGTTCGCAAAAGTGGCGGATTTCCAATGATGACCGCAATCGCCAAGACCGACAAGGCGGGCGAGCTAATGGCGGTTGGCACGTCTTCCCGCATGCGACAGAATGGGTGGCTCACTCAGCTGTCGTGGTCGAGTCCGCCTGTGTGGAGACGCTAGTGCCCCAGTCGCGAGAATACTTGGTTCGCGTCGGTGTGATCGGAGCCGTTGGCCGGTTCCGCGCAATCGATTGGACCCTGTACGAGCGGGGCCGACGCGTGATTTGCCGCACCCCGCGCGGATTGGAGGTCGGTGAGATCCTCAATGCGGCCGATGCGGCGCGCGGTGCTGACCGCGGGGCGCCTCGGGAGCCCGCTAGAGATGGTGAAGTGCTGCGCCACGTAACCGTGGAAGACGATTTGCTGATCGCCAGGCTGGAGCGCCATCGGCACGAAGCGTACGGCGAATGCGTAAAGCGGTTGCGCGCCGTCGGGATCGACGCCGCGCTATTGGACGTCGAACACCTCTTCGACGGGCGAGCCATCTACTTCTATTTTCTCGGTGAACAGTCGCCGGAAATCGAGCAGCTCACTGGTGAGTTGGCCGAGATTTACGAAACAAAGATCCAGTTTCGAAAGTTCGCGCAAACGCTGGACGAGGGTTGCGGACCGCTGTGCGGCACAGAGGAAGGCGGCGGTTGCGCCGACGGCGGCTGCGTGGACTGCGTTGTGGCGGTCTCCTGCAAAGAGTCCGGTTAGCGAATCGGGCCAGCGTCAATCGCCGCGCAGCTGGCGTCGAGCTTCTTTCGACGCCGACACATAATGGGCCGACGCGTGTTCGATGCGGTCGCGATCGGCGTCGCGAAGTTCGCGGCGAACTTTGCCCGGCACGCCCAACACCAGGCGGTTGGGCGGAACCTCAACGCCCTCCGTGACAACACACCCGGCGCCGATGATGCTGCCCGCGCCGATTTTGGCCCCGTTCATGACGACGGCCCGCATGCCGATCATCACGCCGTCTTCGACCACCGCGCCGTGCACGACCGCCCCATGGCCGATCGTGACGCCCTCTCCCACCAGACAGGGAAAGCCGGGATCGGCGTGCAGCATCGCCAGGTCCTGGACGTTGGAGTCGCAGCCCACAACGATTTGCTCCGCATCGCCGCGAACGACCGCGTTGTACCAAATGCTCGCCCCCGATCGAACAGACACGTTGCCGACGACCACCGCGCCCGGCGCGATGAAAGCGTTGTCGTCGACCAGTTCCGGATGGAATGAATAGTCGCGGTTCACGGCAGTTTCTTTTCCCAGCTGGATTCTCGTTGTAAGTTACGCTCTGTGAATTGGGGGGGGCCGCCGTTGGGAAGCGACGCATCTTCGATTAAGTCAGGAAAGCGTGCAAGCATGTTGGAGTCTACGATTGCGGCCAACGTGCGCAAAGTTCGCGATGGCACACTCGATCCGCGTGTCTGGGTGGACTTCTACCTCGATCGAATCGCGCGGCACGACGATCGATTGCGCGCGTGGGTCGTGGTCGACGAAGCAGGAGCGCGACGACGCGCTACGGAGATCGCCGAGGCGGTGAGCGACGGCGGAGAAGTGAGCGGCTCGCTGCTGGGAGCCCCGATCGGCGTCAAAGACATCATCGACGTGAAGGGGTTTCCAACCCGCGCGGGTTCTCCTCTGCGGGAGAACCACATGGCCGAATCGGACGCACCGCTCGTCGCCCGCTTGCGCGCGGCGGGAGCCATCATTCTCGGCAAAACGGTGACGACGGAGTTCGCCTGCTTCGATCCGCCGCCGACAAAGAACCCCTGGAATACGGACCGCACGCCGGGTGGGTCGAGCAGCGGTTCGGCTGCCGCGGTCGCGGTGCAAATGTGCGCGGCGGCGATCGGATCACAGACCGGCGGGTCGATTACCAGACCGGCCAGCTTCTGCGGAGTGGCCGGCCTTAAGCCAACTCACCAGACGGTCGCATTGGACGGCGTCGTGCCGATCAGCTTCCACCTCGATCATCCGGGTCCCATCGCCGGCAATGTCGCCGACCTCTGCGACATTTACGAAGCCATCCGCGATCGACCGGCCGGTTCCAACGCGCTCCAGCGGCGCACCTTCGATGAAGTCTACCGAAACGACTGGCCGCCCCCGGCGATCGGCGTGCTCGGCGAGTTTTTCGAGCAGCGGTGCGACGAGGACGTGCGTCGAGTTACTCGGGACGCGTGCGCAAAACTGTCCGCCGCCGGAGCCATGCTGGATACGGTTCCCTTGCCCGACTCGTTTCGCGATCTGCACGCCAGACACCGCTGCGTGATGGCGGTCGACGGCGCAGCGACTCACCAACAACTCTTCCAATCATCCGCCAGCCAGTTTGGACCAGCTGTCGCCGAGTTGATACGGGAGGGCCTGGCCGCCTCCGCAGTCGACTACTCCAATGCGCTGCTCCACCAAGAGACGTTTCGACGAGAATTGCACGA
>JASMLW010000375.1 GCA_030748485.1 Pirellulaceae bacterium
TGCTCAGCGTCGAATCAAGTCGCCGCGTCGTCCTAATTGGAACGTCCTTTGTCGCGACTTCGTCGCGAAGTCCTCCCCGGCAGGGAGGACCTACCTGCCTTCCGAGGCCGTCGAATGTGGGTGAAGCTTGGCATTTGTCGACAGATTCGTGCTCAGCGTCGAATCAAGTCGCCGCGTCGTCCTAATTGGAACGTCCTTTGTCGCGACTTCGTCGCGAAGTCCTCCCCGGCAGGGAGGACCTACTAAGCTGAGGGTTTTTGGTTTCCGAGACGACGGTCCCAGTGGCTAGAATACATGAGGTCCAATTGGCGCGCAGAGGAGCAAGAGAAAATGCGATTTAAGATCTGGCTGATGTTGGTGTTCGCGTGTGGAGCCTGCTCGCAGGCAACTGCTCAACAGCCGCCTCAGCGGCGCACTTCGTATCCGATCCTCAAACCGCAGATCGCCGCCAGACACGAACAGATCCGTGAAAAACTGTCGGACGACACCGTGCTGAATCTAAAGGACGCGCCACTCTCCGAGGCGATCACGTTTCTGCAGGATCTTCACGAGATTCCAGTCATTATCGACAAGCGAGCTTTGGAGGATGTCGGTTACGACGAGACGACTCCCGTGACGGCGAACGTCACCGGCGTGTCTCTGCGGTCGGCGCTCAAAGTGCTGTTGAGCGAGCACGACTTGACCTATACGATCCGCGACGAGATGCTCGTCATCACGTCGCAGGAAGCGTCCGAGTACGAGCCGTTGACGCGGATGTATCCCGCCGCCGACCTGGTCGCCAAGTCGCCCCGAACGGCCGTCTATCTGGAGTCAGGTCGAGGCGACACGATTCGCGATATGGTGATGGCGACCGTATCCCCCGACACGTGGGACGAAGTCGGCGGCGCCGGAGTGATCAGCTGGGTCGACCACCTCGACATGTTCGTCATCAGCCAATCGGAGGCGGTGCACCTGCAAGTCGAAGGGCTCTTCGAATCTCTGCGAGCCGTTCGCGCGATTCACCAGGGCGAACCGCGGGCGGACGCGCCGGCCGCGGATCAACCTGTGGTGAGAATCTACAAACTGGTCACGCCGCTCGTCCATCCGGCGGGTGGACAGAGCGGAGGTTTCGGCGGAGGTTTTGGAGCGTTCGGCAAAGCCACTCCCCCGACGACACTCGCCAGCTCGAGCGATCCGCGACCGGCAACGAGCGGCAATGCTCAAGCAGTCCCGGCCGGGGACTCCAATAGAGATCTGTTCGCCGGCGATCGCGACGACGGAGCAAGCTTCGCAAGCCCATTCGCCGCAGTTGCCGACGACGGTCCTTTCTCTGCGAAGCCGCCGGCGGACGCCGACTTCGTGAATCCGTTCGTCGCGGCGGGCGGGTCGGACCCGTTCTCCGAACCTGCGACGAATGACAACGATCCGTTTGCCGATCCGCAACCACCGGCCCCGAAACCGATCAACCCTTTTGGCGGCGATAAGCCGGTCGATCCGTTCTCCGATGACACCAAGCAGGGAAAGAACGGCGACAAGCCGGTCGATCCGTTCTCCGATAAGCCCAAGCCACGAAAGAGCGACGACAAGCCGGCCGATCCGTTCGACGCGCCGAATCCGTTCGGCGATCCAAGCGACCCACCTGGCGCGGATCCGTTTGGAGGAGAAGCCAAACCGCCCACGGGAAAAGTTGAGCCGCCCAAGGCTTCGGCCCCAACCCCCGCGCCGACCGCGGCGAGCACGCCCGGCCCGCCAGTCGACGCGCAACCCAAGCCGCAACCAGCCTTCCCGCAGCCCCTTGTCAAGCAACTGGACACCAAGGCGCTCGAAGAACTGATTCGCTCGACGATCGAGCCCGGTCAATGGACCGACGATCGCACCGTGGTGGGTTTCGAAGACCAATTGATCGTGCGACAAACCGAATCTGTGCACCAGCAGATTCGTCTGCTGCTGACCGAAATGCAATTGTTGCAAACTCGATACCCATGGCACGGGGCGATGATCCCGGTTGTCGGCGACCGGGGCGTTCCGGCTGACGACTGAATTCGCGAATCTGAGGCGCGGAGTCGACTCCGCGGCTAGTGGACGAGCGCAGCGACGGGCCGACCTTCGCCGACTTCCCAAACCTGGCTGCCGTCATCGCGTCGGGCGTCGTACTCGGGAGAGGGCGTGCGCCAGTCGCCATAGATGAGCGACAAGTATTCGTCATACTGTCGGGGCGCCGGCAGCCGGCGACCGCGAAAGAGAACCCCTTCGGCCCCATCGAAATGGTGCGCCGGGGCCGAGAAAACGAGGTCCCAACACGCCCACAAACATCTCTCCGAGTCGCGATAGTGAACGACTATGTCCATCACATGCCGATACCCGCCGCCCCATTGCGCCGGCCGATCTAACTTGAGACAACTGACGGATCCGGCCGACCAGGCGCGGTCGGCAACCTGATTCGTCACCGCGCGAATCCGCCACCCGCGTTCTTCGAAGGGCTGCAGCGCGCGGCGTACTTGCGCTACATCCTCGCTGTCGACACACAAGTCCACGTCGCGGTCCCAGGCGATCAATTCGCCGCCGCGAGCCAAGCCGAGCAGTGTGCCGTAGTCGACGTGATGCGACACGTTCGCCTCGGTCAACGATGTGGAGGCGAGCAACAGCGCGAGTTCGGCCTCCCTCATCTGCGTCGGAAGTCGGCGAAAACGGCGCAGCTTTCGCTGGGCCCACGCGAGAGTGGGGGAGATTGCCATGGTGAATCGCCGTGATTGGGTCGCCGGACGTGAATGTCCGCGGAGGTGTGATCGCGGGAGGTGACGGGTGGCGAATGCCGACGCTGAGGTGTCCTCAATACTATTCGGCCGACGAAGCCCGCCAAGTCGATTCGAAATCCCCTGTTTCGATTGAGAATTCCGCATTCCCCGTGGCGCGGCCACTCTTGCTCTAGGCCGTCGACAAGCGCATCTTTCCCTTGTCGCGCCCTTGTCGCGCTGTCGAATCAGCGAGCGAGGAGCGGAGCAAGCGCCGCAGCTGTGCTGAGCTGCGAGCGTTGTTTACTGACAGTAGATTGTCATCTTAAATGCGAGTCTAGTGCCGCGCCGTCCGCACTTGGCTACAATGTCACTTGGCTACAATGTAGAGTTTCACCGACTCACCCACCTGGAAAGCCTTACACACCATGAAGCGTCTTCGCGCTGTAATTCTGGCGAACACCACTTTCATCGCCGCTTGCGCCATTGCGATCGGCTGGCTGCTGTCCAGCGGCTCAGCCGCTCAGGCTAAACCTCGTCTGGTGGTGGTGGTCGTGATCGACCAGTTTCCCCACGCCTACCTCAACCGGCTGGGCGGCGGGTTGAAGAAGTCAGGACTGATCGCCCGAGTGCGCGACCGCGGCGCCGTTTACGACGCCTGCCGATACCAACACGCTTTCACACTGACCGGCCCTGGTCATGCGACGCTGTCGACCGGAGCCTACCCCCATGTGAGCGGGATCATCGGCAATTCGTGGTTTGACCGGTCCAGCGACGCGACCGTGAATTGCGTGCTGGACGCCGACGCCAAAGTTATCGGCGCTCCGGATCTGGACGGCGCCTCGCCTCGCAACCTGCTCGTCCCCACACTCGGCGACGCGATGAAACTGGCGACGGGCGGCCGAGCCAAAGTCTTCGCGGTTGGACTGAAGGATCGCGCCGCCCTGTTGACCGCCGGTCACATGGCGGACGGCGCGTTCTGGTTCGACGTACTTTCCGGCGCGTTTGTGACGAGCAGCGCCTACAAGGACCGCTTGCCGCCGTACATTCGCGTGATCAACGAGAGCCAGTCGTTGCGACAGTACGCAGGTAAGTCCTGGAAACTACTCGACGACCGCGGGACCTACACGTTCCACCGCCCGGACGACAGCCCGCTCGAACTGCCCGGCTACAATCTGTCCAAGGCGTTTCCACACACGTTGACAACTGAGTTTCCGTCTGAGGAATTCAACCGCCAGTTCTCGGCTACCTATTTCGCCAACGAGTTCACGCTCAAACTGGCGAGCGCGATCATCGACACCGAGCAACTCGGCCGCGACGACACGGCCGATCTCTTGTTCGTCAATTTCTCCGCCAACGACTACGTCGGTCACCACTTTGGACCGTATAGCGTTGAGGTTGAAGACATGTTCCGTCGCACCGACCAGATGCTCGGCGACTTCACTCGACTGCTGGACTCAGTCGTCGGTCCGGGCAAATGGACGCTCGCCGTTTCGTCGGATCACGGCGTCGCGCCGATTCCCGAGTTCGCGGCTGAGATTGGTTTGAAGGGAATCCGCGATCCGCTCGGCGACCTGGAAAAATTCACAGCGCATCTCGAGTCGCTGCTGCAGGCTCGTTTCCCGTCAAAAGACGAAGCGAAGATCGTGCAATTTGTCGAGAAGAGCCAAGTGTTTCTCAACTACGCACATCCGCTGCTCAAAGGCCCGAAGCGATCGCGAGTTATCCAAACCACACGCGACCTGTTGCTCGCGCATCCTTCGGTCGCCGTCGCCGTAAGCCGCGACGATCTGCTCAAAGGCGGCGGCGGCGGAGGACCGTTGCGACGACGTTTCTTCCGCGCATTTCACGCCGGCAGGAGCGGTGACGTCTTGTTCGCTCACCACCCCTACCAGTTCGCCCCCGGCGACTACACCACCTCGCACGGCAGCCCTTGGGATTACGATTCCCACGTCGCCATGATGCTGCTCGGCGATGGCGTGAAACAGCTCAGGTCGGACCACCCGTGCGATCCCAGTCAGCTGGCGGTTACACTGGCCAATCTGCTCGGCATCGGGCCACCGGCGGCCGCCAACCCGGCGCCACTGCCGTGAGTTGCCCTCCTACGGGTCGTCCAGTATGCTAGTGGGACCAGCCGACACAGGAGAAACGCCATGGATGCACCACTGCCGACCAACCGAGAACTGCAAGCGCTCAAAGTACTTTGGGAGTGCGAGCGGTGCACCGTGCGCGAGATCTACAACGAACTACGCGAGTTGGATAACGAGTTGGATAAGACGAGTGACTTGGCGTACACGACCGTTTTGAGTTTGATGCAGACGATGGAGCGAAAGGGACTTGTGGTGCGGGAGTCGGCTGGTCGCGGCAAGACGCATCACTATCACGCTGTCGTCGCATCGGAACCGACCTTGCGCGAGTTAGCCGGCGAGTTTTTGAACACGGTATTTGACGGCGCGATGAATCAGTACGTGGTCCGCGCTTTGGAGGCGAGCAACCCATCGCCCGAAGAGTTGGACGAATTGGAGGCGATGATCACTCGCGCACGCCGACAAACTCAATAGCCAACCAGCAATAGCCAACCAGTGGCGGGCTGGGCAACGAAACAACTAGACTCAAAACGGCAACGCAACAATCGAAATGGAAACTTGGTTCGTCAACTCCTGGTTCGCCGAGATCGGCTTTTGGCTGATCGACGTCTATTGGCTATCGACGTGGGTGTTAGCCGTGGCGTTGATACTGGGTGGCTACCGGCGGGACATGGCTTCGGCCGAGCATCGCATCCGCTGTTGCCGTGTGGCGCTGTTTAGTTTGCTGATCACCAGCGCGGTGGCCGCGTGCCCAACGCCACAGTGGTCGGTCGCCGAATCGCTGGGAATCGTCGGTGGCGGCGCGGCGTCTGTCAGCCGCAGTTTGCTCACAGCGGCGCTATTGTGTGCGGGGCCACTGTGGGGGGCGTGGCTGTTGGCGGGCGCGTACGGAGCCAAGCGACTCATCGATAGCGGCCGACCGGCGCCGGCTTGGGTGGCGGAGTTGGCCAGCGGACTCGACGGACTCGTCCTCGAAAGTGACGCCGTCGACGAACCGCTCGCCGTCGGTTGCCTGCGACCGCGGGTCTTGGTCCCCGCTCGCTGGGTGGAGGAGCGGCGGATTGAATTCCTGCGAGCCGCATTGCTGCACGAGCGCGAGCACATTCGCCGCGGCGACGTTCGCATGTTGGCGTTCTGCCGGGCGCTCTCCTTGATACTCTTCGCGCACCCGCTCTTCTGGCGTCTGCGGCGGACATTGGCCGCCGATCAAGAACTCTTGGCGGACCGCGCCGCGGCTCGCGAATTGGATCGAGTCGACTATGCGCGGATGTTGATCGAGTGGGCGCGCCGCAGTCGAGCGCCGTTGCTGGCGAACGCGCTGGCCGCCGTTTCTCGACGCATCTCCGTGTTGCGCCGCCGGGTCGAAGCTTTGCTTTCCCCGCCCGCAGCCGAGCCGGAGCGCGAGGGCCGCTGGAGCCTGATCGGGGTCGCCGTGACAGCGGTCGTCCTGTCGCTGTTTACATGGCGTCCCGATGTCGGGTTGCTCATCGAGTCGTCGGTGGCGAGCCGCGTCGATCGACTCGACCGCTCGGAAATGCAAACCCCGCAGCCAACTCGGGCGTTCCCGAGCCAAGTCGCGGCGACGCCAATCGTCAGCCCCTATTTGATTTCGCTGCAACCGAACGTGTCCGTCGAGTTGTTGGGAGTGGCCGATCGGCAGGCGAACGTTCAATGGTGGAGCCCCGACGGGGAACCGCTCGATTGTCTGCCGAGCGAGAGTCAGTTCATCAGCATGGGTGACGGCCGCGAAGCGATCGTGCTCTGGCACGACTCCGAACCGCCCGCCAAAGTGGACGCCGCAACCAGCCGTCTCGCGGCGGATGTCTCGCAAGGACTGTTTCGGATCGGCCACACGGAGGGCCAGTGGATCAATCGACACGTCGTCGATATGATTGCCGGATTCGACTGCGGAGGGATGGAGGTCTCGTGGTGCGACGAAGCGGACGACATCTGCGTGAGCGTTGGCGGTTCGAAAAGAGATGAGGCGGTTCGCGTCGTCGCCATCGACCAATGCGGCGTCCTTCACGAAGCGGCCGTCATCGATCGATTCGATGGCGAGATCACCGTTTCGTTCAAGAACCTGCCGTTTGATCTCGTCGATGAGCTGATCGTTCAAACCCGACCGCTGCATTGGGTGGAGGTGCCCAACGTCGCGCTGGCCCCAACTGGCGACGAGTCGGTGTAGCCGGTGAAATCGGCCGGTGTGCTTGCTCGTGTGTGCTTGCTCGTGCGTGTTTCCTCAAGTCTGTTTGCTCGGTCTGTCTGTGTGTCACAATCGTGTCACAGTCATTCGGCGTCACAGCAACCCGTGTTGGCGATAGAAGTCGATCGCTTCGCCGACCATCGCGGGCAAGTCCTGCCGCGGCTGCCAAGCGAGTTCTCGGCGCGCCCGGTCGGCGGCGAAGTAGCGATTGCGAAAGGCGATGGTGAGCACGTGTCGCGAGACGCCGAGCGGCCCCCCACAGGCGTCGTTGACGCGGAGCGCCGCGTACGCCGGCGAGTAGAGCCAGGAGGGCAATCGCCGTCGTGGCCCGGCGACGCCCAATTGCCTGGCGATCTCACCAAACATCTCCGCGAACGAGTGATTGGCTGTCGCCAGGATGTACCGCCGGCCGGCCGCTCCATTCCGCCACGCCAACAGATGTCCGGCGACGACATCGGAGACGGAGACGAGCGCCGTGCCGCCGGGCGGAATCCAGTTGAGTTTGCCGGCGGCCAATCGCTGAAAAACGACGCCCGTGTTGGCCTTGATGTCGCCTCCGCCGAGAATGGTGGCCGGATTGACGGCGACGACGTCGGCGTCCGGGAAGGTCAACACGTCGTCCTCTCCGGCCCGTTTGGACGCCATATACGGATTGGCTTGGTAGCCGCGGCGGAACTCGGCCGCCTCGTCCAACGGCTGTTCGCCGGGACGGCAAATTCCAACTGCCGCCGTCGAACTGGTGAGCACCACCCGCTCGACACCCGCCGCCGCCGCCGCCTCGACAATACGGCGCGGCGCGGCCGCGTTGATTTCAAACAACTGCCGGCGGTCGCGGTCGCGGTATGAGATCATTCCGGCCACGTGAAAAACAACTTGGCATCCGCGGGTGGCTGAACGCAACGTGTCCCGCTGGCTGATGTCGCCCACAGCCGACTCCACGTCGGCGTCCGCCAGCAATGGGTGGTCGAGCGGTCGGCGGACCAACGCGCGAACGGCTATTCCCTCGGCCAGCAGGCGGAGACATAGATTGGCTCCCACCATGCCGGAAGCGCCGCTCACCAACGCTCTCATGGTTCGCCCTGTTCACCGGACGGCTCAGCTCGGGAGAATTCGACGATGTGCTCGACCAGTTCGGGCCATTTGTGATCGATGGTCATCGCGTGACCGGTATCTTCAACAAAACGCAACTCGGCGTTCGCCTGCCGTGCGAACTCCTCCGCCGCTCGCCAATCGATGACGACGTCGTCTTTGGAGAGGATCATCATCAACGGCGGCTGCAGATCGCCGCCGCGGCCGCGATTGTTGTCGATCAACGCGAACGTCTCGTCGACCGTGCTGCGAGGCGCGAAGGGGGTCTGGAACGGATAGTCCGCGTTGGTGATCTGGCGGGCGTCGATCGAAAATGGCGACTCAGTGACCCGAGTGAAAAACAGCAAGTAGTTGCCGATGGCGTGCCAACGGGCGGTCGAAAACAGAAAACTGCGTTCGCTCGAGACGGCGATGGCCGGCGCCGCTAACACGATCCGGTCGATCTCGTCTGGATGGTCGAGCGCGTAGGCGACGCAGATCGCACCGCCGAGCGAATGGCCGACGAGTGTCACGTCGGTGTGCTCGCGGCGCAGCTGCCGCAGTTCGCCTCCCACCGCCGCCAACCACTGCTCGCGGGTCGCCGCCGCGTACTGTTCCGTCGGCATGGCGAAACCGGGTAACCGCATCGCGCGACAATGAAAACCTCGCTCCGCACACACCGCCGCCATCTCGCGCCAGCACGCCGGCGAGTCGTTGATCCCGTGTACAAACAACAACGCTCGTTCACCGTCGCCGACCGCAAAGTCTTCGCAGCCGATCCGCACGCCGGCGGGATCGCGATCCACGGTCGCCTCCCAGGAACGCATGCGGGCGGCCACCACCTGTGAGTAGATGAAGTCGCCGAGCAACCAGACGCCGACGAGCGCAAGGATCGCATAGAAGGTCAATTTCAATCGTCGCTTCATAAAGGCGCCAATCGCGTGCGAGTTGGAAGTCGGCGCGCCGCTTCGCTCGCTCAACATGAAATACTGATCAGCCCATTCTCGGCCCCCGCTGAAGATAATCGACAGGCCGACGGAAAAAAACGCCCCTGATAGTCACCCCGCCGCTGAAATAGCTCGCGGCGGCCAGGGTGATGCGGCGAGAAAGAAATGAATCTGAAGTTCTGTCGCCAACGGCGACCGCGGTTAGCGGCGGTCGGTCAACACTCGCGCCTGCGGTAGGGCCGCCTCCAGCTTCTGCACGCCACGTAACGATACACGCGTTCCGCGAATGTCGACGTACCGCAGCTCGACCAACTCGGGCAACAGCCTCAGCCCCTCGTCCGTGATATCAGTGCCTTGCAGATAAAGCCGGATGAGCGTCGGTTGCGCGCGGAGGTACTGCGCGTCCCGGTCGTCGAAGTTCGCCCCGATGAAACTCAACTCCAAGACACCGATCAGAGAAACGACCGCCTCCAACTGAGCGGTCGTGACCTGCTGGCGATCGAGCCGGACCGACGTCACCTCGACAAACCAATCCTCGCCAACCAACCGGCGCCGCCAGTCGGAACCGGTGGCGACCCGCGTGGTCACGGCCGCACCGCTCTCCCGCAGCACAATCAGAGCTTTCTGCTGGCGACGAAAGGGAGCCAGATGATGCCACCAGACGCCCAGCGCACAACAACTGACCGACACCGCGATCAGCAGCGTCCGCAGGCGAAAAATGAGCCGACTTCGCATCTCCCATACCTCCACTCTAATTACTGCTAATTACGTACTAATGTAACAGTAACTTGAGGTGGAGTGGGCCGGGACGCTTGACATTCGCCGTAACGTGCTTCGTCAGCTGGACTTCGGCCCGGGGGACTTTGGCGAACCGCTGCGGGGCTGTGCGGCACGTCGAGGCCTCCACCAGGCCGAGATCCAGCTGACGAAGCGGTTACTCCTGGGGCGGCTCCTCAACGGGGCGTCGCAATTCGGTCTGGCCAACCGACTCATCCCAGACGTCGCTCCAGCCGACCCAACGAATCCGCACGCGGCCGTCGGGGAGTATTTCGAGCACGCGGACATCCAGCCAGCGACCGGCCCAATTGGCGGTGAGCAGATCGCCCGCCGCCAGGACTTCGTCGGCTTTGACGGCCTGGCCCAATTTGGTTTCCGGTGGCGGCGGGGCGCCGAGCAGGCGGAGCATCACATTGGCGTGGCTCCGCACGGCGGCGTCGGCGTCCTCGCGGGCGACGCGTTCGATCGCCAGCCGCGACTTGGACGATTTGAATTCTCTCAGCAGCGTAACCGCGCTGATCCTGGCGGCGGATTGGTTCGACTTGAGCAGTGGCAGGACGAACTGCTCGGCCTCACCGCCGAATTGCTTGAGCGCCTGTTCGGCTTGTCCGCGATCCGTTGTGACGTCTAGCAGTTGCGCGAGCCGCGCGGCGCCGCGCGGATCCTTGGCCTTTCCGAGAGTGTCGATAATCTTGCGCCTCATCCCGCCCGTTTCGCTGTCGAGCAACGAGAGCAACTGAGGAGTGTGTTCGGCGTGGGCCCACTTGAAGAACGCATCGAGAATCTGACCGCGGTGCGGATCATCGCCGCGTTTGAGACGTTGGACGAGAGCGGCGCTGATGTCGCTGGGGCGGTCGGAAATCGCCCACTGCAGTTTCTCGATCGCCAACTTGGACTCGGCGTCATCGGTTGCCGCGAGTTGTTCGAGAACTTTGGTTCGTTCGGCGTCGGTCAGTAGTTTCGGTCGCCGCGCCTCGATCTCTTTGGCTCGCCGCAACAACTCCTCGTGACTGACGACCGTCAGGGAAACGGCGACTCGTTGTTCAACGGATCCAAATTGATTTCGTTTCTGCAGCAGCAGTTCGGCCTTGTAGGACTCGAGCCGGCCGAGGCTCCGGTTGAACAGCAGGCGGCCCTCGCCAGCCAGCTTGACGCGCGGATGTGAGTCGATTCGCTCCGCCGACTCCATGGTGTAATCGCGACGAATCGCCACGACATCGGCGTCGAATGGCGGTTCGAGTTCGTAGTCAGCTGTTTCGGTGGCGGCGAGTGTCGTGCGCGAGCGATCGAAGGGAGAGACCGGGCGACGCGACCCGTCGTCGTCGACATAACCCAGGACGAAGTCGCGTTTGTAAGTCCAAGCGGCAAGCGGGGGATCGGGCAACGGGAAAAATGGAATCGAGCAAAACTGTCCGAGCATGAAGGGCAGGTCGTTATCGCCGCGGATCGCCCGCACGTTGCCCTGCGAGTCGACGGTGAGCGATTCGCGGCGGGGAAACCGGTCGCCGCGGAAGGGAGTGTAAAAACCCATCCTCAACGGATCCAGTGTCCGCGACGGCTTGGGAGTGCGGTGACCGAACAGCATCCCGTTGAATTCGAGTCCCGCTTGGACGCCGTCGATCGACGTGACGAGGTAGGTTGGAGTTGCGCGATGCGTCTCGACGTAATCTTTGGTTTCCGTGGTGATCTCCAGATCGAACGCCAACTGGGCTCCCTGTCGCCAGCGGTAGACGAGCAGCGGCGCAGCGGCCGGGTCGCGACCGGGTTCGGCTCCATTCGCACCGGAAACACTTGAACCGGCGGCGCCCCGATCCCCCGCCGGCTGGCCGGACTCGGCTGTCTCCGCTTCCGCGACCGCAGGCGCAGGTCGTCCGGCGGGCAGCAAGATGGCGGCGACGACGATGACTGCGACGAACGAGGTCCAGGCCAGCGGTCTGCCGAGTGGCAGGCGGGGTCGAGAATACGAGCCAGACGGTGCTTGGCGGGGTGTTTGGTCTCCATCACTCCCATCGTCAGCGGCGGTGCGCCGTAGCCAAACGATTCGGCGATCTTGACCAGGGCCGAGCCGTACGCCTTGCGACGTCCCTGCAGCGCGGCGATCGTCATTTCGTCGACCGCGTGCTCGCGGTGCCGGCGAATCTCGGCGTTCGCCCACCAGACCAGTGGGTGGAAAAAGTAGATCGCGCTCAAGGCTCCCTGCAGCACATTGATCAGCGCGTCGTGTCGCGCGACGTGGTGCATTTCGTGAACGAGCACGGCTTCCAATTCGTCTTCATCGAGTTTGCGCAACGACGACTCGGGCAACAGGATCACCGGCTTGAGAAATCCGACGACGAGCGGAGTCGTGCAGTCGTACGAGTTCTTCAGTTCAATCGGTCGCGACATCCCCAAGCGTTTCTTCCAGCGATCGATCAAGTAGAGCAGCCGCGGGTCTTCGATTCGGGTCGCTTTCCGCACCCAGGCCGCCGTCCGCATCGCGCCGATGATCAGCAAGACGAACAATGTGGCCGAAACGCCCGCCCAGGCGAACATGAGCCATGGCCGCGCGTTGGCGCGAAGCCAGCCCCAGGCTCGCGTCCAGGAAAACGATTCGGACGCGGCGGTCGAATTCGCGCCGTTGGCGAGCGGGACGACTGGAGCGGAAGTCGTCGAATGCTCCGCCCCAAGCGCGGTCGGATCGGCCGGACGGGCCGGACCGGTTGTCGTCGTTTCCGAGGAAGACGCCCGTTCGGCGGATGGTGTCGCGTTCGGTTTGTGGGCGGCATCCGGAGCGGATCCGTCCGGAGTCATGACCGAATCGAATTGTCCGGCCAGGTAAGTTGTCGGAGTTTCCGACCAGGAAGCCCAGCCGGTTGGCAACGCCAGGCCCGGCGGCAACACCAGCCTCACCAACACCAAGAGCCACAGGGCGTGCAGAAAAACGGCCGACCGTCTTTGCAAACACCAGCTGACCACGGCCAGCGCGCAGACGAGGTGTCCGGACATGCCGAACATCCAGTCGCTCCACGCCGCCGAGATCTGCTCAACCAAAACGCTCAACGATGGCTCCCATATGAGATGCTTGTTTCACATGCACTCCGCACGAACTCTGGCTAGCTAGTCGTCGTCCTCGTCGGCGGCGAACCGGTCCAGCATGTCGCGCAGTTCGGAAATCTCGCTGTTTGACAGATTGCGGCGTTCCACCAGTTCGGAGACGAAGGGGGCCACGGACCCTTCCAGCATGCGATCAATGACGTCGTCGACCACACGAAACACGGCCGCTTTGCGGCGCACCTTGGGTTGATACTCGTAGACGTTGCCAACGCGGCGAGCCTTGACGTATCCCTTTTCAACGAGTCGATCGAGCATCGTCTTTACCGTGCTGTAGGCCCAGCCTTGTTGCTCCTGTAGATCCTGCTGGAGGTCGGTTGCAGTACCTCGTCGTCGATTCCACAACGACTCCATCAGAATCCACTCTGATTTGGACATGTCGGGCAATGGTTTCACGGCTCCACTCCAATGTGGACGATGGCGGTGGGTCGGTCGGTGGCGTCGTCAGGCGGGACGGCGCCGTCCGCGATTGCCGAATATACTCGACATCTGTAGAGAGTTCAAACGCCGGTCGACGGCCAGCCGAAAAAGGGCTCGTCGGCGGCTATTCGAGGCTCCGCCAGAGGTACCAGCTGGCCGCGCTGCGGAACGGGGCCCAGACGGCGGCCAATTCCAAACACTCCGCGTTGCTCGGCATCTCATCAAAACCGTAAAGAGCCCGGATGGCCGAGCGGAGCCCGAGATCATCGGGGGCGAACACGTCGGGTCGGCCGAGTGAGAAGATCAGAAACATCTGAGCCGTCCAGCGGCCGATACCCTTGACGGCTGTCAGTTCGGCGATGATCTGCTCATCGGTCAATCGGGCGTGGCGGCGAAAACGGATCTCACCGCTGGCCGTCCGCTCCGCCAAGTCGCGCAAGTAACGAGTCTTCTGGCCGGAGACGCCGCAGGCGCGAAAATCATCGTCGTCAAGTCCCAGAATTCGATCCGCGCTGGGCGGCCCACCCATCGCGGTCTCCAGCCGCCGCCGAATCGTCCGCGCCGCGCTGGTGGAGATTTGTTGCGAGAGGATTGATCGAGCCAGCGTTGCGAAGCGGCCTTTCTGCGTGACCAATGAGAACGAACCAACTCGTTCGACGACGGCTCCGAGCACGGGGTCAACGTCGCGGAGGTGGCTACTGGCTCGGCGGCGCGTCTCGGGAGAAATGGTCATCGCAGGGACTCTCTACTTCTTCGTCCATTCAGCAACAATCATCTCACTCAAGAATTGGTCCGGCTTCCCGTCGAGGAGGACCTTGAACCCGAGTTCGGCGAGGTCGTCAGTCGTCCAGAGTGATTGGTGCGCCTCGCGCGGGTTGCCGTGCACGGCTCCCTGTTCGACAAAGACCGACGGCGTCGCGACCAGCATCCGGCCACCCGGTTCGAGCAACTCGGTGGCGCGATTCATGACCGCCCAGCCGTCCTCGCGCGAAAAATGCTCAACCACATCGCTGAGCACAACGCCTTGAAACGTCTCCTCGCAGCTCGCTAAATAATTCTCAATCGTGTCGACGACAACCAGGTTGTAGAGGTCCCACATCGGGTTTCCATAACCTTCAAACGACTCGACACCGACCAGATACGACTTCCACGGCTTGACGCCGTAGTCGAGCCATTGGCGGACGACGCCGCCGAAGAACCCAAAGCCGATCCCCAAGTCGAGCAGCCGTTGCGGACGAAACTCCAGCAGAGAATGCACAACGTGGGGAAGGGCCGTGTAGCTGCCGATCGGCATCGCGATGAGTCTCCAGTTATCGACGGGAGCGAAGTGGGCGTCAGACGGCGCGTCAGACGGCCATCGTCGAGCCGTGTTGCTCGCGCCACAATCGCGTGAGCAGCTCCTGGTAATCACGAGCCATGCGGAGCGCATGTCCGTTTCGTTCGGCGTAGGCGCGGCCTTCGTTGGCGATGCTCTGCGCCCAAGTGGGGTGCTGTTCGAGGAGCGAGATGGCGTCGATCAACGACGAGCAGTCGCCGCTGACAACCACTCCGTTGACGCGATCTCGCACGACCTCGGGAACGCAACCGACGGGCGTCACGATAACCGGCTTTCCGCAGAGCATCGCCTCGAGCACGACCAAGCCGAACCCTTCGGTCGCCGACGGCATGCAGAAGCTATCCATCGCGTGATAGTAATCTCCCAGATGATCGCCCGCTTCCGCGAAAGCGTAGCGGCCTGGAATGGTGCGGTTGGCGTAGTCCATCAACGGTCCCCGCAAGGGGCCCCAACCGACGAGGAGAGCTTTGAATTGCGGCGGCATCTGCGCGACCGCTTCGATGATCGCCTGCGGTCGCTTTTCGTCGGAGAAACGCCCCACGAACCCGACCACATAGTCTTGTTCCGTGAAGCCCAGAGACGAACGAACTTCCTCCCGCGCGCGACTTTGGGCGACGTGAGCCGCGTCGACTCCGTTCAGAATGACCGTGCTGGGAACGCCTTCGCACACCTGTTGAGCTCGCCCGCTGACGGCCACCACATGGTCGAGCACCGATGCGTTGGCGTCGAGAATGCGTTGCGTGTATTGGCATTCTCCATGGGCCACGAAGACACACAGTTTCGGTCGAATGCCCTGCAGCCAATACGCCAACTCGGCCGGGCCGGACGTCAGCAACACATCGCACTCCAGCGCCGCTCGCCGCACGCTCAAGTGTTTGCCCATCTCGACTGGAACGCCCATCTCGGCGGCGACGCGCGGATCGACGTAGGGCGACGTGGCGATGCACCGCAGAATCCGCATCCGCTGAGGATCGCTGAAACGAATCAACCCCTTGAAACGATCTCCGACAGCACGATCCTTGTTCATTGAACGCATGGGTCCAGCGTCCGGCTCTTCCCGTGTTTCGCGGGGTGGGTCGTGGTTCTTCCTCCTCTTCAACTCGATTAACACTCGTTCCGCTTTGCCCAAAAACAGCGCAAGCTGGCCGAGACACGTGAGACCGAGGCGAAGCTGGCCCAAGACAATGAGGCGCAGCAACGCATAGTGGCTGAACAACAAAGGCAAATCGCAGAAATGGAAAAAGCGACGGCCCAGCGTCAGGCTTATACGTCTGACATGCTGTTGGTACCACAGCATCGGAATGGCGTAAGTCATCCTTTGCGATGAACAAGTACCGCATCAGCAAAGAAAAGGTGCTGAACGATTCAGCGTAACTGTCCTCTTCAACCGAATGAATTGTCACGACATTGCTGTGGATAACGTGCGCCGCCGCCCGCGCCTCGCGAATGAACCGCCGTCGCGCCGTCTCCGAGCAGGCCAGTTCCCTCGTCAACACCTTCGCCGCAACAACTCGCCGAAGCGTGTTGTCGTAGACGCGAAATACAACTCCCATGCCGCCGTGGCCAAGAACATCCTCGATGTCAAAGTCGCCGATGCGGCCGATGCAATCCGCCTTGTTCGACGGTTGCAACGTCGACAGATCAAACTTGCGATCGGACAACTCCGTCCCAATCGCCGACTCCAGGTCCTCGGGTCCGCTCCAGGGAAATCGCGTCCGCAACTCGATCGCATTGATGGACGTCGTCGACTCGTCGTCGACGTCGAGCAGATGAGCTCGAGCCCACTCCAGCGCCAACGTGCACGCTTCGCATTCGCCGACGTGATCAGCGAACGGCAAACCGTCCTCCAGGCCAGCGGCCAAGTCGAGAATCTGCTTTTCGCTGGGGCAGTCCCCGGTGCTCATATTAGATTCCATACTTCCCGTTACGATAGGACCACCGAAGTATCATCGAGTCGCGCGCGTCCGAACACCCCCTCTGCGGAGTGGATCCGCGGTTCACCCGATGCGGCTTCGCTCGCTTTGTGAGCTTAGCAGGACGCCGGGAGCTTCGGGGTCGCGGTAACTTCGTCGAGCCAGCGCAATTGCAGCTGGCCGCGCCAGCGGTGCGTCTCCGCCCGAATGAAATCGAGGTGAGCCAGCCAGCGCAGGTCCGCGTCAGTGAGAGCTCGGCCCCGACGTTGAGTCAACCACCGCCATACGACTCGATATCCGCCAACGGACCAATCCCAGAGCGCCTGCGGGACGACGATCGCGGTCGCGTCGTTGATGTGGACCGCGCCGACGTCGCCGGTTGCGTCGCGTTGGTAGGAGCCGACACGTTCAACTGTCATGTCACTGTCGCTCATCCGCGCCGGGCGCAAACCCAGCGATCGCCGTTGGCCGGTCGGCGGGGAGCAGTGCAGATCGGCCAGCGCCCGACCGGCGGCGACTGTCTTCCGCCAGGCGGCGTGATTCGGGGGCAGCGGGACCGGTGGAAAGCCACGTCGCAACTCGGCCGCCCAGCGCCGGCGATATCGAGCGCTGTGAAACAATCCGTAGAGATAGAAAAACGCATCAGCCGGTTCGCATTGCGGAGCCACGGCCGTTCGCACTGCCGCCACGAATTCATCCGCCACGTTGGGCTCGCCGCAGTATGACAGCGGGGCGAGAAACGGAGCGCCGTGGGCGCTCGAGAACACGCGGTCGGAAGCCAGCCCGTCGGCGATCAGGAAGTGGTCGTACTCGCCCGCGTTCGAGCTTTGTCTCATGAAGATCAAGGACCGTTCACCGGGGGCGACATCTCCGAGGACGTTCCGCCGCGGGCGGCCGAGCAAAGCTGGGTCGTAGTAGACGAAGCGGCGGTCAAAAGGTGAAACGAAGTATTCTCGAATTCGCAATTCGTCGAACGTCGCCGCGGCGAGCCGTTTGCGCAGCCAGGCGGGAGGTTGGTGCTCGGTGGGCGAACCATTCAGCAGTTGCCTGATGCGACCAGCCAACTCATCGCGAGTATGTCCCACGAGCAGGGCGTCGCACTTCGTCTGCACGCCCGACGTATAGGCGCGGACAACACGATCGAGCGTCCAATGCTCCTCGCCGGAGCGATTCGTCGGCGCCTGAATGTGAAATGAGTTTTCGGACATCGTTCGCCAGGGCGTCTCCGTCGCCGTCCACTCGCGCAGTTTCGCCAGTTTCTCGTCGCTGCGCCCAGTCAGCTCGGCGTAACGCACCTCGCGCGTCGCGCCGCCGGTCTTGGCAAAAACACCGATGGCGATTCCCTGCCGGATCCCGAAGATGTTCTGATCGTCGGGGGTTGGCCGCCGCGCCATGCCACCGTGAAGATTGACGATGTCGATGTGATCAAACGAGTCGCCCAGCGCTGCTCGCGTTGTGCGATGCGTGACGCCGGTGAGGTACGAGCTGTTGGTGACGAAGGCCATCACGCCGGCCCCGCGCTGATCGAGCTGCCATTTGCCCCAGGCTAGGAACTGTACAAACGAGTCACTCAGTTGCGATTTGCGTTCTCGCCGCGGGCGAAACGGCTGCACAAGTTGCCGTCGCCACTGGTCCCCGGCGTCGATCGGTTGAGCTCCGTAAGGAGGATTGCCGACGATCAGTAGAGCCTCGTCAGCTGGCGGTCTCAACGATTCGACCGACATCTGCTCAAGCGCATCGCAGCACTGCAGTCCAATCGCGTGACGGTCGCCCGACAGGCAGTAATGGGCGATGGCCCAACTGGCCGGATTCAACTCCCAACCGCACAGCGAGATGGATCGATTGGGCCAGGACACGCGCTCCGCGGCGGTCAGAAAAATCCCGCCGCCGCAGGCTGGATCGAGCAACACCAAACGATCCCGGGTCGGAAAGTGTTTCGCGGTCAATCGCGACACTGACTTCAGCAAATACTCGGCCACCGAATAGGGCGTGTAATAAGCTCCCGCGTCCATGCGCCCCGCTCGGTCGCAATTCGACAGAAACCACTCGTGAAAATACGGCCAGCCGGCGTCTCCGGCCGCCTGGTGGTCGAACCAACGGCGGCACGCGTCTCGCGGAGCCTCCTCCAACCGCGTCGCGAATTCCCCTAGTTCCCGCTGCCGCCCCGCTGCCTTGGCGGCCGCGATCAACCATTCCTGCAGTTGCTCCGAATCGTGGAGTTCGCCAGGCGAGTCGGTCGCCTGCAATTGGCTGCGAACGGCGAGGAAAACCCTCAGTTGGATCACCGTGCGCCACCACTGGGCCCCCGAACTGTGAAACTCAATCAGTCGTTTCGCGTCGACCCGCTCAAGACGCTCGCCGGCGAGCGAGGGCGCGGGGAGCGTTTGCAAAGCGAGCGCGAGTTGGTTCGCGGAGATCGCGCACCGCGCGATCCATTGGCGGGCCGGTCTGTCAGTCGTCTGGCGTCGCACGGGAGAATCCTGGGTAATGACTAAGGACTAGAGCGCATTTCAAAACCGATGTTTTGCCGTACGATGGCCTTCCAAGGCCGTCGTTTCCCGAGGATTTCCAAATTCGACGGCCTTGGAAGGCCATCGTACAAGGTTTTGAAACAGCCTCTAGTGACTAATGAAGGCCCAATGACGAATAACTAGGGACGGAAAGACCAGAAGTCGCCGCGCGTTCCCTAGAGTCCCAGTCATCGTATCTGGACTTTAGTCATTCGGCCTTCGTCATTCCTTAGTCATTAGTCACTAGTCTTTAGTCATTCCCGGGCTAAGGGCAAGTGGATGAGACGCAATGAAAACGGTCCCGGAGCGCCGGGACCGACGGGACCGTCGGTGTTTGGTTGAGAGCCGGTTAAGCGAAAATGGCGGAAACGGGT
>JASMLW010000376.1 GCA_030748485.1 Pirellulaceae bacterium
GTCGACAACCCCGACGTCGTCCAAGTGCAGCCGCTGTCGCCCAACCAGGTGCAGATCTCAGCTCGCAAACCGGGCGTCACGAACATCAAGTTGTGGGACGAGAACGACCGCGTCTATTTGGTCGACATCGTCGTGCTGGCCGACGCGCGAGAACTCGAAAACATCCTCATCTCCGAATTCCCGAACGCCTCGTTGCGCGTGCGGTCGCTGAGCACGAGTGTGGTGATCTCGGGATTCGTCCCCAGTGCTCAGATGGTCAGCCAGATCATTAGCGTCGCGGAGGACTACTACCCGAACGTGATCAACAACATTTCGGTTGGCGGAGCTCAGCAGGTCTTGCTGCACGTGCGCGTGATGGAGGTTTCCCGCACAAAGCTCCGCAAGGTCGGCTTCGACTGGGCCTTCTTCAACGGCAACGACGGCATCGTGCAAAACGCAGCCGGTTTGATTGGCGACTTCGCCATCAATCCTGCCGGCGCGGCGAGCTTCGCGCAGAGCACGATGGGGCAGAACGTTTCGTTTGGAGTCGTCGATGGAGCGGGCGGCTTCTTTGGATTCCTCGAAGCGCTGCGGCAAGACAACTTGGCCAAAGTGCTCGCCGAACCCACGCTGACCACGGTGAGCGGTCGACCGGCCAGCTTCAACGTGGGCGGTGAGATTCCTATTCTGGTGCCGCAGAGCCTGGGGACGTTTTCGATCGAGTATCGCGAGATCGGAACGCGCGTCGACTTCGTGCCGATCGTGTTGGCCAATGGGCACATTCGCCTCGACGTGCGTCCGACGGTGAGCGAGATCGATCCGTCGCGCAGCGTGACTGTTCAGAATGTCACGATTCCCGGCATCCGCAGCCGTTGGGTCGACACGGGAGCCGAGATGCGATCCGGCCAGACATTGGCCGTCGCCGGCCTTGTGCAGACTCGCGTCGAAGCCGAGCGGAAAGGTCTGCCCGTGCTGGCCGACCTCCCCTGGGTCGGCGCGATGTTCCGCCGCCAGGAAGAGACCGAGAATGAAATCGAGTTGATCATTACGGTGACGCCGGAATTCGTCGACGCCATGGATCCGCACGAAGTACCGCAATGCCTGCCTGGCGGCTTCACACGTTCGCCCAGCGACACGGACTTCTACGGCCGCGGCTATATCGAAGTTCCCAAGTGCTGCAACGACGGCAGCTGTCTGAACTGCCAAGGCGGTCACGGCGGAGCTCACTCGATTCAGCCCCATCACTCCATTCAATTTGACGCCGGATCGCCCCAACTGCAGCCGACCCTTCAGCCGGGAGTCGGCGCCGGTCCGTCAGTCAACTCGGCGACCGACGGTGGAATCCGTGGTGGCCCACCGAGTGGAATCAACATCGGGCCGTCAGCGCCGCCGCGAACGAATCCAGTTCCGGCCGCCGACGCGTCCTATCGGCTCGACCTCCGCGGAGCCGCGCCGCGGATCCGCGTATCCCAACCGGCGCCGCAGCCTCAACTAATTGGGCCGTCGGGCTACGATGCGTTTCCTTGATCGACGGTTCCTCCCGCAAAGCGACCAATATCGACCGCACGAACGCGACGAGATGACGAGATGACGAGATGAGCAACGTTCTCAGACTGGCGATTGTCGACCCCAACGACGCGACGCGCGAGCAGCTCAAAGAGATGTTGCTGAGCATGGATGTGGTCTGGTTGGAGGCTGAGTGCGCGCGCTACGAGTTCTTCGCCGACGTCATTGAACAGACGCACCCCGACATCGGCGTCGTCAGCCTCGATCAAGATCCGGAGAAGGCGCTGCAGCTGATCGAGAATCTGCGGCGCGCCTCACCCGACTGCAGCATTCTGGTGATCAGCAATTCAAACGACGGACAGCTGATCCTCCGTTCGATGAGGTCCGGCGCCAAAGAGTTCCTCACACGCCCCGTTCGGGGTGAGGACCTGGTCGTCGCCTTGGAGCGAATTGGCAGTCAGCAGTACAGCGGCGACGAGGGGCGCACTCGCGGCAGCCAGGTGATTGCCGTGGCGGGAGCGACCGGCGGCGTCGGCACGACGAGCATTTCCGTCAACTTGGCCTGCGCGTTGGCCGCTGAGGAGCGTTATTCCGCGGCGCTCGTCGATCTCGACTTGTCGCTCGGAGACGCCGACGTTTTCCTCGACATGATCCCCGACTACACGCTCGTCGATGTCGCCCAGAACATCTCCCGACTCGACTTCTCCTTGCTCAAACGATCGTTGACGAAACACGCTTGCGGTTTGTACCTGCTGCCGCGGCCGGTGCAACTTCAAGACGCGGAGCTGGTGACGCCCGAGTCGCTGCACCGCGTCGTCGGTTTGTTGAAAGCGACCTTCAGCCACTTGGTCATCGACTTGTCCAAAGGGTTTACGCCGGTTGACTTGGTCGCTTTGGAGGCGTCCGACCATGTGCTGCTCGTGACGCAGCTGGACTTGCCCTGCTTGCGCAACGTCGTGCGGTTGCTGATGTCGTTTGACGAAATCGACGGGCTGAAGGACAAGGTCAAGATCGTCGTGAATCGTTCGGGGCTCGGCGGCGCCGGCGAGATCAGTTTGAAGAAGGCCCAGGAGACGATCGGCCGCGACATCTTCTGGCAGATCCCCAACGACTATCGAGTCATGGTCGAGATGCGGAACAACGGCGTGCCGCTGATCAATCAGGCTCCGCGAGCTGGATTGACGCAGTCAATCGTAGGAATGTCTCACGCCCTGGCGGGCGACGAAACCGCGGAGTCGCAAGCGGAAGTGACCGCCGCGGCCGCCAGTTCGCGCGGAGGGCGCTGGCTCAGTTTCTGGCCCCGCTCGAAGTAGCGCTTCGACTCGAGGCCGCTGAAGCGGCCAGTCTCGCCGGGCGACGCCGTCTGGTGTTCGCACTGCGACACCTCCCGCCTCTTGCCTCGCGTCTCTAAACGCGACAACCGGCGCAATTGGACTCTCCCTCCCGGTCGACACCGCGGACCTCCACCGTTGCGCGGGGTTGGGAGTGATTCTTTGAGCTATGTATGCTAAACGACTAACAACGGCGTCCGCCGAGACGGAGAATCCACACATGCTGGCTCTCATTGTTGTGATCACATGCTTTGTCGCAGTCGCCGCATTGGTGGCCGCGGTCGGCACGTTGATGCGTCCCGACAACGATGCGCATATCGAGGATCGCCTCGACCTGCTCACCGGAGCGGCGCAGCCGGTCGAAGCATCCGAGACGAGCATTATCGCCGGTTCGCTCGAAGAGGGCGTCACGTTCGCCGAGCAGTTGTTTAGTCGCATCGGCAACATCAACCGTTTCCTCGAACAGGCCGGCGTCAACGTCTCCCCCACCAAGTTCTTGCTAATGACGTTGGGCGCCGCCGCCGGCGCCGCGGTCGTCGCGTTCTTGTTTGGAGCCCACGTCGCCATTCTTCCTGTCGCCGCGCTCATCGGCGGCGGCTTGCCATTTTTCGCGATCTGGTTCAAACGCAAACAGCGCATGTCGCGGTTCGCCAAACAGTTGCCCGAGGCTCTCGAGTTGGTGTCGCGGGCCTTGCGGGCCGGACATAGTTTGGCCGCCGGGTTTAGCCTTGTCGGCGAGGAGATGTCGGATCCGGTCGGCCGCGAATTCACTCGTTGCTACGAAGAGCAAAACTTGGGTATCCCTTTGGAGGAAGCCCTCGAGGACATGACCGAGCGGGTGCCCAACCTGGACCTCCGTTTCTTTGCCACCGCCGTCATTCTGCAGCGTCAGACGGGTGGCGACTTGGCCGAAATCCTCGACAAGATCGGTACGCTCGTCCGCGAGCGATTCAAGATCTGGGGCCAGATTCAAGCGCTCACCGGCGAAGGTCGCCTGTCCGGCATCGTGTTGCTCGCCTTGCCGCCGGTCCTGTTCCTCACGCTCTTTCGACTCAATCCCGACTACTGCATGATCTTGTTCGATGACCCGATGGGCCAACAAATGTTAGCCGTCGCCGTCGTCATGCAGTTCCTGGGCGCGGTCGTAATCAAGAAAATCATCAGCATCAAAGTCTAGCGACAACGGACTTCAGATATGGACTACGCATACATTTTCGCGATCGCCGTGTTCGGCATTTTCGCCGCCATCGTCTGGGCCATGATGGAGTGGCTCAGTCCCAACAAGGCGCGCGCTGAAGAACGACTCGACGAACTGCGCGACCCCAACTCGAGACGCAAGCGGGAGGGCGAGAATTCGGTCGCCAAGGCGATTGAAAGCGCCGCGCCGAAATTGGCCAAACCGCTGCAGCCGAAAACCGAAGGCGAGGCCAGCCGCCTCAAGCTGCGTCTCACCCACGCCGGCTTTCGCAGTGAAGCGGCTGCCACCATCTTCCTCGGTTTGAAGTTCCTCGGCCTCGTCATCGGCCTCATCGTCGGCGGTGGCGCCGTGCTCCTGATCGGCGGTGTGAGCCGGAACAACATTTTCGTCGCCGTCGGAATCGCCGGCGGACTGTTCTACTTGCCCGAAGTGATCGTCTGGTTCTGCGCGAGAAAACGGAAAGAGGCGATCTTCCTCGGTCTGCCCGACGCCCTGGACCTGATGGTCGTCTGTGTTGAGGCCGGGCTGGGACTCGACCAGGCGATGCGCAAGGTCGCCGACGAGATGCGGAAGTCGTACCGACTTATCGCCGAAGAATTCGCGCTCTGTAATCTGCACTTGCAGATGGGACGCACGCGGAACCACGTGTTGCAGGAGCTCGGTGCGCGGAGCGGCGTCGACGACCTGCAACAGTTGGCCTCCATTCTTATCCAAGCCGACAAGTTCGGTTCGAGCATCGCCACCGCACTGCGCGTGCAAAGCGACTCGATGCGCACCCGTCGGCAGCAGATCGCCGAAGAAAAGGCCGCCAAAACGGCCGTCAAGTTGATCTTCCCATTGGTGATCTTCATCTTCCCCGGCATCTTCGTCGTGCTCGTCGGTCCCGCCGCGATCACCATGATCCGTGAAATGTTGCCCGCCATGGGCAACGCCGGCGGCTAGCTGCAAGTGAGCGCGCCGTTCGCGTGATTGGAACGGGTAGACGCAGCGCAACGTTGGCATCGAACTTTGTGCCTCTGTGGCTTTGTGTGAGAAAAATAGGAATCTCACACGGAGGCACGGAGGCACAGAGGCACGGAGGCACGAAGACGTCCTGTCGCGCTGCTCGCGTCGCATTCTCAGTGGTTTGTCGAGGTAGCTGGGTCGTTGGCGAGGCGCCTAGTCCTCTCAAACTACGTTGGCGACCAAGCAGGGCCCGCCCGCCCCGGCGGTTGGGGCGGAGTGGGAAGAGGCCGTCTGCAAGATAGCTGGTCTGGGAGGGTTTTTAGGCCGGTTCTTCATCGGGAACAGTTGTGGCCTGTCGCGTGTCGATAACAGATTTGATTCGGCGTCGCCTCTCGCGCGCGCTGAACACAATCTGTTAGGTGCGCCTGGGTGAGGAGGAGTGGTGATGATGCGAACCAGATGGTTTCTGGGAGTTCTTGTGGCTGTCACGATGTTGGCTCCTGTATCGGCTCGGGCCGATTGGTGGTCCAGTTTTTGGCATCGAGCGCACGTCGACTATCACCGCAACAATTGCTGGCCGGAGCC
>JASMLW010000377.1 GCA_030748485.1 Pirellulaceae bacterium
AGGCCGGCGCTGCGGCGCTCGCCGATCGGCGGAGCGGCCAGAAGAGCTTGTTTGGCGCGATGGACGAAGATGCCGACGACGCCACCGACGCCGTACCGTTGCCCAACGTCCCCGAGATTGAACAACGTGAAAAACTGCTGCTGGAAAAAGAAGTACTCGGCTTCTACCTGTCAGCGCATCCTCTCGAGGAGTACGAAGCGAAACTCGCCGCCTTCTGCTCGCACTCGACGCAACGGTTGAGCGACATGCCGGATCGCGGACAGGTCGTTGTCGGCGGTATGATCTCGGCGATCAAATTAGCGCACACCAAAAACGGACGCCCCGGCGCACCGACGAAGTACGCCAACTTTGACCTCGAAGATCGCCAAGGCGTCGTGCGCTGCATTCTCTGGCCGGACGGCTTTGAGCAAACGGGACACCATGTCCAGCCCGACTCGGTCGTTGTCGTCAACGGAACGGTGGATCGGCGCGGTGGCGGAGACGAAGCCAATCTGATCATTAACGAGATCATTCCGATCGATCAGATGGAGCAACGCTACACGCGCGGCGTCATCATCCGAGTCGATGAGGGGGAACATCCCCAGGACACACTGCGGAAGGTGCACGAAATCGTGCGTGGGTATCCAGGCAAGTGCGAGTTGCAACTGGCCCTGAAGTTGAACGACGGCAGCCAAGTTGTGCTCCGCTCCCACAAGGTGAAAATCGATGTGACGAGCCAGTTGAAGTCGCGAGTCGACGACCTTCTCGGCCCCGGCCACCTGACGCTGATCACCGAACGGCCGGAGCCCCGATCCGCCGGCGGGAACGGAAACCGTAGCCAGAATCGCCGCTCCTGACTCGGCGGACGCGCGAGCGCGCAATTGCCATTATTGAGATAGCAATTAATGGAGTGGGTTGGTCGGTTGCGCCATCCAGCCTTAAGTTTCGTGGTTTAAGGCAGTTAGAGGTGCTGGCGGCGAGGAGGCGGAGGGTCGGGTCGGCACAATCCCCCTGTATTTCTTGCTTTATCCAGATTGCCTAATTAAGATCAAACTGTGCAACACTTTCGGCGGAGGAACCCCTCTTTCGCCCGCATTTCCCTACAGAAGAGCCATCAATCGTTCCCGCGTCCGAGCCAACGCCGGCGCGGGGGCGTACCGGCCACGCGGTCGGGTATTGAATCGCGTGGTCGCCTGTCCGGACATTCAGAGGAGAATCCGATGTTTGCGAGTCGTTCGCGAATCTACCTCACTCTTGCCCTCGCGATCGGCGCGATGGCGACCTACAAAATTGGGCACGTCATCGCTGGCGGGACACAGCCGGCGGGCGTTGAGGTCAGCGCGGATGGCGTGTTCCGCACGAAGATCTTTCGCGACCCGACGGGCGAGTTGACTCGCCGTCGCTTGGCGGAGGCTCGCGCCGCGGTGAGGCCCGAGTTAGCGCGGCCGAGCAAGTTGCGCAAGATCTCGCTCAACCGGCTCGAGGCGGCTTTGGCGGCCCGCTCGGCGAGCGGAGAGTTCGAGACGAACGACATGCGTTTCCTAGCCGGACTGACGCGGATCACCCACGTTTTCTATTACCCGGAAACCAAGGACATCGTGATCGCCGGTCCGGCTGAAGGTTACGTGGAGGACATTTCCGGCCGCGCGATCGGCATGGAGACTGGCCGGGCCGTTTTGGAACTGCAGGATTTGGTGACCGCGCTGCGAGCCTTTCCGGCAGCTGGAGATCGCACGAGCGTGATCAGCGTCTCGATCGATCCAACCAAAGAGGGTCTCAACAAGATGCAGCAATTCCTGGCGGGGCTCGGTGGTCGGGCGTTGCCCAAAGACACGCGCCGGATTGTCCGCGGGCTGCGCGACAGTCTCGGCATGCAAACCGTCACGATCCGCGGAATCTCACCGCGCACTCACTTCGCCCAAGTCCTGGTCGAAGCGGATTACCGCATGAAGTTGATCGGCATTGGTCTGGAGCATCCGCCGGCCGACATCGTCAGTTACGTGGCGAAAGCCAACCCGCGCGATGTGGCTCGCAACGCGCTGCAGCGCTGGTACTTCGTGCCCAACTACGAATGCGTCAAAGTCGCTGATGACGACAAGGCGATGGAGTTAGTCGGCACGACGGTCAAGTTGGTCAACGAAAGCGAATTGGTCACAGCCGACGGCTCACGTGTCTCGACGAAGAAGACGGATCGCGCGAGCGAAGCGTTCGTCAAGTCGTTCACGAAGGAATACGACAAGTTGGCCGCGCGAGTTCCTGTTTACGGACAGATGCGCAACCTGATCGACATGGCGGTGGCGGCGGCCTTCATTCAGCGGCAAGACTACTACAGCCAAGCCGGCTGGACGGCGGACGTATTCAACGACGAGGGTCAATTTCAAGTCGAGACGTACACGGCGCCGGAGAAGGTCGAAACGGCCGTCAACGCAATCTGGAAAGGGCGCACGCTGATGACTCCCATTGGCGGCGGCGTGAAGATTCAGCCCACCGAAGCGTTGGTGTCGACACGACTGATCAAGGACGAGGACGGCAAGCTGGACTCGCAACGCCAGCAGACGACGACCTTGAACCTTGAAAAAGGTCAATGGTGGTGGGACTAGCACGGGTCATGAGACCCTAGTCAGATTGCCTCCTGCGCCACCGTCGCGACTCGTAAATCGCACACGTTCGTGTGTGTCGGTCCGGTGCGAATCAGTCCGCCGTGTTGATCGAAGAATGCGTACGCGTCGTTTCTGCTGAGATGATCGGCGACCGCCGACAAGGCGTGTGCAGGCAGGCTGGCGGCGACGGAGGCGTCGATGAATGCGCCGGCCGCGTCAGTCGGACCATCTTCACCGTCAGTGCCTCCCGACATCAGCGCCATGCGCTCGAGTGGAGCGGACGGATTCTTCTCGAGCAGGACCTGGAGTGCGGCCAGCACAAGTTGTTGATTGCGGCCGCCGGAGCCGCGTATCGCGGGCGGGGCCAATGTCACGGTTGGTTCGCCGCCGCTGATCAGGCAGTCGGGTCCAGGTTGGTCGCGCATCTTCAGGGCCATTTGCGCCAACTTGACTCCCACTCCTTCCGCCGCGCCCTCCAAAGCGGCGGCGGACGCCATGGCGTGTGAGTACCCGCGGCGTTCGGCTTCGACGCCGGCCGCATCGACAGCGGCTGCGTTGTTCCCGATCACGTAACTGGCGGTCACCGCAGTGACTCGCGGGGGCGCGGGCGCGGCCGCACCCAGGGCGGCGAGAACGGAGCCGGGAGCGGGATTTTCGGGGCTTGTGAATCTTTCGAGAACGGCGATCGCATCGGCGGGCGAAGCCGAGTCAGGAGTGGTTGGGCCGGACGCGATGATGTCGAGCGGGTCGCCAATCACATCCGAGATGACGAGCGTCACGAGGTGTCCGCCGGCGCAGGCCTGCGCCAAACGACCGCCTTTGACTCGGCTCAACTGCTTTCTGACGGTGTTGAGTTCGTTGATATTGGCTCCGCCCCCGCTGAGAAGCCGCGTCACCTGTTGTTTGTCGGCGAGTGAAACGCCGGCAGGGGGGGCCGGCAACAGCGCCGAGCCGCCTCCGGACAGAAGGCAAAGACAAAGGTCGTCCTCGGACAGTCCACCGATGATCTCGAGAATCCGCTCCACGCCGGCGACTCCGGCGGGCGTCGGTTCGTTGTGGCCCGCCGGGCGGGCCGCGTGCAGTGTGATCGGGCCGCCGGGGCGGACACAATCGGCGGGGACGTTAATCCAACCGTGAACTTGCTTCTCGTCCACCAACCGAGGGCCGAGTGCGTCAAGCAGTCCTTGCGCCATTCCAGCGCCCGCTTTGCCGCCGCCGACGACAGCGATTCGTCCAATCCGGTCCAACCGCAACTTGGTGTCGGCGATATCGAGCCAGGCCCCGCGTACTCGCACGTGTTCGCGGACGAGTCGATCGCTGCGGACCGCATCGACGCCGGCTCGCCAGATGGCCAGCATGTCGTCGTGAAGTTGTTCCGAACTGCGCCCCACCTTCACCTCGCTGTCGGTTCGTTTGTCGACTCACTAACTGAGAACACGGCGCCAACTGAGAACACGGCGTCAGCGGATGCGTATCACATCGAGCCATTGCCCCTCTTGCTCGATCGAGATTTCGCTGAGTCCGTTAGGGGTGGCCGCCGCGAACGCCAGTCCGACCAGATATTGACCGTCGCCGCTGCGGATGCGGCCGCAGACTGAGCACCAACGAGTGTCTTTGCCGCGATCGCCCGGCAACCGCACATTGCTAAAGAACGTGTGCGAGAAGCCGGTCGTGCTGAGCTGATTTGGCCAGCGGCGAAAGGCTGGTTGGTGGCGCTTCAGAATCCGCATCAGGCCGGGAATCCAATTGTCGATCACGCGAGGCATTTCCAGGTTGCCGGGCAATTCGACTCCGCGTCCGGCGGGAGCCATCACAACAACGGCCAATTGGACCGGGACGCCGTAGACCTCGACACTGGGGCGTTGGCCGTCGGGCGGCGGCGTGCTCAGCGCCTCCAGATCGATGGACAGGTCCGCAACTTCCGGAGTCCGATCACCACTCGCATGGCGAAGAAAGATCGCGATGGCGACAAAGACGCCCAGCAGCACGCAGGCGACAACGACGATGACTGGCAGCAACGCGACGACTGTTTCCATAGGGCGACCGGAAAACGTCAATGGGAACGCGTGTCGATCAAGTGGATCGTGACGCCATCGAGGCGGACGTCGGCGTCACCGTCCAACTCGAATTGTAGCAGCAGCGTGTGGTCGCGCGGCGCTGCTCGGTAAAAGGTGAATTCGCGCCATCCCTGCGAGACGCTCAGTTGTTGGCCCAATTCGCGTCCGCCCAGCGAGTCAAAAATCGTCAGTGCGCCCTTGCCCGGCGATTCGACTTGAACTTTCACCCAGCCGTGAATGCGGACTAGTTGTCCAGCCCGCGCCAGAACGGGCGCGCTGGTCACGCGGATGGCGGGCTGCTCGCTCACCGTCCGCGACGGCTCCGTCGACACTGACTTGAGACGAAGGCAGCGGCGGCCCGACCAGACATCGTCGAGCGTGAGTTCAATCAACGGTCGGTGCGATTTCGAGGAAGCTTCTTTCTTCCACCCGGCGTTGAGCACTTCGCGAATCTCTTCAAAGTCGCCGGCCGGCAGAGCGTTTCCCGACCACTGCGAAGCGCGGATTCGCTCCGCCAGCGCGTAGTGCTCGGGAAGCAACCCGAACGAGGAGCAGAGCGGCGTCGCGGTCGGCGTGACGAATGAGGCGGCCGCCTGCTCCCAGTGGCTGCGACGAATCTGCGCGATCGCGCGCATCGCCCGATTGCAGTGCACGTTCGCCCAATCGATGTCGCCGCTGCCCAACAGCTGACTAGCTCGCGACAATTGCTGACTCGCGTCGACCAGTCGTTGACTTGTTTGGCTGAGCGCCGTGCGCACGGCCGCGATTCGCTCCAGCACGGCGACCGTACGCTGCATGTGCAATTGCGTGATCGTGAACCGCAAGTACGCCATCTCGGGACCGTTCGCCTGCAGCATCCGACCGATGTGCTCCATGGTCCGTGGATTCTGGGTGAGCAATACGAGCGATGTCGGTTCAGCGTGCTCAATATCCATGCGAAACCCACCGGAGACTCGGCTCAACTCAAGCGGTTGCAAGGTGGCGAACGTGATGCGATACGCCGAATTCGAACTGGAGACGGCGGAGGTGACAAGTGAGGGGACTGCGCGTTCCTGGGGGTTGCTGGTGAACTGTTCGCCGCGCGATTGGCGGATCAGCATGAGCAGTCGTGAACGCTCCGTCGAGAGGATCGCCGCGCTGACATCCGTCGCGTCTGTTTTCACTTCACCTTCCGCTACACCGCCCTTAATCCAAGGATCGAGCACTTGCAACTCGAGGTTGAGCAGTTGCAGCGTGCTAGCGCGAAGACGGCTGGCGTCATCCGTTCCATCGAGTGGATCTCGAGATCGGAAGCAGAACCCGCGAGCGCCGGCCGCCACCGCGTGGTAGACCTGGGCGCGCAACTGGTCCGGCTCAACATATGCGGAAGCCGCCGCTGCGATCGCCCCTAGTCCGGCGAGCTGCGACAACATGGCTTTCGTCGGTTGCGTTTGGATCGACGCGAACATTGGCGAGCTAACGCGGCCGCTGCGATTCGCTTCTCGCAACCACTTTCCGTGGTCGCTCAATTCCCACTGGGAACCGATGACGTCGCGATGGACGAGCAAGATGTCGGCGTGGCGGCGGAAATGATTGAAGCCGCTCTTTACCCCGACTAGCAATGGTCGTCGCACGGGAGCGTCGGCGCGACGCATGTCGCGGGACAAGTCAGCGATCAGCGGAGCTTCTCGTTCGACGAGTTGATCGCCCAACACCCACGCCAACACGGGCGCGTGTTCAGGCCCGATCGCCAGTCCTTGCTCGCCAAACGGCGGCGGCGCCATCAACCAGATGCCGGCCGCCAAAGCGTCGTCCAATTGAGTTCGCGTGGGCGGAGCGGACAACAACACGCAGTTGAAACCTAGCTCCTCGAGTAGCTTGAACGATTCGCCATTGTGCTCGATCATTCGCACCGAAACCGGATGACCGTTGAACTGCAATAGATCGCCGCGCACCGAGATCGGTTCTTCGCCGCGAGGCAACCGCGGCGGACCACTGGCCCGAGGATTGGAAACGTCCGGCGGTGAGTTGTCCGCCCGATTCGACGTCAGTGATGTTCGCGCCGCTGGAAACACGTCGTACGCCAGGTCGTCGATCCACAAGTCGGTCTTGCCGGCGCCGCCGTAGGCGTTGAGCACCAATAGATCGATGTACGTCTCCCGCGTGTCGAGCGCGAAATTGCGCACCGTTCGCTGGCGTTGCACCTCGCGCTGCAACTCCCGTTCAACGTCGGGAAGCGCCAATTGTTGCCACTCTCCGACCGTGCGGTAGAACTCGCCGCGCAATTGCAATCGCAGCGGCTCACCCGTTTCCGGGTTGATCGTCCGCGGCAACACGGCCCGCGCCATGAACTGGATTCCGGGTCGGTCCGCTTTGATCCAGACCGTCGGCCGCAGTTCTTTGATGAGGCTCGAAGGCGGGATCGAAACGCCGAACAGGATGTGTGTGCCGTTGCTCGCCTGCACCTTGATGTGCTCCGCCTTGGCCCCCGAGTGGGCCGATTGCGAACTGGTCTCATGACCGAGGATGGTCAGACGGGGGCAGTCGGAGTCGACGAACGTCCACGATGTCTTGTCCGTTTCGAACGAGTTGTTCGTCTGCGTGGGCGGGGTCTGCGCCGCAATCGGGGACGCCGTTAGTCCACACGATAGCCCGGTGATCAGGCAGACGATCTGGACCGCGAGTTGAGTCGTTCGAGCGTGTGGCGAACGCGAGTGCATGGGATCTGGTTGAAAAAATGCAACACGTGGACCTCACGGCGTTTGGATGAGGTGGATCCACCACATCCTGCGCCGAAGGGTCGAGAAAATACGTAACGCGGGCTTGTATCAAGATTTAGGTGCCGCATCCAGATCATTCGTGTGGCATTTTCGCGACAGGCGCGAGAGAGGCCGGTTCGGCGTCGGAATCACTAAGTTAAGTGATTTGAATAACTTACGACGGTGTCTTCGCCATCATGGGCAGTCCGGGCGCGCCACGTGCTTTTTCTTCTCTCACCTAACATCAACGCCGCTGGGAGAATGAACACGATGACGACTGAGAACACCCGCTTGAACAACAAGACCCAAGAACTGCCGAAAGACGTGATTGAATTGGCCGCGCTGATC
>JASMLW010000378.1 GCA_030748485.1 Pirellulaceae bacterium
GGCTGGTACAGAGTGTGGTCAACCAGATATCGCGGGCGACCGCTGAAGTCTCTCACCGTCGTGCGATCGATATCGATCCCCATGTTCCGGTACAGAGTGGCGAAGACCTCCTGGAAGTGGACCGGTCGATCGACCGCGTGCTCGCCAAGCCGATTGGTCGCGCCGAGGACTTGCCCCGTGCGCATGCCGCCGCCGGCGAGCATACCGCAGGCGACGCGCGGCCAGTGATCGCGACCGCCTTTCGGATTGATGCGAGGCGTGCGGCCGAATTCTCCCCAAACGACGACCGTCACGTCCTCGTCCATTCCCCGCTCGTGAAGATCGTCGAGCAGCGCGGAGACGCCCCGGTCGAAGATCGGCAGGTGATCGCGAGCGTTGTCGAAGTTGGTGCCGTGAGGCTGCCCGTGCCAATCCCAACGGCCGTACGCCAAGCTGACGACGCGAACTCCCGCTTCGACCAACCGCCGCGCGGCGAGCAAGTAATCGTTGTTGAGCGGACCGGCGTCTCCGTAGCCCGCCGGCTCGTCGCTGCCGCCGGCGTAGCGCGCGCGAATGCGGGGGTCTTCTTTGGAGAGATCGAGCGCGTCGGCCAATTGACTGGAGGTGAGGATTCCAAACGCCTGTTGTTGGAACGCGTCGAGCCCGGCGATCGAACCGTCGGCGTCCACTTCGCGGTGCAGCAGGTCGAGCTGCTCGATCAATTCGCGCCGCTGACCGAAGGACTTCAGGCTGACGCCCTGCAGTTGCAGACTCAGATCACCCGCGCGATTGGGGGCGAAGGGCGCGTGAGCCTTGCCGAGAAAACCGGGCTGGCCGGGATCGGACCAGCCGGACGATTTCATCCGCGGCGTCAAACTGATAAACGGCGGCGTGCCGGGATTGGCCGGCCCCTTGAGTTTGGAAATGACCGAACCGAAAGCGGGCCAACCGCCGACGGGCTGATTGCCGAAAACTCGCCCCGTCAAACACTGAAAGGCCGCGTGGCGGTTCTCGGCGCCCACCAACGATCGAATCACAATGGTCCGGTCCATCATCTTCGCGAGCCGCGGGAGATGCTCGCAAATCTGCACGCCGGGTACGTTGGTCGCCGTGGGACGGAACTCTCCACGCACCTCTCGAGGGGCGTCCATCTTCAAATCGAACATGTCCTGGTGGGGCGGTCCGCCCGACAGGAACACCATGATGACCGACTTCGTCGTTCTCTTGCCGCTGGCCTGCTCGGCGCGAAGCAAGTCGGCCAACGTCAAGCCGCCCAGACCCAGGCCGCCGATGCGGAGAAAGTTGCGACGAGAAACACGGTCGCAATACGGTTGGCCGGCTCCGAAAATCGTCAGCATCAATGCACCCGTGAATGAGCGTCGATGAAGGGTTCGCCAAGTCGGATAGTAGCTTAGCCGAATCGGCCGGTAAACTCCAGGTTTCCGGCCCGTTCAAGTGGCTCTCGAGAGCGGGTTCGTCCGCAAAAAACATCCGATTCGCGCGCAACGCGGTTTCTAAATCGGTCCGATCCGTCCGATCATCAATCCGACCGATCCGACCGATCCGACCGATCATCAGTCGCGGTCTCAGTGAACAACTGACCACTCCCGCGCGGGCCACACATGCGGATTCTCTTGTCAAAGTCGAGCCTATATACTTGACGAACGCCAATGGCGACCGAACAATTCCGCACCCTAATCCGATTGCTCTGATCTCTCTCAAATAGCCGACCTATTCTCACCGGCTGTGACTCCTTCACAGCCAACTCGCTCCGTGGAAGGACCAACCGAGTGATCAACCTGCCGCGCCTGGCCGTAGGCAGTGTCCAAACGAGATCCCACCACCGGGATTGTCTTTGGGCGTTGCTGGCCTGTTTGCACCGCGAGGGGGTGGACGTCCAATCGTTTCGTTCGCGGTCGTGTGTCTCCGCTCCCGATTTCGCATTCGCCATGACGGGGCGGTCTCAGCGCCACCTCGATCCGTGGACGATGACTCGGCGTCGTTGCCGCGCGTTGTTCAGTTCGGGGGCGGCCGATGGCGACCTGGCTGTGATCGACGGAGCATTCGGTCGACCGCGGCGCCGGTACGAGGCGCTTTGCCGCTGGCTGCACCTGCCGAAACTGGCCGTGGTCGACGTTCAGCAACTGGACGCCTGCAACCTGCCGGCTCGACCGGACGACCTGGGCGGAGTCATCCTGCACCGGATTCCCGACACGCGCACCGGCTTGTCGTGGCGATTGGCGATTGAGTCACAGTGGGGGACGCCCGTACTGGGGATGGTCGAGCAAACCAGGCCGCTGGACGAGTTGGTTCGACGAGTCCGTTCGCTGGCTCCGCAGACAGACCAAGCAGAGATGACGTCGGCGCTCTTGGATTGCCTGCGTCCCAAGTTTGACATCGATGCGCTCTTTAATCTGGCCGCCATGGCGCCGCCGATGCCGTCGACAAAAAAGGCGGCTGGACAATTCAAGTCGCGGCCGCCGGTGATCGCCGTCGCCTTCGACGAGGCGATTCACGGCTACTTTCCCGACACGTTCGACGCGCTCGAACAATGCGGAGCCGACGTGGCCTCGTTTTCACCGCTGCGGAGCGAGTCCTTGCCGGAGCAGTCGGACATCGTCTACCTGGGTTCGGGGCCCGTGGCGGACTACGCCGACGCACTGGCGTCCAATCGGTGCCTGCAAGCGTCGCTTCGCGACCACGTCCGCCGCGGCGGTCGCGTCTACGCCGAGGGCGGCGGCGTCGCCATGTTGGCGCAAGCGGTCGTCACACCGCGGGGAGCTCATCCGATGTCGGGCGCGCTGCCGTTGGTCGCGCACGCGGCGAGAACGGCCGCCGCTCCCAAACCGGTCGCCACGCGGGTCGGCTGCAAGACCTGGCTGGGACCAGGCGACCAGGAGATTCGCGCCTATCGAAGCGGCCGTTGGCACTTCGGTCGCGCCGGTCAGATCGCGCCGCCCACCGAACCCTCTCCCGTCAGTTGTGATGAAAACGCCGATTGGATCGTTCACGAGGGAGTGGTCGCCACGCGTTTTCACCTCCACTTCGCCGCTTCGCCCCAATGGCTGGCCGGGTTCCTGACACCCAGTGAAACTTGGGTGTAACGACGGCTTGCAGCGCGATTCGGGTGGACGACTCTCGTTGGAGCCCAACCGGCACAGTCGACTACAGCACGGTCGACTACAGCATGGCCAGCGCCACGTTCATGTAGATGACGATCCCCAAGATGTCGATGATGCCCGCCACAAAAGGGTTGCTCATCATCGCCGGGTCGAGTCCCAGTCGACGAAACAGGAGCGGCAGCAACGAACCCAGCAAAGCGCCTGTGACGACGACCAGCACAAGCGTGATCGGGACGACCGCCGCCTTCCGCCAATCGCCGTTGGTCACCAGCAACGCGGGGAGGACGCCGAGCATGGCCAGAAAGCCCCCCAGCAACAGCCCCATCATCAACTCGCGGCGCACGATCTTGGCCCAGTCGCGGAGCGTCACGTCGCCGACCGCCAACGCGGTGATGATCAGCGTCGCCGATTGACTGCCCGAGTTGCCACCGCTCGAAATCACCAGCGGAATGAACAGCACCAGCCACCCGTACTGCTCGAATCCCTCTTCGTAGTGGGCCAGCGCCAGCGCGGTCAGCAGAGCGCCGACGAAGAGGATCGTCAACCACATCCCGCGCTTCCAACTGAGCGTAAAGATGTGCGTCGTCAAGTAGCTTTCTTCGAGAGGGTCGACGGCCGCGATGCGGTGGGCGTCTTCGGTCGCCTCTTCGCGAACGACATCCATCACATCGTCGTGGGTGATGATGCCGAGCAGGTTGCCATCGGAGTCGACGACAGGAATCGCCAGCAGGTCGAAACGGGCGACTTTGTGGGCGACTTGCTCTTGGTCTTCAAACGGGCGGGCGATGGTCAGGTCGGTCTCCATGAGATCGGCGAGAATGGTGCCCGGCCGGGCCATCGCCGAGACGAGTTGGCGAGCCGAGACGACGCCCCGCAAGCGGCCTCCCTCCCCCACAGCGTAGATGTAGTAGATCGTCTCCAGATCCTCGGCCAGGCGGCTGAGTTCCTCCAGCGCCCCGTGGACGGTCATGGTTTCGCTGACCTGGGCGACGTCGGTCGTCATGACGGCTCCGGCGGTCCCCTCCGGATACGCCCTCAGCCTGAGAAAGTCGGCCCGCTCGTCGGCCGGCAGCATCGGCAGCAATTCGTCGACGACCGCCTGATCGGCTTCCTGCAACAGGTCGACTCGATCGTCCGGAGCCAACTCGGCTACCATCGCGGCGACTTCCTGCCGCTCCTGAGACTCCAGGATCTCAATCTGCTCGGCCGGATCAAAGTACCCGAAGATCTCCACTCGAAGCGGCATCTCGGCATGTGCGAGTACTCGCCACGCCTCCGCGGCGGTCAGGCCGGACATGAAGTCAGCCGTGCGAGCTGGATGGAGCGCTGTGCAAAACTCAGTCAACCCCTCTCGGTCGTCACAACCGAGCATTTCGCGCAATTCGGGGAGGTAGAGCGTGTTGATCATCGGGGGATTTCACTGCGCGGGGCTTGGCGGCGTCACTACTCGATGGTTCCGAAAGAACAGAACGCCAATGTGGGTTTCGCGGGGGGTTTGGTGAGCTGGTTTGGCCGTCCTGGCGATTGGCTCCGGCTCCGCCGGTCGGGGAGGAGTAAAGAGGCAGCCCGATGCCCCGCGATTGATTGCTCGATCCAGCAACCCGGCAGCGCCGCGCGAGCGTCCGAACGGTTGAGTGTTGTTGCCGCAGCCGATTCTGTCAACGCGGGGTAAGGCGGCGATTCTTGAGGCGATTCGCCTCGCTGGGCGCGCGGTCGCGGATGAATCTCCAGCCGGTGCGCGGGGCGACAGCGAGGAGGCGAATATCCTCCGAGAGCGGCGAAACGGATTCGCGCGGGCGACGCCATACAAAAAGCCGCGCTCGCTTGCCCCGCGAGCGCGGAAGGAGCTCAGCTGCAGTTGTGGACGGAGGCGGCGGCGGCGCGCTGCCCCTCGCGCCGCGGCCATGGCTTGGGGCGCCGGCGAGAGACGGTTGGACGGTCCGGCTTGGGGCTAGATGTCCAGCGCCGGCTCACCGACGTAGAGCTCGAGAATCTGGCTCTGCACTTTGATCGCGCGAATCAAGATCCAGATCTGATCGGGAGAGAACTTGCGCGGGTCGCTGCGAGCGAGTGATTCCAGCTCTTCGGTCATCGCCGCGTGCTGGTCGGTGGCGGCTTGCAGCCGCAACCCCATCTCTTTCCAGGCGGCCGTCAACGTGTCGTTGCTCTCCAAGTCGGCGACGTCTGCCATGGCGTTCGTCAACAACAGACAGAGGCGAGCGACGTCGCGCGTTTCCGCGCCCGGCCGCATCGACTCGATGCGTTCCGCAAGTTGTGCGCACTTCATTCCCATACCCACCAACAGAGAAGCGTGATCAAAGGTGTTTTTTTTGGGTGGAATACCCGGGGGCGTACGCCATCGATCGGAGCGAACGAATTAGCGGCGCACTGTGGTTTGCTCGTGTGGTTCCGCGAATGCGGCGTCTTGGATGTGTCCGCGGGCGATGGTCACGAGCGACCTTCGTCCTACAACTGAACCTTAGCTCAAGAATCGGAGCCGGGTCGGGAAAAAATTTCTCAACCTCGCTCTAGCTCTAGCGAGCGGGCGTGGCGACGCAAGCGGCGTAGTGCTGGGCCAGAGCCGCCCCGGCTCGGCGGGCGTCAAACGCCTCCTCGGCCCGTCGTCGGGCGCGACGGCCAAGCAACCGGCGTTGAGCGTCGTCGCTCAGCAGCTGCCGCAAGGCGCGGGCCAGCGCGGCGGGATCGTCGGGTCGCACCAGGCGCGCGCAGCCGCGCCCGACCGGGAAGATCTCTTCGCTGCCGCCGACATCGGTGGCGACGATCGGCCGGCCGCAAGCGGCGGCCTCTAACAACACCCGCCCCAGCGGCTCCTGTCGCGCCGCGTGAACGACAATCGACGCCAGCTGCAATAGATCGCGAACATCTTTGCGACGACCCAGAAGGTGGACGCGGCCGGCTAGCGGCGGACTGTCCGCCAACCGCCGCAGACGATCTTCGTAAACAATCGCCTCGTCCTTTCGCGAATTCCGTTCACCCACGATCAGCACTTGGAAACCGGCCGCCGGCGCGGGCAAACGAACGGCCGCCTCCAGCAACACGTCACAACCTTTGCGAGCTCCGAGCTGCCCGACCGACAACAATACCGGCCGGGCGCCGACGCCGAGCTCCGCTCGCAGGTCGTCCAGTTGCCCGCGCGTGGCGGGCGGCTTGAAATAGTCCAAGTCGACCCCGTTGAAACAGACTCGCAGTCGCTCCGGCTCAACGCCCTGACGAACGTGCCAGCGCCGGGTCGCATCCGAAACAGCTAACAGCCGATCGACTCGATTCACGTCTCGCACCGCTTCGCGGCTGAGCCCGACGATGTCCCGAATGTGCCCCAGCGAAGCTGGCGGCAAATCGCTCACCACCGGTCCAACCAAACGCGCCATCGCCAAACTGTTGGCGTGGACCAGCGCCGGCCGCGCATCGACAATGCAGTCGTGGATCAACTGACGCGCCTGAGAGATCTCCACTCGACGAGCGTCTCGGTGCAACGGCAGATCGACGCGGCGAACACCCAACTCGTCGAGGCGTTGGGAGAGAGGACCCCGACTGGGCGCGGCGGCGACGATCTCCCAGCCGTCGTCCAGCAGGGCGGGGGCGGCGCTGAGCAGCGAATGTTCGCCACCGTTCATCGTCGGATACTCAAACAGCCAGAGCGCGCGAGGCATGGGGCACCAAGGCTGATGATGGAAACTCGCTTAAAGCAATCCGTAATCGATGAGCGTCTGTTTGAGGCTCGCCATTTTGGTCTCGTCCAACGGCGTCATCGGCAATCGCATTTCGCCCGTGTCGCGTTGCAAGAGCATCATCGCCGCCTTGAGCGGGATCGGATTGGTGGCCAGACCAAGCATGTCGCGGCAGAGCGGGAACAGTTTGAGATGTTTGGCCGCCGCCGTCGCGGCGTCGCCCGCACGATACGCGTCGACCAGAGCGATCATATCGCGGGGAATGATGTTGCCGACCACCGAAATAACACCTTCACCGCCAATCGACATCAACGGCAACGTCAGACTGTCGTCGCCGCTCAGCAGCGTGAGGTCCGACTCGGCGAGCAGCTGCGACGCTTGGTCGAGCGATCCGGTCGCCTCTTTGACCATCGTGACATTGTCGATTTTGGCCAGGCGAATCAGTGTCGCCGGTTCGATGTTCTTGGCGGTGCGACCGGGGATGTTGTAAACGCAAAGCGGGATGCGGACGGAGCCGGCGATCGCGCGATAGTGTTGATAGAAACCTTCCTGCGTCGGCTTGTTGTAATAGGGAGCGACCTGCAGTGACGCGTCCGCACCGGCGGCTTCGGCGGCTTTCGTGAGGCGAATCGCTTCCGCCGTGCTGTTGGATCCCGTACCGGCCATCACTTTGATGCGGCCGCCAGCGGCCTCGACTGTCGCCGCAATGACTCGCTCGTGTTCGTCGTGCGTCAGTGTCGGCGACTCGCCGGTCGTGCCCACGGGGCAAATGCACGTCGTGGCGGCCTCCACCTGGAACTCGACTTGAGCGCCCAGCGTGTCGTAGTCGACCGCGCCGTCTCGTAGCGGCGTCACAATGGCAACCGAAAGCCCCGCGTACTCCGATCCTTTTCTCGACATGACTAGCAACTCACTGGGTGCGGGTGAAATCGGTCAACGCATGGCCCCGAGGGGTTACGGGCGGTTTCATCTTACGAGTTCGTCAGGCTGTCGCAACGGGTTGTCAAGGTGGAGCCGTAGCCAACTGCGTTCAAACCAACTCGACAAGTCGCTTCATCTCGCGCACGGCGTTCTGCATCCCGACCATCACCGCGCGAGCGACAATGCTGTGGCCGATGTTCAGTTCGCGCATGTCGGCGATCCTCGCCACGGGCAAGACATTGTGGTAAGTCAGGCCGTGACCGGCGTGCAGAGTCATTCCAGCCGCGCGGATCTGCTCGCCGGCGGCTGTTAGTTTGGCCAGCTCAAGTTCTCGTTCACCGCCGTTCGCCAAAGCGTACTGGCCCGTGTGAAGTTCGACAGCGGCAACGCCCAACGCCGCCGCCGCCGCCAGCTGCCGCTCCTCCGGGTCAAGAAACAGACTGACGTCAATGCCGGCGTCGTTGAGTTGTCGAGTGGCGGCGGCGATTCGATCCGTCTGACCGGCGACATCGAGCCCGCCCTCGGTCGTCACCTCCTCGCGTTTCTCGGGCACCAAAGTGACTTGGTGGGGTTTCACCTCGCAGGCGATCGACAACACGTCCGACTCGCACGCCAGCTCCAGGTTCAGCTTCGCGGTCACTGTCTGGCGCAGCAGGCGGAGGTCGCGATCTTGAATGTGCCGCCGATCCTCGCGCAGATGCAAGGTGATGCAATCCGCGCCGCCCAATTCGGCCAAAGCGGCCGCCCAGACGGGATCCGGTTCGACCGTCCGCCGCGCTTCACGGACGGTGGCCACATGGTCGATGTTTACACCCAACTCCGGCATGGCTTCTCCTCAATCGGAACTCGGGGCATCGAATCTATCACACCCTGAGGCGGTTGAGCTATGAGAGGTTCGGTTCCCGAGCCGCGGGTTACGGGGCGACGACTTCGACGTTCGCTCCCGAAATGCTCGGCTCGGCGATCGTCCAATGCAACTCCGGCCCACGCCACGATTCCGCGAACCGTTCGACGAACCGCTCGGCGCTCGACTGATTCGGCTCGCAAATGAACAGAGTGGGTCCCCATGAACTCTGCCCCACTCCGCGACCGCCAGCCTCCTGGAGTTCGGCGACCAGTCGGTTGAGCAGCGGTCCGTTGTAGGGTCCGCCTTGAACCGGACTGAAACACTCTCCCGACAGACGGCCGTACTCGGTGACCGATTGGGCGAACGGTTCGTGTTCACCGCGAGCCGCGGCGGGAGCGATCTCTTCGCGAAGGAGTCGAGTCAATTCGGCGTGCACGTCGGGTGACACGGCCGCGACTTCCCCGAACGCACTTCGCTCCGCGCCGCCGGACAAACCCTCCCCCTCGTTTGGCCGAACCAAAATGAACCGCCATTGAACCGGTAAGGCGACATGGAAATCGAGCGGCGACAGGCGTTCGCTCACTAGTTTCCCGCGCTCCGCAATCAGGCCGCCCAGCGCGAAACCGTGCACCCCGACCGCCGATCGCTCGCCTCGTCCGGTCGACATCGCCAACTCCAGCGGCGCCGCGGGGGCGAGTTCCCCTAAACAGTTCAATCCGGCGGCGACCGCCATGCCCAGCTGAGTTCCCACTCCCAACCCCATATGCTGGGGCGGCGATTGTTCGACATCGATGCGACACGGTGGCGGCGGGCGATCGTGATATCGGCTCCAGTTCACCGCGAACGCCGCCACCCGCTGCGACTGGGGTCCAATCGCGGCGAACCACTTGGCCGACTCAAATCGCACCACCAGGCCGGGACGATCGACCATCACTCCCACTCCGCCAAACCGGCGGACCCCGCCCCCAAAGGACAACAGACCAAAATGAAGACGGCTGGGGGTGGTGACGCGAATGACGGGCATGTTCGAGATCATAGATGGGATTGAACCGCGAGGGTTGGAGTTTATGCCGTGTTTGCCGATTCTCCCACTCAAGCAGCCAGAGCGAGCTGGTCGATCCTCATCGCAGGCCCCGAGCGGCCGGCCGGCTCGGTTGTGTCTCAAGGTTGCCGCTCCAAAACGGCGATAATGAACTAGATCGGCGGCTCGCCAAAACGGCCAACATCCCTGACGGTAGGAACTTGCGGTTCGTCTTGTCCTACCGACGCCCTTTTGAGACGATCCGCCGCTCGTTGAGAACGTAAGGAGACACTCATGCGACGACATTTGGCTGCCCTGCTCATCGTACTCAGTCCATGGGCGGCGACCGGCTGCCGATCAAACAACTACGCGGAGAGCGGAATGGGGGTCGGGGCGGTCACCGGGGCGATCGCCGGAGCCGCGATCGGCGATCACAACGGCAGCGCGGCGACCGGCGCCGCACTGGGCACAGCTGTCGGCGCGCTCGCCGGAGCATCCATCGGCAGTCAGATCGATGAGGACATCGCTCGCACAGAGGCGCTGGTCGAGCAACGGATGGGGCATCGCTTGTCCGCTGCCGTCACGGTGGAGGACGTTATCGCGATGACCAACGCCGGGCTCAGCGATGATGTCATCGCCACGCACGTCCGCGCAAAAGGCGTCGCCCGACCGATGGAAGTTCAGGACCTGATCGTGCTTCGCAACGAAGGCGTCACGGACAGCGTGATCAAAACGCTCCAGCAGGCCCCCCCAGCTCAGTTCGTCTCCTCCAGACCGCCCGTTCGCCAGCGGCCCATCGTCGTCGAAGAGCATTACTATTCGCCGGCCGTGCGAGTCGCACCCTACCACCACCGCCACCGCCACCACTCCTACCCGCGACACCGCCGCCAAGGCGCTTCATTCGGCATCCACTATTCGAATTAGGCAACCTCTGGGCGGACTAAGCGCAGCGCCGTTCAAGCAGCGCTAAAGTCCCGATTGAAAAGCGGTGTCGTGCGCGCCTCGATCCGTCCCCGCGGTCTAGCGGTCGAAGGCCGCGGCGACGTCTGAATTTGAGAGGGCGACGATTGCCCAGACGCCGAAGGGCAGCATCAACGGATAGCAGCACGTACAGGGGACTACGGAACAGATCACCCCCACCCATGCCACCGCCCGCGAGCGCAACCGAAACAGCTGGATGGAGCCGACTAACACGACCACTCCCCAAATCAGCATCGCCGTACAGAATACGATAAGACCGACTGTAGCGTCCGGGTCACCCGATGGTTCAAACACCTCCGAGATCAAGACCCCGATACCCCACAACACACTGAGAACGGACGTGACCATCAACCCGATCGCCGGCCCCATGACGCGTGACTTCGCCATCGGCACGGTAACGACCGGCGTCGCGTCTGCTCGCCACGGCGAGTCGTTCTCGGCGAATGGATTGAGAAGCTGGTCGCCCTGAGCCCCGGGCTGTTGGTGCACTGGTGCGGGGTTCGCCACGGGCGTCGCCAGCTGCTGATGCAGGGGCGGAACGGCCGGGGCGGCGGGAGGCGTCGGCGGACCGGAAGTCGGCACGGAAACCGGATCGAGGGGAGCTGTTGAATCGGGAGTTGCATCGGCTGGCGTCTCGGGCTCGGAATCGATGAATAGATCTGATTCGAATTCTTCGTCCGCTGGATCTTCCTTCTCCGCTGGATCTTCCTTGTCCGGTTCTTCCTTGCCCGCTGCTTCCGTGCCCGCTGTATCTTCTTCCTCTTCCCCTGACGCGGGCGCAGCGCCGTCCGACGCCACCTCTGGCAGTTGCGGATCGGAGCTCCAGGCGGGTGACGAGGCAGCGGGCCGCAGCGGAGCGGGCGGCTGAATCGGAGCGGCCGGCTGGACACCCGGCTGTTCCTCGTTCTGCTGATCCTCGTTCGTCGCCGGCGACGGGGCGATCATGATGCGTCCGCACTGGGGGCACTTCGTGTGCTTTCCCGCCGCGTTGTCGGGAACGCGGAGCAACGTTTGACATTCCAGACATTCAAACTCGATCGCCATGCCAAACTCAAATCTAAGGTCCGCTCGAGGACGTGCGCAGTCGGTAACAGACTGCCTCTTCCGCGTTGCGAACGAGTAGGAAAGGGGAGGTGAAGCACAGATTATTCCACGTCTGGCTGGTCATTGCAGCCACGGATCCCAATTCGATTCTCTGTTCTGGATCCGCCTTGACCATCACCACTTCCCCCGATTCACATTGCACGAGAATGCGGTCGCCGACCAGCAGGATCTGCCCGTGGCCGTACCGGCCGCCCTTCCAGCGCCGCTTCCCCGAGTTCAATTCGACACATTCGAGGATACTGTCGCTGAGTCCGTAGACGAAGTCGTTGTGGATGACGGCGTTGGTGAACTTTGTCTTCAGCACGCGGCGGTTCGCCCAGAGCTGCTTGACTTGCATCTGTTCATCGATGCGGATCAGCGCGGCTCCCTGGCTGTACCCCTTCGAGACGAGAACTCGGCTGTCGCTGAGGATGTGCGGCTGGGAGCAATTCGCATCCGCCGACGAGCTGCCGGGCCACTCGAAACGCCACAGGACGCTGCCCGTTTCGACGTCGTGCCCGGTCACGCTGGCCTCATTGACGGAGACAATTTGTCGCCGCCCCTGGATCACGCCGACGACGGGCGAGCTATA
>JASMLW010000379.1 GCA_030748485.1 Pirellulaceae bacterium
CGAGGCAGGTCCTCTGAGCATACTTGACCTGCCGAACGACCCGCCCCTCCCGGCCAAACAGGGGGTGCAACGGGTATTCTATTCTGGCATACCCGTGGTAGCGGGCATCGAAAACATCACTCTGGCGAACGTAGCTACAAAGCTTGGAGGATGGCGGATGATCTTGAGACGGTCGGACGTCGCGGATGATCTGGCGTTCAAACGAACCGCCTCCACGTTCTGGTGAACGTAGCTACAAAGCTGCCGCTCGGTGATCTCTCTCCCGCTCCCGATCGCCGATCAAGTCGTCAGCGGTAGATCGGCGTTTGCGAATGCGTCGTACGCGTCGGCGGCGCGTGCGGTCGACAAGTCGCCGGGGAACCAAACCGCGGCCAGTCGACAACGGCGGATGACGCCCTTCTCGAGTGAGTCCGAGAATAGCTCGTATTGCACGCGATCATCGGAGACTTGGCAGCTGCCGTAGTCGCTCTCATGGACCATCACACCCAACGAGCCGGCGGAGTGCTCCGACAAGAACGTCTCAGCGCGGTCCGATGGTCCCCATTCATCGCAACCTCGCCACGTATCGGTACGCGCCGAATACGCGCGCACAGGTCCGTCGAGGGCGGTGGTGACAACCGATCGCGGATGGCTCGCCAAGCGGTCGGTCTGCATCGAGACGATCATCTGAACACCATGACCACCGGGCGCCGGCCAGTGCCGCCAGTAGATGTGGGGCAACACGTCGCGGTCGTCCGCTTGATCGTATTGGATCAACAGATCGGAGCCGCGGACGTAGCTGTCGAGAATTCGCTCTTCGCCGACAGCTCCGGGCAATTGCAGCCGCAAAATGCCCGCTTGCTCCTGGCCATTGCCCGACAATCGAATCCCATGCGATGGATGTTTGAGTTCAACCGCCCAACAGAAGCCGTTCTCGACGACTGTCGCGTTGTCAGCGTTCACCTGCCAGACTGCCATGACATCCTGTGGAGCGGGTGGAATCTTTGGTAGTGGGAACGGCAACAAAAAAACCCCGCCGCTCGCGGAACGAGAGACGGGGCCGGAACAGAGAAGAGGCCAAAATCAGAAGGCAAGTATGATGAGAATGATGCCGTTGAGTGGTGACCGATTCTTTGTTACCAAAAATCGTTAAATTGATCATACCAAGTTCGCGGCGACTGTCCACATTTTCTCGCGCATTCTGGCGCCCCGTTGTTGACGGGAGGATGCGCGCTCAAGAGCTGCGAGTTGGAAAGAGATTCCCCATCGCTGCGGTTGGGGCGTCTCTTTCCCAAGGCTGAAATCCCCAAAACGCCTCAACGACACAATTGGCACCTGTGACGGCAACTTTTATAATCGCCACGCTGCACGGGTCGCCGATCGCCTGCCGCCAATCTCCAACTCAAAGTCATAATGTCTGAGTTCATCGATGTTTGCGAACAGGCGGCGCGGGCCGGCTCCGAGCAACTCCTGCGCTGGCGGGGGAGTTTCGCCACCCGTGAAAAAGGCCCCAAAGACCTCGTCACCGACGCCGATTTGGCGTCCCAAGACGCGATTCGCCGAGTCGTCGAGGCGGCCTATCCGGACCATCGGTTTCTAGGTGAGGAGAGCGACGACACTTCCGATTGGGCAAGCTTTTCGCGTGGTTTCTGTTGGGTCGTTGACCCCCTGGATGGAACCACGAACTACGTCCACGACTTGCCGGCCTTCTCGGTCTCGGTCGCGCTGGTGCACGACGGCGAGCCGGTCGCCGGCGTCGTGCTCGACCCAATGCTGAACGAGTGTTACCGAGCTGTCCGTGGGGAGGGGGCCGAGTTGAATGGCGAGCCGATCCGGGTCAGCGATTGCCAGGAGGTGTCAGGCGCCTTGGTGGCGGCCAGTTTCACGGCGGATGTCCGCCGGGATTCAGAGGAAGTCGACCGCTTCGTCGAGATGCTTTACCACTGCCAAGCGGTTCGTCGGCTCGGGTCGGCTGCACTCAACCTCTGCTATACGGGGGCCGGGCGGCTGGACGGTTACTGGGCGGCCAGCGTGAAGAGCTGGGACGTTGCGGCGGGAGTGCTGATCGTACGGGAGGCGGGTGGCCAAGTGACCAACCTGGAGGGGGGGCGATTTGATTTTGGCCGTCCTCGACTTCTGGCTGCCTCCACGCGTCCCCTGCACCAGCAAATACTGAGTATCCTGTCCCGGGCTTGATGTGTGTGTTTCCGTCGGTTAGCGCATGGGACGCGGGAGATTGGTGGAGCTCGTACGCAGGGCTTGACGGCTTGCGTACACTGGACTGTGCAGATCACCCCTTTCCTGACTCTTCTCAACTTCGCCCACCAGTGCCACATCCGGGCGGCAGGCGACTGTGATCAAGAACGCCGCAAGTTTTTTGACTCTAGCCATCCTCATGGCGGCCGCCACGGTTGCTGCGCAGCCGCCGGCCGACGATGCGCGCTCAGACGAGCCGAGCGAAGCGGTTGTCGGCGACGCCACCGAGACGATCTATCTGCTGGACCGTGACGGCGAGTTGGTATTTGTGCCGGACTTGCGGCTAGAAGAGCTGATGAATCTTCGCAACCGCAAGCGCGACGAATTGCCGGCCCGCGCCCCCGCCTACACGATCGACGAGATTTCGGTCAACGGCCAGGCGAACGCCAATACAGCGGACCTCACCGTGACCTATCAAATCACCATCACGGCCGCGCGAGAAGAGGCGGTTCCCGTTCGACTCGGGCTGGGCGGTGGGGTGTTGCGTTTGCCGGTCAATCATCGCGGCGAGGGGCGCCAGTACATTTCGTACCAGGGAGGCGGTTACGTCTGTTGGCTCAACGCCAAGGCGGACACGAAGCACTCGTTGACAGTGCGGTGGGCCGCGCCGCTCGGCAAGATCAGCAACGCCCAGCGGCTGCATCTGCAACTACCGCCGGCGCGCACCGAGTTGGAGATGCGAGTCCTGGCGCCGCAGGCGACTCCGTCGGTCAACGATCAGCGATTCCGAGTGACCGGTGAACCGGTCAATGCGACTCACACCAAAATAACGGGCGGTGGGCTCGGCGGCGATCTGCAAATCGACTGGCGGCGGGGAGCCGGCCCGGTGGCCCCTGCTCCAGCGTTTCTTTCCGCAACGGCCAACATCACGATCGACATCAAGAACCGACATGAGATTCACGCCACGGCGGCGATCGAGGTGCGGAGTTCGGGTCGATCTGTCGAGTCTTTTCAAGTTCGCTTGCCGGCTGGCATGGAGTCTCCCCGCGCGACGGGCGAGTGTATGATCGCCGACACGCGCACCGAGACGCTGGGTAACGAGACGGTGAACACCGTCCGAATCCGCATGAACGATCCCACCCAGCGGATCGCCAACGTCGAGCTCACTTGTCAACTCAACCGCAAGCAGCAGCAAGTGGGTCGCCCGCTGCAAGTTCTCGGGTTCGACGTTTTGGAAGCGGAGTACCAACTGGGGGACGTCACTTTGCTGGCCGCTCCCGAGTGGACGGTGGCGTTCACCGATGTCAAGAATGTCCGCCGGGTGCGCAGTCCGGGCGAGCATCCGCGCAGCGACGAAGTGCTGGCGAAATTTGAAATTGTCGAACGCCCCAGTTCGTTGCAGATCTCGGTTCGCAAGCGACGCAGCAGGATACAAATCACGCCGACGTACTATCTGGATATCCGCGACGATGCGGTCGTCTTGGAGCTCAAGTTGAAGAACGCCGTGGGCCGGCAAGGCTACGACATTGATTTACCGCTGGGGGACTGGAAGCCGTTGCAGTTGACGCCCGCTTCACTCGCGTCCGACGGGGCGCTCGAGGTTCAAGGCGGCGCTTTGACGATTCCCCTCTCCCGTTTGCCTCCTCCGCCCAATGGCGAAGTGGAAGTTCGGCTGCGGGCCGAGCAGCTGATTCCCGACATGAGCGACCCGATCACGATCGCACTTCCGAGACCCGTTCCAAGCCGCTTTGCGCCGGAAGTTGACGTTGACGTGCTGCCGGCGAAGCTGGTCGTGGGAGCCGCCAACAATGTCGCAATCGTGCCAAACCTGGAGGAAGCGGGCGGCTTAACGCCCTTGCCATTCGATGACGACGCGCCGATGGATTGGGCGAATCGCAGCCAGACGCCTCTCATCTTTCGTTCGACTTCCACGCAACCGGCTTTTTCGGCGCGACGAGAGATTCGCCCCCAGACAATCGTCACCGATATCACGGGAACCATTGCGTTCACGGGCGAACAGATGATCGTCGCCGAGCAGTTCAAGATCGACGTGCAATACGTGCCGGCGAAGACCATTCGCTTCATCGCCCCACAAGAGGCGCTGCAATCAGAACGATTCGCCGTGATGCTGGACAGCCGGGTCTTGCCGACCGCTCAGCTCGACGACAGCGAGATGGAGGAGGATCGGACATCGTTCGCTGTCACGCTTCCCAATGAGCGTCATGGCGAGATTGACATCGTCGTCCGTTATTCGCTGCCGACGCCGGAAGCGACTGACCTGCCCGCCGCCATTTCCACCGGCTTGGTGCTGACCGCGCCGTCCGACAATTCGACTGTCCGCAGCATGCGGTTGGATGTCAGTCATCCAACGACTGAGAAGCTGACGCTGGCGACGGGGCCGTGGACGACGGATTCCGCCGTGGCGAATGGCTCCAGTCAGTTCACTGTTCAGCTGGACTCGGCCGCGGCGGCCGTTGAGTTTCAGCGACAGCGGGTAAAGCCTGTGCAAGGAACTGGTGTCGTCGTCAAGCACGCCTGGCTGCAGACCTGGCTGACAACACGTCGTCGCCGGGACCGGGCGACATTTCGGGTGGAAACATCCAATCAGCGGCTGACACTGAGATTGCCCGCGGGCTTTGACACGGCGGCCTGGCGCGTCGCGATCGACGGGAAGATCTCTCCCGACGCGAAACTCGACGAGCAGAAACAGGTCGTGTTGCCCGTCCCCGATTCCGACGACCGGCGCGTGCACTTGATCGAAGTCTGGTGCCAGTCCGGAGTGCGGCCCATCATCGGCTCGATGTCGCTCGACACGGTCACGATGGTCGACGTCAACCGCACCGACATGTGCCAATGGCATCTGGTGACGCCGGGAGTTGAACATCTGCTGGCCGCGCCCGGCGACCTGACTCCGGAGCTTCGTTGGCGACGAGTTGGGATTTTCTGGGAACGCCAATCGTCGCAGTCGCAAGTGGAGTTGGAGCAGCTGGCCGGGGCGACCAGTTCGCCCGCTCCCAGCGGTTCGGAGAATCACTACTTGTTTTCTTCGTTTGCGCCGATTCAACGGGTCCACGTCCATACGGTTCGCCGCGGCGTGATCGTGTTTTGCTCGGCCGGAGTCATCTTGTTGCTCGGCTTAGCCTGGCTGAATTTCCGCTTCCTGCGACGACCGTCGGCGTACATCGTCACAGCGGTCGCCATGGGCAGCGGCGCCGCGCTGGCTCCCGGGTGGGGATTCGTCGTTTTGCAGGCGTCCGGCATCGGCCTGATCCTATTCGCATTCGCCGGACTGTGGCGTTGGAGCATTTGGCGCGACGGGCAAGAGATTCCCATCTGGGTCGGCGGCGACGCTGATGAAGAGCCTCGCTCGGATTCAACGCCTTCTCACGCGACGACTGCAACCGCTCCCGCCGCTCCATTGGCTTCCGATTCGAACGCATGAGCGCAGGTCACCGACAACCGACATGCGATCTCGCCGCGCCAACCCGCGCGACGCTGGTCCGGCTCGTCGGCGCGCTCGTCGGCGCGCTCGCCGTGGCCGTCAGTTCGATGTGCGGAGCCGTTCAGGCTCAAGACGAAGCTCAACCCAAGGCGGCAGGTGTGGCGGTCGCCGACGACTTGCTGCGCGATCTACAACCAGCAGGGCTCGGCTGGCGGCGTGTGTTTGTCTCGAGCAACTGGTTGCCGCGCGTGGTCGGCGGCGGCTACACCCAACTGAAGATCGACGAATTCTCAGAGATCATGCGCGAGCTGCGGTCGGCCGATGAGCCGTTGCGTGGCGAGGCCAGAGTGACGGGCGCCCGCTACTCGGCGCGACTCGACGGTCGGCAACTAGTCGATGGTCTCGCTGAGTTGACGGTGGCGGTTGGACGTTCTGGACGAACGCTCCGGCTCGAACCTTGCGGCTTGGCGATTCGCGAGATCCGCTGCCCAACGGACGCGATGTGGGGATCGGATCATCTCGGCCGATTGACGATACGCAACGCGTCCGCCGGCGTGGTGGAAATGGACTGGAGCCTACGCGCCGTGTCGTCGCCGCACGAACCCTTGCGTTTTCAATTCGCGGCGCCGGCCTGCCCGTCCTCGGATCTGCAATTGGATCTGCCGGTTGGCATGCGACCCCGGATCGCCGGCGCGGTTGCTCAGCCGGTGGTCCAAGTAGGCGAACAGGAGTCTCAGCGGTGGGTCATCGAACTCGGCGGCCGCAACGAGGGCGAGTTGTTCATCGAATCCGGCCGCGGCGATGTTGAGAGTGCGGCCAAGGTGCGAATCGCGTCGACGTATAACTTGCTTCGCACGGGTTTAGAGTTGCGGTGCGACGTGGCGCTGGTCGCCGAATCCCCTCTTCAGCAAATCGTTCTATCGGCTCCTTCCACGATCAAGCTGATGAGCGCTTCGCTGGGAGAATCCGACCTGACGGAAAAGATCCGCGTCGAACACCGCGGCGTCGACCAGCAGATTCGGATTTCGTTCGCCCAGCCGATTGAAGGAGCCGGCCACTCACTGCGCTTGGCGTTCTTCCACAAACCCGAATTCAATCGCCCGTGGAGCCTGCCGAGAATCCGTTTCGCGAACGACGATTGGTGGAGAGAGGAGAAGACGGCGATCGTGCTCGCCGACGACCTGCAACTGCGGTCCATCGAAACTGAGCACGCGCAGCAGCGATCCTATCGAGACGAACGTGAGGGCGGCCAGTCGCTCGACGTGCAACATCTCACCAAGGACGCGTCCATTACGCTCGACGTGGCTCCGCGCGAGCCGCGGTTGCGGGCGGCGATCGGCGCGACGATTCGCGTGGACGAGTCGGCCATGCGCGCCGACGTGATCGCCGACATCGACAGCGAATTGGGCGAGACGTTTGAGATTCCTTTGCAGGTTTCCGCGGGTTGGCGAGTGCAGTCGTTGGAGGTCGAGCCCGCCGCCGCGCTCGACCGCGATCAGTTCTCGCTGCGGGTGACGAAAGGGCGGCTGATCGTGCCGCTGAAGAATCCGGTGAGCCGCAACGCCTCTCTCCGCATGATCATCGGCGCGACACGCAACGCTTTCGCCGGTGCTCTACCGACTCCGACTGAACGCTACCACGTTGTTCGCATCGAACCGGCGATCGAGCAGCGGCGGGTCACGCGCTTCGGGGCCGCCACTCCACTCCAAATTCAATTCGAGCGAGATGGCGGCTTGCAGCGAATTGCCGACGTCGACTTGACCGAAGGAGACCGTTCACGCATCGATTTGTTTGAGCCGGGGTTGTTGTTCCAGGGCGAACTGTCGGATGCGATCGTCAGTTTCGCGCGCGATGAGCCTGTGTTCTCGGCGATCGTGGAATCGTCAATCGATGTGTTCGATCAGACCACAGACGAGACGTACAGCGTCACCGTCGAACCGGAATCGCTCACCGTGCGTCGCGTTCAAGTGCACTTGTCCCGTCGCAGTGACGAGGGACTTCAGTGGTCGGTTTCCGGGGCGGAAAATGGAGGAGTGCTGTCCGCCGAGCGCACGGATGACGCCCCGGGCGGCGAGGGGGAGACATGGAATATCGAGTTGCGCCAATCTCAGAATCAACGCTTCACGTTGACGGCGGCGAGATCGTTTCCCGCGGCGCCTGAATTCGAGGCCACGCTCATCGCACTGCCCGGCGCGGCGAATCATATCAGCTCGTTGCAAGTCAACTCGCGCGGCGACGCCCCAATACGAGTCGACGGCTCCGATGTCACTTCGATTCCGCCTCCGATTCGAGAGACGGGCGCACTGTCGACATCGCGCGGAGCCTTTCGATACGCCGTAAGCGACAAACCGAAACTTCGCATCCAACGTCTCGATTCACAGCGCCATCGATTGGCCGCGTGGGCGTGGATGGCGGTCGTCCACTCGCGTTTCAACATCAATGGAGTCGGCCGCCACACGGCGGTGTATCACTTGCAGAATGCGGGCGCGTCCCACGTTGAAGTGCTGCCGCCCCGCAAGGCCAGCGACATCCACATCTCGGTCGATGGCAAGCCAGTGATTTCAGACGATCCCTGGGGCGGAGTTCGGGCGCCATTGCCAGTCGGCGAACGTTTCCCCACCTTGCGAGTTGAGTACCGGACGTTCGACGAACCGTTGATGAACGCCGCGACGTTGACGGCCCCGTTGCCGAATCTGAATATCGAAGTGTTGAGACAAGATTGGCGAGTCAGCCCGCCGAGTGGATACCGTCCGGCGACCGGCGACGACATCAATTGGAGTCGCCGATTGTTTGGCGATTGGCAACTTGCGCCGGCTGCCTGGGGTCCGCTCTCGTGGTTCGCACACCCGACGAGACCGATCCAGCAACCTGATGGTGATTTGGAACGGGCGCGGATCGTTTTGGACAACGCCTGGAGAGCCATTGATTTGAGCGAGGCGACCTGGAGCGATCTGTTTGAAGATTGGCAGCAGCTGTTTGTCGAGGGGGACGAGAGCGGCAGTCCGGCCGTGCTCATCGACTTTACCGCATTGGACGCCCTGGGCCTCCGACCAAACAGCGACTTGCCGCTCGATCGAGCTGACCCGGCAGCGGCGTTGGCGGCTGCCCGCTTGTCCGTCGTGTCACTGGGGC
>JASMLW010000380.1 GCA_030748485.1 Pirellulaceae bacterium
GACTTTGGGCGGCGCAGCGACAGAACCGCGCGGACAATCCCAGGTTGCACGTTCTCGAACATCTCCACCTCGCGGCTGTTGAGCATCGACAGAGCCACTATGATGCGCGGCCAGTTTTCGTACGTCAAAAAAAGAGGGCGAACCCACGCCGCCGCCGCGCGTCTCTCCCCTTATCTCCAACAGACATTCAATGCGGGGTGGAGCAGCTGGTTAGCTCGCAAGGTTCATACCCTTGAGGTCGCAGGTTCGAGTCCTGCTCCCGCTACTCTCTCACTTCAATCTTGCCAAGCGCGTTTCCTGACGAGGCTCATCCTCAACTCAACTTTCCCACCGCAACGCGCTCCTCCCGTCGCTCCGCACTCTTGCGCCCACTTGCGCCCCAGGAGCAATGCCCACATCGGCGAACGCGCGCGAGCATTTTCGCGCCGAGCGCCGAATCAATTCCATTTTTGGCCGTAGGCCAAATTCACCGTAGCCTGGGGCAACGCCCCAGGAGCAATGCCCACATCGGCGAACGCGCGCGAGCATTTTCGCGCCGAGCGCCAAATCAATTCCATTTTTGGCCGTAGGCCAAATTCACCGTAGCCTGGGGCAACGCCGGCAACGCCCCAGGAGGACTGTGGTAAGTGGAACGCCCATTGTCGCGACTTCGTCGCGAAGTCCTCCCCGGCAGGGAGGACCTACTGTTGCGCTTGCAGCGCCGATTCCGCTGAGCTATCGTCCGTGAGATTCACTCATCAGAAAAAGAACCGCATTCAGAATCGGAGTGTCGGCATGTCGATTGGACTCTCTCGTCGCGAGGCGATCATCTTCGGCGCCGGCGGTCTCGCCAGTCTCCGCGGCTCCAGTTTACTGGCCGACAAACGGGACGCCGATCTGGATGTGATCGACTGCCACACGCACTTCTATGATCCGACGCGGCCGGGGGGAATTCCGTGGCCATCAAAAGGGTCGGCTCTTTATCGCACCGTGTTGCCGAAACACTTGCGCGAGTTGAAACACTTCCGCCGCGTGACGGGCACGGTGATCGTGGAAGCGAGCGATCGCCTGGAAGACAACGCCTGGCTCTTGGGACTCGCCAAAGACGATCCATTCGTTGTCGGCGTCGTGGGACGGCTGGAACCGGGCGGCGCCGATTTCAGCCGACATCTGAAACGGTTTGCCGCCGATCGCCTGTTCCGGGGGATGCGGATTTCTACGAGTTTGCTCCGAAAGTTGCTCGACAAGAATAACGTCCGAGATCTGAAACTGTTCGCCGACCGCGATCTCGCGCTCGACGTCAATGGCGGGCCGGAGACGCCCGCCGAGCTCGCGCGACTCGCCAAACGCCTCCCCGATCTGAGGATCGTGCTGAATCACATTGGCAACGTGAAGATCACGTCGCAGGCCCCTCCCCGCGAGTGGGTTGACGGCGTCCGGTCCGCGGCAAGACACGACAACGTATCGTGCAAGATCTCGGCGCTCTGCTGGGCCGCCGCGGGGGGCGGAAGGAAGGCTCCCTTGGACTTGGACTTCTACCGGCCGTACATCGATGTCGTCTGGAACGCTTTCGGCGACGATCGCGTCATCTACGGCAGCGACTGGCCCGCGTCGGAAGCCGCCGCCGATTATGCGACACAGCAACGCATCGTGATGGAGTACGCATCTGGAAAGGGCGACGACGTGACGCGAAAGTTCTGTTCGCTCAACGCAAAACGCGTCTACAAGTGGGTCGAGCGCGACGGGCGCCGTGGATGATCGGCTCCACCGGACTGGCTGAAAACAGCCGGCGAATAGACGTCGGTCATCGATGCGGCAACAACTGAGTCGCCATAGGTCGGCTGATGAAAGACAATCCCTACGAGACGCCACAAACTGCTCCCGATGGTCAAGCGGCTCAAACCAACCGCTGGCTGATCGTCATTCTGGCGATGGGGCTCGCCGCGCTCGGCCATTTCAATCGAGTCGGTATTTCCGTGGCCGGCGACGAGGTGCTCATCCCGCAACTCGGGATCAGCGCAACGGCGATGGGGTGGATCTACACCGCGTTTCTCATCGTGTACACGACCGCCATGTTGCCCGCCGGTTGGTTGATCGACCGCATCGGCGCGGGGAGAGCCTTGGCGCTCTACGGCGTGACCATGGGAGCCTTCGTCGCGTTGACGGGCGCGGTGGGCTGGATCGTCAGCGACCCGCTTGAGCTATGGGTCGGAATGCTCGTCATTCGCGGTCTCGCCGGAATCTGCAATGCGCCGCTTCACCCTGGCGCTGCTCACGTCGTCTCCGACACGATGCCGCCTCCACGGCGCGCGACCGCCAACGGCGTGATCACCGCCGGAGCGCTCATCGGGATCGCCTGCTGCTATCCCGGGTACGGTTGGTTGATCGATGCACTGCAGTGGCAGTGGGCGTTTGTAGTCGGCGGCGGCGCGCTGATCGCCTACGGCCTGATGTGGAGAATGGTGGCCGTTCCCGCGTTGCCGCACCCGCGCGCGACCGAGAACGCAAAGCCGGCCGAATCGTCAGACATCTTGGCTCTGTTCGGGCGATCGAGCCTCTGGTTGATCACGCTGAGCTACGCGGCGTACAGCTACTTCCAATACCTGATCTTTTATTGGATGGGCTACTACTTCAAAGAGGTGTTGAACGTTCCCGAGGTCGACGCGCGGTGGGCGTCGTTTTGGATCATGATCGCCATGGGAGCGGGCATGGTGGTCGGCGGCCGCGGCACCGACTTCGCTTGTGAACTGTTTGGCCGAACCGTCGGCCGGCGAGTTATCGCGCTGTTCGGTATGGGTTGCGGTGCGATCTGCGGATTTGTCGCCCTCAACCAGGAAAGTCTCGTCGCTGTCGCCGCCTGCCTCTCCGCCTCGATGGCTTTCACGGGAATGGTCGAAGGCGTTTTCTGGACGACAGCCACCGACATCGGCGGGAAATCGCGCGGGCTCTGCGGAGCCTTCATGAACACGGGCGGCAATGCGGGAGGTCTGATTTCCCCCGTCCTGACCCCGATCATCGCCCAGCAACTTGGTTGGCAAGGATCGATCATTCTCGCCTGTGCGATCAGCGGAGTCGGCAGTCTGCTCTGGCTAATGATCACCGTGCCGGAGCCCGATCAGATCTCCGCGTAGACTTCGAGGATGTTGCCTTCCGGATCGGCGAAGTAGACCGTGCGGTGGCCGCGAGGCTGGTCGGCGGGCGGATCCAAAATGGTGACGCCTTTTTCAACCAGTTGTTCGTGGCACTTGCTCACTTCATCCGCCGCCACGCGAAACGCCAGTTGAACGCCGGGCGACCGCGGGCCGGCGCCGCGGCCGTCGTAATGACGCTCACGTTTGCGCAACGCCAGCGAAACGGCGGCTCCCGCTCGAAACGACAAGCTCGTTTCCGTTTCCAGTTCGATGGGAAAGGAAAACAAGTCTCGATAAAAAGCCTTCATGCGATCCATATCGTCGCACAACACGATCGCGTAACTGAGCTCTTTTACTTCTGCAAGCACGAGCGATTCCCTTTCTGCGTCGTTGAGGTTCAGCTGAGTAGCGCCGCCGAAAATGGTTCATCGATACCGCCGCTCTGTCGTCACCCGCATACGTAGTGGAATTCGCCAGAATTCCCTGTTCGTCATGTGATAGTGGTACCGATGAGACCGCCGACATGAGTGGTCCATCGATTCCGCCGCTCTGTCGTCACCCGCGTAGTGGAATTCGCCAGAATTCCCTGTTCGTCATGTGATAGTGGTACCCGCAAACATGAGAGGTCCATCGATTCCGCCGCTCTGTCGTCACCCGCGTAGTGGAATTCGCCAGAATTCCCTGTTCGTCATGTGATAGTGGTACCCGCCAACATGAGTGGTCCATCGATTCCGCCGCTCTGTCGTCACCCGCGTAGTGGAATTCGCCAGAATTCCCTGTTCGTCATGTGATAGTGGTACCCGCCAACATGAGAGGCCCATCGATTCCGCCGCTCTGTCGTCACCCGCGTCCAGTACAAGCTAAATCTTCGCCCCTTTCACTCGCTCCTTGTCTCGCAATCGTTTACTCAATCGCCCGGCGAAGAGTCCGAACGCCGCAACGAAATGCCCGCATTGTGCGGCGAGAATGGCGTGCCAAACACGCGGCGCTGAATCGTTTCCCAGAACTTCATATGCAACTGCAACGGCGAGCATGATGGCGAAGGCAGTCGCCCGACTGCGCCTAAGTGTTCGCTGCTCTTTCGGATGTCCTGACTTGTCCACGAATATAGTTGTGACCAAAAGAGCAGCCCGGTAAAGATCGGCAGCCAGGGTTTCCAATCGCCCATGATAGGAATAAGAGCAAGAGAAATCAGACCAATAGTCGACATGGCGCTCGCGACGATCGCTCGAGTGGCGGAACGCCGAGGAAGCAACAGCCGCCCCGACTTCGTCCCCAGCAGCCAGAGGTCCGAATACGCAGACAACGAATTAGAAAACAGGCAAGCCATCACGACACCTGCCGTCGGCAAGACGACACCGACCTCCCACTCGTAGATGCCGCCGCTGAACACTTGTTCGAGGTTGTACACCAGGCCGAACAGCACAACAGCGAAGACCGCGATACCCAAGACGAATACAGGCGAGGAACTTGTGAAGAAATGCGGGAGCAAAGGCAGCCTCAACTTCAACGCCATGATCATGCCCAGGCGAGTTTGGTCGTCGAGTGGATCGAGACGAATCGCCTCCTGGAAACTGCTCGCCGCCCGCTCGGTCTCACCCCGTCGTGTCATATACCAACCGTGGACAAGGTGAGAATAGGGATCGTTTGGGGCGAGATTGAACGCCGTCTTCATTAGAACTTCGGCTTCCTCGAATCGGCGCGTCCAGATCAACAGCAGCGCATATCGATCGATGATCCGCGCGTTCTGCGGATCTAACTCATGGGCGTTTCTGGCGGCGACCACCGCCGAGTGAATGCGACCTTGTTGGTGAAGCACCTGCGATTTGATGCTCCATGCCAAAGCTGAATTGGGATCTAGCGCGATCGCTTGGTCGACTGCGGTAGACGCGGAGGACAGATCACCAATCGCGAGTTGCGCCCCCGCTTGAGCCAGATAGCCAACGGCGTCGTCCGGCTGACACCGAATCGCGGACTGAGCCGCCTCCAACGCGCCGTCACGATCTCGCATCTCGACAAGACACCACGCGAGGTATGCGTGCAGATCTGCACTCTCACCGCCTGCGGCAATCGCCTCGACTAACTCTTCCGCCGCTAGTTCCCACTTCGCTTGGGCGATGAGGACTTGTGCGCGCTCAGCGTGAATTCTCGCGAATTCTCCATCGTTCGCCATTGTTCGCCATCGTCGTGACCGGGCCAGGTTCGCTAGTACTTCACATCCGCGCTCACCTATTCAGTGACCGCGTCGCCAAGAGGACGTCATGACGACGTAGTTTAGCTGAGTAGGCCGGATCCAGGAGCGCAGCGACGCCGCTCCGGCAAGCGCCGCCGAAAATGACTCCAGCCGGTTTCTAGGCCCTGATTCGACGGTTCACTCCGGAGAGAGTAAAGTGACAGCGTTTATGTCAAGATCTCTCGGCGACGTTCACGTCTTGAATCTTCACGTGCGAGCAAACTGTCCAATTAGATATTTGACTGACAGACCGCGTCCGATCAGATCTGCACGAAATCAACGCCGAAAAACGTCGGCAGCTTCTGCGCGGGGTCGAGCATGCACGACAAGTCAATGAATCCGCCGAGCCGCTGGTTGCAATTCAACATCACCTCCTTGTTGGTGGTCACCACAATCACAGGTCTGCTGGTCGGCTGGTGGCGAGACCGGGCTCACTTGGTGAAACAGCTGGAACTAGAACGGGCGCTTGTCGAAGAGGCGAGGTTCGAGACGAAACGAGTCGAGGTGGACGTCCAATTGGCCAGGCAACAGGCGATGGCCGCGCGGTACACCGCTGACAAGGTTCAAGTCGAGATGCAAGCGAAACTCGACGAGTTGCAAGCGAAGGTCGGTGAATCCGATTTGCGACAGACTTCCCAAGCCCCATCCAATCCCACGCCAAAGGAGAACTGAGCCGCAAAGGAAGGACCCTACGCGCGCTTGTCGATTACTCTTCGCGGACGGGAATACTAATCACCAATCCGGCGAAGCGGGCGACCTTGGGATCAGCTCCAAATCCCACATGACAACTGACGCATGCGGACGTCAGGCGAATGGTCCCGACACGGCGGTAATAGCCGTCTTCCACGATCTCCATCTTCTCGGCTTTACCTCGGCCGAGAGTCCGAGCCGCGTCTTTTTCAAACTCCGTCTTCGGCTTATGGGTAACACTCATCGCCTTGGCGTTGACGGAAATCCAACGGGCCGTGATTTTCGATTCGCGCTCGATTCTCTTGAAGACATCTTCCATGGCGCGGGCAGGTATCGTGGAACGTTCGTTGAGAAAGTAACGATGATGTATGACGTCGAGTGTGGCGGCGTAGATCTCGTGGGTCAGTTTCGCGCGCTCGCGAGCCATGGCGACCGTCACCAACTTCTCTTCGTCTGATCGTTCGGTTGCAGCCTCCTTCTTGTTTGGCGGGGTCTTGGCGTCGTCGCCCGCCTCCGCACACAGGTTTCCGCTGATGCACAAGACACCGGCAACCAGCGCGATCGAGGTAAGTGTCATCAGCGCCTGTAAGTTCATCGGTGTGCTCCTGGCCTACTCGCCGTCAGTGGGAGTTTGATTAATGGTGGATCTCCAGTAATCGGGCAGCCCGCGTTTTGTATCCCGTAGGATCTCGAGGATGGCTGTTCGATCAGCGGAGGAAAGATGGTTGTAGTCGTCGCCCGTTTCGAGACCGGTCAGTACGTTCCAAAGTTTCTGGTAGACCTGGTCCTGGACAAGTTGAGGAAGGCTGTCGAAACCTTCTGAGTAGATGAGATAACTGCACGGATACTTGAAAAGTCGTCGCTTTAGATCGAGTTCGTACAACGATCGACCTCGGCGGTCGCGCGGACCGCGGTCGGCGAATTCTTGCGTGAAACCTGACGTCCCAACGATCGGCGCGGTCAACTCGGTCTCCTGGCAAAACAGCAAATGCTCGACAACCGGTTTGGCGGCTGAGTTGATTCGCTGGCTCGTCGATTCCGCCCGAGAACTCGCGGGACGATCGAGCGCTCGGTTCATCGCCTGCTCATCGCTCAGCGCGATCCGAGCCAGGAAGTTGGCGCGACCGATGCGATTGTGCATGTTCACCTGATGTTCCAGCACCATCAGCGCGACGATGTCGCTGTGCGGGGTCAAGTAAGGCGTCGTGTCGAACAGGCTGCTAAGGTCATCGAGATTTGCCCCGCGATCGGTGTCGACGCGCCGTGCGTTGTCTGGATCGCCAACCAGCAAGTTGCCCAAATGCCGCTGGCCGCCGTGCTCACCCGTGACGTACCAGCCTCCCCAGCGTTCTTTGAGCGGGCTGCTGTGGTCGCTCAGATACGTTCCGGCACTGTAGATGGGAATTCCATCCAGGCCCGGATAGACCGAGCGGACGACGTGGCCGGGGACGCCGCGCGTCATTCTCGATCTGTGGCATTGCAAGCATTGTTGTGTATGGCGGGTGAATCGCGGCGCGTCGTTCTTCTTCTGGCTCAACGAATAGAAATTCGTCACCAGATTGGGATCGACGACCGAGATTTCCAGTAGGCTCCCGTCTTGGACCCAGCCGACGTAGGTGTCGTCGCCAAAGTAGACCGCGCGCGGCGTCTGCGGAGAGATGTGTCGGACCTGGAAACTCGTCTTCGAGAATACGAGAGTTTGCGATGTGGTTGAAACGTCGAGATGCTCTAAGACCGACTTCAAATAACCGTGCTGCGCATCGTGTTTGAGTTCAACTTCGCCTGCATCGATCCGCTTCTGTAGCTGGGCGACGGCGTCGGTTGCCGTCGCTTTTAGGTAATTGATCGGCGGTTTCTCGAGTGCGATCTGTCCTTCGGCTGGTCCCGCCCACAAACCAACTGACGCCCATAACAACAGCCGCGGCAAGTACGGGCGCAGCTTCCCGACTGTCGGTTTCGATGAGCGCGGATCATCCTGCTGGCGTTCCATTCGGTCGAGAGCAGCTGGGAGTGATGGAGGGCGGGGAACGAGGTGGGGAACTATTCGGCGGGGCGGCGTTCACGCACGCCGATTGGACCGTAGTGGAATTCGCCAGAGTTCCCTGTTGTGAATTGCAGATATATGGACAATGTTATCCGATTCTAGGCGAAGTGACGCGAGCGTGTCAACTGACGTCGACTTCAGGCGCGCCTCGGCGCCGGCCGATTCCGTTGCCCGGCTGCAGTGCGCTACTTGTACAGCAGGGGATGGTCGAGGAACTGCAGCAGGTGGACGATGTTGTCGGCGCTGCAAGCTGTCCACATCTCTTCCAGGTCGTCGCGCAAGACGTTGCCGACGCGTTCGCTCGAGCCGCCTGAATTGGATTCCCGTTGTGAGAAGAGATTTCCGCGGCAATCGATGAAGACGCCGTCGCGAATCGCTTTCTTGAAGTCGATCCGATCGTAATGCTCAGATGAGATGGCGCGAACTTCGGCAACGTCGTTTTCGATCGCCGCAATTTCAGATTCGCGCGGCAAGACTCCTTCGCGGTTCGCCGCAGCGCGTCCCCGGGCGCAAACCAGGTTGAAATACAGCTTGTTCACCTGCAGCTCGACAGCCAGGTCGCTGACCTCGGCGACGACGTGGCGGTTGCACTGCTGCAGCGTACAACAGATGCGACGGTCGACGCCGTACTCGAGGAGAAGTTGCAGGGCGGCCACGGAGTGGTCGAAACTACCCGCTCCACGCAGTCGGTCGTTGATCGATTGTGGACCGTCAATGCTCGTCTGAATGGCGACTCCGGTGTCGGCCAGCTGTTCACAATGTCGCCGCTGGAGCAGGCTGCCGTTGGTGGTGACGACGAGTTGCAGATCCAACTCGCATCCGTACTGCAGGATGGAGGTTAGATCCGAGCGGATGAATGGCTCGCCGCCCACGATGTCGACACGGCACACGCCGCCGCGGGCGAGTGTTCGCAAGATGCAGCGAACGCCGTCTTCGTCGAGCCCCCAATCGGTCGTCGTCGAACTCGCCGACATGCAATGGCCGCAATGGTAGTTGCAGCGATTGGTGACGGCGAAACAGACGGACAGTGGCGCTCGCAAACGAAACAGAGAATCGCCCTTTTTACTGACGACGACGGTCGCAGCGGTGGAGGTGGACACCGGTTGACCCTCAGGAAGAATGAGGTTTTGATTTGCAAATCAGGAAGTGATCGTCGACAGCGCGAGCTTCACAGGTGAAACCGACCGCCGACATTTCAGTTGCGATGGACTCGGGCGTGAAGTAGCGCTTCACGATCGTGAAGGAACGCCCGTCGTCCAGTTCGCGTTGTTCATCGTCCGTGCCGGTTCGCGGCGGCTGTTGGCCGACGGCTCCGCCCATCGCGTTGGGCATCGTATCGAAGAAGAAGACGCGGCCGTCCGGCTTGAGCGCGATTCGCACTGTCTCCCAGAACGACCCAAACCGGCTCGCCGGAACGTGGCTGATCCAGAACCCAAAGAAGACTACGTCGAATCGGCGGGGAAGCTGAAATCCAAACACATTCGCCTCGAGCCACTCGACATTCTTCTCGCTCGTTTTGGCCTTCGCGATGCGGAGCATTTCGGGCGACCCGTCCATCGCGACGACGCGCGTCGCGTGTTGGGCCAATTGCGAGGTCCAGTTGCCCGTTCCGCAGGCGATTTCCAGAACGTCGCCAAACGGCCGGAACGCGGTAAGTTCATCCCGAATCTCATCCAAGCCGGCAAACCATTTGGCGTTCGCTTCGGAGCCGCGGTCGTATCGGCCTCGCCGCTCAAACGCCTGATCGTATTCGGGAGCACGCGCTCGGTAGTACGCCCTCTGTTCGTCGATGGGATCCATTCGTTCGTTCTCCGTACGAGCTTGGCTCGGGGTCACTGGCGTGGCGTGGCGGCGGTCCACACAGGACGCCATGGTTCGCCGGCAAGATGCTTGGCCAGCAGCAAGATCTGGCCCGCGTGCACGCTCGCGTGAACCAGCGAGCGAACGATTGATTCATGAACGGCGAGCGGCTGGTTGCGGATCGCAACCCGGTCGGTCAGCTGTGACCCGTCCAGCTCATCAAGCGCTGCGAACAGCCGGCTCCAGCCATCCTCCCAATCGGCGGCGAGGTCCTGCCCGGCGAGCGAATCCGTGAATTCGTCCTCGCGATCGCGCCAGGGCTTTTCGCCATCGGTCGTCAAGAAGTCCGTCCACCGCGAGCGAAACGTCGCCGCCAAGTGCTTCATGTTCACCGCAATACAATTCGTCTCTCCGTCGAGGGCGAAATGCAGTTGCCGTTCCGAGAGCTGAGCGACCGCGTCGTCCACAAGTCGTTTTACAAAGCGAAAGTAGCTCTTGGCGGCCGTCAACACTTCGTCATCGAAAGCGCTTGTCATCAGCAACTCCCTCCCTCTTGGAATCGCGTGCGCAAGTCATTGACGAACGACTCGTGGTCGGGCGCGTCCAAGACGGTTAAGGCTCCGCGCCATCCGGCTGGCGACATGATGAACGGCCCGAGTTTGGCGTCGTCGACGCGCTTGGGCAGACAATGGACGTGGAAGTGCGCGTCGACGTCTCCGATCACCGCCAGATAGTGTTTCTCGAGCGGCTGCATCTGCTCGCCCAAACTCACCAGTTGTTGGGCGAGCGAGAAGACGGCGGCCGCCTCGTCGGGCGTGACGTCGGCGAAGGTCGCGGCGTGGCGTTTGACGCCGACGACAAAGTGGCCGAGCGTCACCGCGTTCGGGTAATGCGCGGCGACGGCGAGCGACGTCGCGGCAATGACGGAATCCGCAGGCGCGTCGCAGATCAGGCAGGGAGTTGCGGGCATGATGACACCTCTCATTCATGATGGGGCCAAGGAAGAAAAACAGTGCCGCTCGGCGACGCCGAGAGCAAATCTCGCAGCGTTGATTCGTTGATGTTGCGCCCGTTTCCAATCGTGGAGCGAACGCCGCGGCGAGCCAGTTCAAGCAACGAATCGAACTTGCCTTGCATGGCGCCGGTCACGTCGGTGCGCTGTGCGCTGCGCAATGAGCGTCGAACGAACTCGAAGTTGTCCGCCGATACTTCGCGATGAATCTCTTCACTTTCCATCGTCACCCGAATGCCCGGCTGATCGGTCAGCACGGTGACATCTCGGATGGGCAGAGACTCGCAAATCGCCAGCGGCAACCAGTCGCTGCTGACAATCCGCACGCGTCGTCGTCGATCGAAGACCCAGCCGCCGGTCAGTACGGGAATGATCTGGTTGTCGATCGCCGCCAACAGAGGCGGCGCGAACGTGACGTGTCCGTCTCCGTCCGGCCAGCAGAGCCAGCTTGTTGTTTGCAGCGGCACGCCGGGCAGGCCCGCGCGGCGCAGCCGTTCGGTAACAAGCGTTTGCAATCGGTAGAGGCTGGCGGGCAGCTCAAAGAAGTCCTTGACGTTGCGCCAATTGGGTCGGTTGATCTGATGCTCGTGAACGATGTCGTGCGCAAACGACCCGCCTCCGAGAATCAAGACAAAATCGTCCAACTCGCCGTCAGCCTGCAACGCTGCAAGGGCTTCGGCAAAGGCATCGACGCAATCCTCTTTGAACGCGGCCCGCCGGCTGCGATCGGTAATCAGGCTACCGCCGATCTTGATGACTCGAACCGGCTGTGCGGGCGGCGTCCAGCTGGCCGTCATCCGGAGATCTCCTCTTTGCTCGGCCCCAGAACGCCGCGAGCTTCCAAGCGATGTTGGAAGTGCGTCGTCCAAGCGATGACGTCATTCAGAATGTGGCTGTTCTGTTGGGGGCGTGCGAGGCCGAGTTGGTAGAAGAGCAGTCCCTCGGTCATCGGCCCCAGAAACGTCAAGTCCGGCTGAACGCGACCGTCGCGGCTGATAGCTTCAAACCGCTTCGATACGTGCAGTCCGCCGGCCGCGAACTGCGAACCGTCCGCGGCTCGATTGACCCACGGCGCGATCAATCCCCGCTGCAGCAAAGCCTGTGTCAGCGGCGACACGTCGCGCTCGACGTCGACAGGGGGAATTCTCGCGTCGATCAACACATCGACGTGTTTGTCGAAACCGGTTCGCGGACCCCGAATGCGGAACCGCTGCTCCTGCTCGTCCACGCTGACGGCGGCCGATGGACCGGCTGAGCAGTCGACGACGCCGTGTCGAATCAGCGCGAGAATCTTGCGATTCGCCTCCAGGCAACCGCCATCGGCCCAGGCGTTGTGAAACCGCATCCAGTGCGTCACCAAGGATTGGTGTGAGCTGGGCGTGAGCCCGCCGAAGTCGACGGCGTAGGCCAGCACCTGCCGCAAGTCGCGCCACACCGAATCGCACGCCGCCTTCTCGGCGTTGGCCAAGTTGCCTTGCGCCGCGCTGGCGTGATCTCGTTCCATATACACCACCAGCGCTCGCGTATAGCACTCCGGTGAAGAGCAATCGCTCCGGCCCAGGGGCGCGACCAGCGCGTCCCAATCGAACTCGTCGATGTGACCCAGAGTCAGCTGATCGAACGCGACGATCTCGGCGCAGGGCAAGTCGGCAAACTCGGTCGCTCGTGTCGCATCGTCCGGCGCCGCCAGATAGTCCCGCGCCGCGGCCGCCAGCCGCTCCGCTGGAGCGAGGATCTGAGCTTCAGTCGGGCTGGCAAGTCGTCCGTCCGTAAACGCCTCCACCACCGGGGTCGATTCGCTGACCAGTAGTTCCTGAAACCGCGGTCCGAAACGGACGCCGTAAAAAACGGTCATCATTTCGAGTTTCAACAGTGGAGCCAGGTGCCGATCAAAGTCGAGTTGTCGGCGCGGCCCGATGTGATCCAGCTCGACCAGCGCTCCGCGCGATTCCCGCAGGCGGTCGATGTTGCGGTGTGTCAGAAAGACCGGCCCGTGTTCCAACGGTCTCCCTCTGCTGCCCTTCTGGTTGATAGCGCGAGCGCGAGCGAACAGCCCGCCTCGCGAAAAAGCGATGATTTGCGGTTCGCGGCCCGATGGGTGATACGTGAGCGAACCATCTGGCAACTCAGAGAAACGTCCGCCGCGACCTTCCGTCATGTGGAGGATGGCGTCCTGCGCCGTCAAACCTTGCCCGAGTACGCCCACTGCCACTTGTGGCGTTGACGATGCGGGATTTTGCTCAAGCGATTCCAGCGACCCACGGGAGCGGACGAAGTCGAACCGAGCGGCAGCTCGCTCTGGGTGTGGCACTGCCACTTGTGGCGCGACCGCATCCGGCGACAAGCAATCTTCGACGGGGTAGGGAGAACTCACGAACTTCGCCGAATTCGGATTCCGCTTCGCAAACTCGGTGAATTCCCATTCGGGTGAGCGGCGTCGCGGCGTGTAGTGAGTGTGCCCCGTAACACAAAGGACGTGGTCGACAATCACATTCTCATCGTCGGCGTGCACACGGTAGCTCGAACGCACCGGCACGATGTCTCGCACGGCCGACGGATGCAGATGTATCGAGATGTTGGGCAGCGATCGGAGGGCGGTGGTGACCCGTTCGAACATCTCGACGAGTGCTCGACCGTGCACGCAGCGGTTTGGCCAATCGGTGGCTTGAACATTGAATTCGACGAGGTTGGTTTCCGCGAACTTCTGCTCACAAAACTCCAGAAAATCGGGCCGCTCCGACTTTTCCAGTAGATAGCGCCAGCCGGTGGATTCGTCCGGTGCGAAGGTGATCTGCGAGGCGACTCGATTGAGGCGATTCGTCGGCGCCTGGTGAGGACTGTGGACTCGCCCGGCCCCGAACAGTCCGGAGCTTTCAAAAATGTGAATCGTCAACTCGCCCATGCGGCGGTGGCGAGCCACGCCGAGCAGGCAGGTGAGGGAGTAGAGACAGTTGGGGCCGCCTCCAACGATTGCCAGTTGGTAGCTGGTGGTGTTTGCATTCATGATGGGCTCAGCAAAAGAGCGCGGACAATTCACACAACGTGCGCAGCGTCACCATGTCGGCTGCTGTTACGTAAGCGTCGTTCGTTAGCAGGGCGCGCGCCGTGTGCGAAACTATTCCGAGAACTCAGCTGCTTGGCACAAGTGCAGCGCGTGTCCCAGGAATTGAACGTCGGCGACAGATACTAGGTCGTATTGGGCGAGCAGATCGGTGATTTGATCGGCTCCGAACCGCCTCGTCTCCAGCCACTGCAGCACATCGCCGGCGGCGAACTCGACAACTTCGTCACCAACTCGCAGTTCCGCGTCGCGCGGGAAATCGTAATAACCTTGAATCGTCTTGACCGACAACGACGCGGGATCGGCAACGACCTTGGCGCTGGCCATCGCGAAATACGGTCTCGTTTCTCCAAGAACAACGCCAGCCTAGCGGAGCCCGAATGTTCGCTGTCGACACCGGCGGCGTTCAGCATGCGGTGAGCCTCGCCGAGCGACTCCTCGCAGATGTGCTCAATGTTCGATTCGTTGCCGCAGAATCCGGAACTCTTGTAGTAACGCAACTGAAGGTCGTGCCGCTGTCGTTGGGGCCGATGGCGTGCGAACAGTTTGTCGGCGGGCGAGTCTGGATCTTTGGTGGTCGCACCGAGCACTCGACACCAGCGAAGTTCTCGCCTCTTGGAAGTGCTCAATCGGATGGGGTCGAGGGTCGTGTCGACCGATTGAATCGATTGGAGCATATGCAGAATCTCGCTAAACAGCTTGCCCGAGCCGTACGGCAAGAAGATGTAGTCGGGCGTCTGACAGAGGATTTCTCGACAGAGCCAGTCGTAGGCGACGATTTCGCGGGTCGTGTCTTGAAACTCCGTGAGATCAAATCCATCCGGGTTGTTTGTCGCCTCCAACACCAGGGGAGAAGGGAAGTACTCGCGCAAGTCAGCGAAGTAGACGGTGCAGTGCGACTCTTGAACGGCGCGGCAGAGCCGAGGATTTCTCTGTTTTAGTGTGATGTCGCTCAGCACCTTGAGTTTGGGCATTTGAAGTCGCGCAACATTCGCCCGATGGAGATGGCCGCGGAACCGGACGAGATGAGCGAGAACGCGGGATGCGCCTCCGCTACTTCGATGCGTCCGTCCTCTGCGGCGTTGAAGAGGTTGTGATAGGAGGCAACGACCTCCCAAGCCATCCGATCCTTATGTGTGCCGCTCCAGCGATTCACGCTTTCATCCTTGATCCAGACCGTACCAAAACCGTCGTCCTCCAGCGGCAAAGTCGGCGTGGCGGGAAACTGCGGCGTGTGTGGCGGGAACTCGGGATTCATGGCTTCCCCATCGCAGGTTTTTTTGTAGTGCTATTTGGAGATCGCAATTCAGCACAGCCGCGCGCGCAAATTTTCCGAAAATTTTCCGTGTTTTTTTCCGCGCGTTCCGGGAGCTGACGATGCGTCATTGGGCAGGTCGGATTTGACTTGCCGAGTGTTCGTTATTGCGGAACAATGACTTTCATCTTCGCTACGAGTTGGACGCTCAACACAACGGAGCACGCGCGATGACAGAGCAGGAACTAATTCGGCGGGCGAATGAGGGCGACCAACGCGCCAAAGGCGAGTTGATATGCATGCATCAACTGGGACTGCGCAATTACATAGAAGCGCACTGGCGGAACAAACGCGAGTTTCATGATTGGATGGACGGCGAAGATATTTTTGCAGAGGTCTGCGTCAGGTTTGTTCAATGCGGATACTTGATTCCGGAGCTATCGGTCATCGCATTGCTGATCACGATGGCTGATCGGTGCATCATTCAACAGACTCGCAGATGCTTGACAAAAAAACGCGATCTCAACCGGACCTTAAGGCGCCAGCAGGACGTGGAAGGGAGACTGTTGAACGTCATTGACTGCGTGAAGAGTGAGAGCGAAACGCCCAGTCGTATTGTGTGTTCGGCCGAATGTGGAGCACTGGTGAGGCAGGCCATCAGGGAACTGGCGCACGAAATCCAACAGCGAATTGTCCATCTTAAGTTTTTTGATGGATTCTCCGACAAGGAGGTGTGCCTGGAGCTAGACATCTCCTACGGCGCAATGCGTGGTCACAAGCATCGCGC
>JASMLW010000381.1 GCA_030748485.1 Pirellulaceae bacterium
GGTCGTCATGACAGTGACGCCTACCACACGTCTCACGGCGGGCGACGAAGGGAATCTGGCCTCGAAGTACTGGCCGCAGTGGCGGGGCCCGACGTGGAACGGCGTCGCGTCGCAGGCGGATCCTCCGACCGTCTGGGGCAAGACAAAGAACGTCCGATGGAAGACGCCGATCGAGGGTAAGGGGCACGGGACGCCCATCGTCTGGGGCGACCGGATCTTCTTGCAGACGGCAATTCCGCTCGACAAGAAGCTTGCCGTTCCCGACGTCATTCCGGCGGGTACGCCGAACGTTGAGGTCAATCCCGACGAGTCGGTGGTGAGGTGGAAACCGCAGAGATTCGCAGTCGTTTGTATCGACCGGACTTCCGGTAAGCCGCTGTGGAGCCAGACCGTTCTCGAAGCGATGCCGCACCAAGGACATCACCTCAAGGCCGGATTTGCTTCACAGTCCGTTGTGACTGACGGCAAGCATGTCTACGCCTACTTTGGTTCCTACGGGCTCTACTGCTTCGACTTCGATGGCCGTCCGGTTTGGAAACATGCTCCCAAGCGCCAGGCGAAGGAAGCTGGACTGGGTGAGGGCAGCTCGCCGGCGCTCTTCGGCGACAGACTCATCATCGTCGTCGATCATGAGTTGCAGTCGTACGTGGCGGCGCTCGACAAGAGAACGGGAGAAGAAATCTGGAGGCAGGACCGCGACGAGGTGTCGAACTGGACGACACCGCGGATCTTCACTCACGCCGGCCGTCGACAGGTGATTCTCAACGGAGCGAAAGTTCGATCGTACGACTTCGCCACCGGCGATTTGCTTTGGGAATGCGGCGGTCAGAGTCTGGGCGCGATTCCCATGCCGGCCATCGGTCACGGCCTGGCGTTCGCCACCAGCGGTTGGCGGAAGGATACGCTCCACGCCATCAAACTCGGCCAACGCGGCGATCTGACCGACAGCGAGAACGTCGTCTGGTCGCTCGGCCGCGGAACTCCCTACGTACCTTGCCCGATGCTTTGGGGCGACGAACTCTATCTGTTGGAGGATCGCAGCTTCTTCTCCTGCCTCGGCGCGACGGATGGTGAACGTCATTATCTGAAGCACCGCTTGCCGGGGATTCTGAACTTCAGCGCATCGCCAGTCGGCGCGGCGGACCGCATCTACCTGCTGAGCGAGGAGGGCAAAACGGTCGTGTTGCAACGCGGCCGGCAAGTCAAAGTGTTGGCAATCAACGAGCTGGACGAGAAGTTCTATGCGTCGCCCGCCATCGTCGGCGAGGCCATTTACCTGCGAAGCAACCAGCATCTGTTCTGCATCGCAAGGTCCGCCCGTTGAGAAATGGTGAATGAGCGAAGTACTTCCCCAAGTTTCTTCCGAATTGAAAGCGCGTGGAATTCGCCAGAATTCCCGAGTCCACAGCCAAGTCATCTACGTAGTGGACTTCGCCAGAAGTCCGGCTCAGAATTGCGGCTGACGATTGAACTGAAACCGGGAACTCTGGCGAATCCCATCTACACAAAATGTCGTGGAACTGGGGAGACCGATCGTTTGAGTTGAAACGCGTTGGGGAAGTAGCTGACAGCAAGTGATGCGCGTCCGAGTCTCACTGATGAGTATCATATGTCTGTTTTGGTCGAGAGAAATCACCGTCGACGAGGATCGATTCATGATTTGGACGCGGATCGCAAAGCTCTGCCTGCCGCTGGTCGTCTTCCTTCTGGTCTTGGGGCCGGCAGTTTTGCGCGCGCAAGCTCCCGGGCTCCAAGCCGCCGATACGCCGACGGACGTGAGGATGCCGCTGCTCATGCCCGACGACTTTAGCGACATGCACCTCGTGCAGTGGCGAGTCGAACGCGGCGAGCTGGACAAGAAGAACAACCCGTTGATAGAAGGGGCCACTCCATGGGATGGCGGCGGCGTTGGCATTCATGGATCGGTTTTCAAAGATCCTATCGACGGGAAGTGGAAAGCCTATCTGGTCGGCACTCCTCCCAAGTTCCACGGCGTGGATCCGAAGCGTCCGTGGATGTCCGAGAACCACGCCTACCGTGTGCTCTGTCTGTACGAGAGCGACGACGGAGTGAACTGGATGCGCCCCGAGCTGAACCTTCACGCGTATGACGAACACAAACAGACCAACATTTTGTTCAGCCTCAAGAACGGAGTCGCCGCTTATCCATCCATCTTCATCGACCCCAAAAACAAAGAGTGGCCCTACCTGATGTTCGTCTTGCGTGAAGCGTGGGGACATCCGGGTCACGGGACTCCGCCTCAAGGAAACGGTTTCTACCGCTACCGATCGAAAGACGGTCGTAAATGGGAGCCGCTCGGCAAAGTCAAAGGACCGATGACCGGTGATTTAGGAATGGTCCAGCGGAGTCTCACAGGTGACGGTTACATTTGCTACTACCGTTTGGGAGGGCGTCGCCAGCCGACGGACCACGTTCCTGTCTGGGAAGACACGGCGCGGCGCACAGTGATGCGAGCGGTCAGCCGCGACGGTCAGAAGTGGGAGCAGGATAAGGCGATGATCCTGACCGGTGACGAGCGGGACCACCGCGACACGCAGTACCAGGAATGCGTTCCCACGAAAGTGAAAGGCGGCTACGTCGGCCTGATCACGGTCTACAACCCGATCACACAAGTCTTCTATCTGCGGATGGCGGCTTCGCGCGACAGCCGTCGCTGGTGGTATCCGGACCGAGTTCCCTGTCTCGACAATCCGCCACTGGGAGACTGGGGCGGCGGGATGATCTGGCAGAGTCAAAACCTGATCGTTCAGGACGACCGGCTGTACGTGTACTTTGGCGGCTGCGAAGGACCTCATCGACAGCTGATCGACTCGCGCGCGCCTGCCGTCGATGTCAATCACCAGGAGCGGATTATCAGTCAAGGGGCGCACTTCATCCCGTTTAACTCGGCGCTGTGCCGAGCGTCCTGGCGGTTCGATCGAATGTACGCGCTGGTTTCGGCGGCCGGTGGGCCAACCGTCGGCGCGGCCACGACGAAGGCAAGAGCACTGGCTGGCGGCCAGCTCTGGGTCAACGTGCGAACTCGCGGAGAAAAGCGGCCCACGCCCCAACGCTACAACGATGGCAAACTGGAGGTCGAACTGCTCGACGCAGACGGCAATGCGATCCCCGGATTCGCAAGAGAAGACTGTCGGCCGATCCGCGGTGATCATCCGGAAGTGCAGATCAAATGGAAGGGCGGCGACGTCGCGCCGAAGGATGCTCGGCAGGCGCGGTTTTTCCTGAAGCGTAGTTTCCTGTATGGATTTGAGTTTCGCGGCTTGCGGGAGAATGCGGCGAGTAAGGACACAGCGGCGAGTGTAAAACGACCGGTCCCTGATCCTGTGGAACAGATCGAGCTGCGGGCGTACAAGTGGGGCGGTCCGTACGCTGAACATCGCAGTAAATACGCCTGTCCGCACGATGACGGCTTGTGCGTCGACGTACGCGTCCCGTGGTTGGAGAAGGGAGAGCGGTTGATCCTGCGAACGTCCGAAATCGTCGGCTATGACGCCGCCTATTTCTACGACGATCATTTTCCGACACAGGAGCAGGACGGCCGCGGCCGTGGTTACAAGCACACGGCCTTTGAATGGAACACGCAAAAGACGCCCGACGAGTTGAGCGCCAGTTGCAAGTTACCCGGGAAGGGACAGTTTTCGATAAGACTGAAGGCCGCGGCGGACTACATCGACATCAACATGAAGATTCGCAACGACACGAAGCGAGTCATGCCATGGGTCGATTGGTACTTCTGCCCAGTGGCATTTGAGGCGCCGTCGCTGCTCAATCGAGACCTCGATCGAACCTATCTGTTTGACGGCAAGCGGCTCGTGACGTTGGCGGAGACGGGAGATCCCAGCGAGACGATGTATCTAGTAACGGGTGACCGAGGATCGGCTGGTTTCATCCCGCCGCTGCACGCGGCTCACCCCGCTTCGAAGACGAAGGCGCGAGCGCCGTTGGTGATTGTTGAGAACCGCGCTGGCACGCACTCGCTGGGTCTCGCCTTCGAGCGGGCGCACTCCATCTTTTCGAGCGCCGGCAACGGCTGCTACCACGCCGACCCCTTCTTCGGTCACCAGCTCAAGCCGGGCGAAGAACGGACCGTTCGCGGGCGGCTCTATTTGGCGGCGGGAAAGCCGCAGGATCTCTTCAAGCGATTCGCAGCAGACTTTCCGGTGGGAAAATGACGCCTGCCTAACGTGCGAGTTTCTGTTGGAACAGCCACTTCCAAGTCTCAGACGCGGCATAAGTTCTGGACCAGCTGTTATGTCCCACGCCCTCATATTCGGTGTACTTGGGTGAGCCTCCGGCCTTCTTGAGCGCATCGACCATGGCTCGACTGTAGTCCGTTGGAACGGTCTTATCCTGGTCGCCATGGAACACCCAGATCGCGATGTGCTTGATCTTGTCCGCATCCTTGGGGTTCCATCCACCGGCGACGGGAATGGCGGCTGCAAAGGCGTCGGGGCGAAGCGCCATGGCTCCAAAAGTCCCCACGCCACCCATCGACTGGCCGGTCACATAGACTCGATTGGGGTCAATGGGACTTTGTTTGATCAGTGCATCCATGGCGGTGAGGGCGACGGGTAGCATCGCTTTGCGACTCTTTTTCTTGATTCCAGCCGGCGACGCCCAATTGGCCGCTCTCGACTCAACCGCCGGCGCCATCACGAAACATGGGAATTGTTTTCGCAGCTGGTCCGAACCCAGTTGCGTAGCGGCCGTCGTGCTGCCGCCGCGGCCGTGAAGCGCCAGAACGAGAGGGTACTTTGCGCCTTCTTTTACTTTCTCTGGAGACATCAGCCAGTAGTTGATCGCCGTTCCGCCTGAGACCGTGAACGTGCGCTTGACGTAGTGCTTGTTGGCCGTTGGAGCCTTGGCCTTGGTTCGCTGCGCATGGCCGGGCGAAGTGACAAGTGAAAGGAAGGCAACCACCGTCGCTGAGATTACAAGACGCATCGTCGGGGCTCCCTAGGGATCGTCGGGGTCGGCGATCGTTTTCAGTTGATTTCGGTGAGTCGATCACTCAACCGAAGGTGTCGAAACGACTCGTGTATGATACGGCTATGCCTGAGAATAGGAAACGACGCTGGTTTCAAATCGGCCTCCGATCGCTATTGGTCCTCGTGGCCATTTGCGCAGTGCCGGTCGCTTGGAAGTCGCGAGCAGATCGACAGCGAGACCTGATCGAAATGATCACTCGCAATGGCGGGAAGGTTGGATATGACTATCAGGTCGATCCCATCACGGGCGCGTTCAGATCGGGTACGGAGGAAGAGCCGAACTGGTTGTTGCGACGCGTTGGGCCAGACTATTGGCGGCGCGTTCGCCGCGTGGAGTTGAATCATCAGTTCGACGAATTTGTCGCGATCAAGTTCCCGCCAATGCGGTTTATTAGAGAATCGGACGAAAGCTGGCAAGCGTTGATTCGCTTGCCGGACGTTGAGCATCTCGACTTGCGATTCACGAAGATCACAGACGTCAGTTTGCTTGAGAAGATCGATTCGTTGAAGACGCTGGATATCACCGATTTGCAGATCACGGACATTGGACCTTTAAAAAAGCATCACGACCTTCGCGAGTTGTCCATCGATAGCTGCCCCATCGGAGGCTTTCAGGTGTTTCAACACCTGACGAACTTGCGGGCGTTGAGCATGAGAGGTGTGAATGCTCGCAACTTGGATTTTCTGTCTGAATGCACCGAGTTGCAAAGACTCGACGCTCCCAGCGAAACGCTGACGGACATTTCGGGGATAAGCTCACTCGTCGAGCTAACTTATCTCAACTTGAACGGTGCCCCCCGTCACAGATATCACTGCACTTGAGGGGCTGTACAATCTTCAAAGATTCGACATGTCGTTGTCGTCGATCTCCAGTGTTGAACCACTTCGAGATCACCCCAGCCTGCGCGAGCTTCATGCGCGCGCAACACGCATCGTGGATGTTGAACCATTAAAGAACGTCGTCACGCTGGAGCGACTGTATTTAGGTAGGTCGAAAGTCGCCGACGTTTCAAGCCTGGCGGACTTGCGCAATCTCCAAGTGTTGGATCTCCGCGGAACGCATGTCACCGATGCTGGTGTTATTACAAAACTGGCGAGCCTCAAGGAGTGCTATCTGGATGAGCGTCACGAACTTTCCGCCGATGCGTTGAAGACAGCCAATACAAAGTGCCGCGTTGTCGTTACGCCAAGATCGGAATGAGACAGCGAGACAGATCACGCGCGACGGTCGCAGAGCGAGCGAATAGTCGACACATCAAGAACGCCAACTTCTCCGCAGCATCTCGGTCCAGTTGCCGTGCAGGACGTCGGCGACGGCCTCGCGCGAGTAGCCCCGCGCGTCGAGTTGTTGCTGGAATCGCTGTAAGTCTGCGATCGTGTCGAGATCGATCGGGAACTCGTCCGTGCCAACTCCTCCGTCGAGGTCGCTGCCGATGGCGACGTGCTTGCTGTCGCCGGCCAGTTGGCAAATGTAGTCGATGTGGTCGACTGCCCGGTCGAGTGTAACTTCGAGATGCTCGTTTTCTGCTCCCACGATCCAGCCGTGCAGCAGCTGCCAATTGCCGAGCGTTACGCCGATCACGCCGTCGCGCTCGAGAATCGCCCGTAGCTGCGCGTCGTCAAATTCGCGCTGGTGAGGAACGAGTCCCCGACTATTCGTGTGGCTGGCAATGACGCGCCCGTCGTAATGATCCAAAGCCTGCCAGAACGACTCGTCCGACAGATGCGTCATGTCGAGAATGATCCCGAGACGTTCCATCTCAGTCAGCAACTCAGGACCGTTCTCGCCCAGCCCGAGGTTCGTACCGTTGCCTCCCGCATATCGTCCGGGACCGAAATGGGCCGGACCGATCAGCCGCAGCCCTTGCGCCCACCACTCGGCGAGTTGTTCGGGAGCCATGACGGGATCGGCGCTCTCCATGCTGACGACCAATCCCAGTGGCGGAGTATTTAATGGATCCGCGACGGGCTGAGAGTCCCAACGATGCCACTGATCCATGTGGCGGTCGAGCGATTCGCTATCGGTGATCACGCGGACGTGCCCTTCGCGCTCTAACGCCCTGTAGTAGGCGAGCTGACCTTGGGCGATCCCGTACGCCTGCATCGGCGATCCGAAGTCGATATGATCCGCGGCGCTTCCCGTGCAGCGAGCGCAGACCGTCGTGAAGCAGAGTGCGACTCGACCGCGTCGCATGTCGGGCAACGCCACAGTTCCTTTCGCTTTGCCCTTGCCGGGCGCACTCGATTCGAGAACGCGCATCGTGTACGCGTCGAGCAACAGATCACGGTTGTTCTGCAGCGCATTCAGCGCGAGGTCGAGATGTCCATCGACGACTAGCATGGTGACTCCGGATTAGACACTATTCGGCAGCAGAACGTCGCGGCGCGTTGAGTTCGTCGAGCGTCATTGCCAATTGGCGGCGAGCATCAACTGTGATGTTGTTGCGCGGAGGTCGGACGGGGCCGCCGTTGAGTCCGACGATGTCCATAGCGGCTTTGACCATCGCCGCGTCGTCGCTCAACATGCGCAGCCGTTCCAGCGGCGCGCATTGAGCTTGCAACTCAATCATTCGCGGCCAGTCCTTTCGAATCGCGGCCGCGTGGAGTTCCAGCTCCGGGCCGGGCCAGAAGTTGGACTGGCCCGATGTAAAGGCTTCCATTCCCATCTGGTAGCGCAAATGGACGACGCCCGGATCGTGCCGCTTGTTTCCAATCCAGATGAATCGGTCGCCGAGTTGTTGAATAGCTTTGAACATTTCGTGGGAATTCAGGCAGGGGTCTTTGACGCCGACGACGCCGTCGATCTCCGCCAGCCGACAGAAGATCTCAACCGGCCAGCCCTGCGTGTTGTAGGGCATGACCGGCAACGACGTCTCGGCGCAGAGCAGGCGATAGTATTCGACGACGCCCGTTAAGTCGGCCGGGACGCGACCGCGGGTCAGCGGTGGCATTCCGAGCACCGTTTCGACGCCCAGCCGTTCGTATTCGACGAGCAGTTCCTTGGCGATTGCAATGTTGCCGGGAACTGTCGCGATGACCGCCGCTTCTTGGCCAACCGTTTCGATCGCGACCCGTGTTAGCTCGACGTGCTCGTGGGGAGTCAGCGCTTCGAATTCGCCCGTTCCGCCGCCAATCGCGACAACTCGCACGCCACTGGCGACAAGGAACGACAGGTTGTCTTGCAGGGCGTCGAAGTCAACGGCGAGCAAGTCGTCCTTACGGAAAGGCGTGACGACGTAGGTGTGGACGTTGCACAGTCGAGCTCGCAACTCATCGCTTGGTTGCATGGCTATCCTTCAAACGTGATTCCGCTGCTGCTGCCCATCCGCTTGGCCACGCCGCTGTGGTCGCGATATTTCTCGAGCTGCTCTTCATCCAGCTCGACGCCCAGTCCCGGCGCGTCGGAGACGCGCGCGCACGGCGGCCCCAACGACAGGGGCGTCTTCAACATGTCCGCCTCGTGGTAGTGCGGTCCGATGAAGTCGCCCGGGTACCGCTCGCTGGCAATGGTCGAGACCGCGCATCCAATGTGCAGCATCGCGGCCGTGCCGATCCCCAGCTCGAGATTGCTGCCCATCGAGCAGACGACGCCGGCCGACTTGGCGGCGTGTGCGATCTCGACAGTCGCCGCGATGCCGCCGTGCTTGCCGGGGTAGACACTGAGAACGTCGACCGCGCGGTTGGACGTCAGACGCCAGGCGTCGCTGAGTGTGAAGATGCTCTCGTCGGCCATGATGGGAATGTTGGTCCGGCGGCGCAACTCCGCGAGTTCGTCGATATCGGCCGTAGGAATCGGTTGCTCCGCGAACAGAATATCGAACTCCGCCAACTGGTTCAGCATCTGGGTCGCTTGCGGAACGGTCCAACCGCAGTTCGCGTCAATGCCGATCGGAATGCTGGGTCCCGCCAGCTCGCGGACGGCCCGCACTCGCTGCAGGTCTTGTTCCGGATCGAGCCCGACCTTGACTTTCAAGCACGTCGCGCCCATGTCGAGGAATTGACTGGCCAGCTCAACAGCCTTTGGGACGTCGAATGCGCCGATCACCATCTTGACCGGCAACTGGTCTCGCACCTTTCCACCGAGAAGCTGATACACGGGGACGCCGACGGCCTTTCCGGTCAAGTCCCACAAAGCCATTTCCACTGCCGCCTTGGTGAACGGATTGAGCCGGATGACGCCATCCATTTTGCTCCGCAAGCGATTCACTTGCGTTGGATCTTCTCCGACAAGTGCGGGTGCGATCAGCCCCTCGATCGCCGCCACGCAACCGGGACTCGTCTCGCCGCTCCATCGGGGAGCGACGGTTGCTTCTCCCAAACCGACCAGGCCCGAATCCGCATGCACTCGCACAATGACGTACGGCGAGTCGACGTGCTCACCGTGCGACGTCTTCGTCGTCAGCCCCGGCTTCAGCGGAACGTTGATCGGGATCGCTTCGATTTCAGTGATGATCATGTTTCTTCAAACATCGTTCGATTCGGATTGATGAACAGCCAACACGCGGCGGCGGCGAAATAGAAACCGGCGTGCACATAGATAACGGGCGCCCAACTGCCGCCCGACTCCTTGATCGCATCGAACCATGTTCCGAGAGTGATGGGCAGAATCACTCCGGCGACGCACCCAGCCATGTTCATCGTTCCCATCACGATGGCCGTGTGTTTGCCGCCCAGGTCAATCGTGGTCGCCCAAGATGCGGGGCTCGCGATTCCCGAGAACAACGCGCCGAGCGCCATCACGACCGACAGCTGAGCGGCCGTCGACGTCCAGGCGGACGCCAACGTCAGCGTTCCGCAAATCGTCAGCGCGACCAACCCCGTGCCGCTGCGGCTCAGTCGTTTGCTGCCGGTCGCGCGGAGCAACAGATCAACGATGACACCGCCGGAGAGCGATCCGACAACAACCGCTAATAGCGGCAGGCTGGTGAGCAAGCCGGCTTCGTCCTTCTCGATGCCGTAGACGTATTCGAGAAACGCGAAGAACCACGTCACGAAGAACGCGTAGCCGGCGGCGCGGAAGAACGCCGTCACGCACAAACTCCACATGCTGAGGCTCTGGAACATCAGCCAGACACTGGGCGACGACTCGTCTTTGTCTTCGCTCTTTTGCTGATCGACATGTGTCGTCGGAGCTGCCTGCTCCGGTTTCCGCGTTCCCGCGATCAGCGCCAACTCGGCCTCGTTTACGCGGGCGTGGTCCTTCGGGAACGTGCGAAAGAACGCGTAGAAGACGAGCGACCAGGCGATGCCGACGAGCGAGTAGGCATAGAAGATGCCGCGCCAGCCGTAGCCACGCTGCAGCAGCTCGCCAGTCATCAAGAGCGTAAACGCTCCGCCGATCGACATGCAGGCTCCAATGGCGGCGCTGCTGATTCCGTGGTTCTTGTGAGGAATCCAGTCCTTCAGGATCTTTGCCGACAGCGGCGTCAAACCAGCTTGCAGCGCGCCTAAACCAAACCGCGAGGCCCATAACAAAACGAACCCGCTGACCGCGCCCGACCAGACATTGCAGAGCGACCAAAAGGCGCTGACAAACGCGAATGCGAACCTGGTGCCGAACCGATTTCCCAGCATGCCGCCGGGCACTTGAAAGAACAGATACCCGAGCGAAAAACTCGCCAGGATCCAGCCCATCTGCTTGTCGTCGAAGCCCAACTCGGCTTGCATCGTC
>JASMLW010000382.1 GCA_030748485.1 Pirellulaceae bacterium
TCGACGGCCTGGAAGGCCATCGTACATAGTAGGTCCTGCCTGCCGGGCAGGACTTCGCGACGAAGTCGCGACAATGGGCGTTCCACTCAACCCAGCGCGGGGATTCTGGTCCACCTGGTAGGTCCTGCCTGCCGGGCAGGACTTCGCGACGAAGTCGCGACAATGGACGTTCCATTCAACACAGCGCGGCGATTCTGGTCCACCTGGTAGGTCCTGCCTGCCGGGCAGGACTTCGCGACGAAGTCGCGACAATGGGCGTTCCATTCAACACAGCGCGGGGATTCTAATCCGCGCTGAGCACGAATCCGTCGTCGGCTCTCGGGGCCAACCCGCTCTCGACGGCCTGGAAGGCCATCGTACGGGGCAGGACTTCGCGACAAAGTCGCGACAATGGGCGTTCCATTCAACATAGCGCACCGATTCTGGTCCGCGCTGAGCGCGAATCCGTCGTCGCCTCTCAGGCTACCCGCTCTCGACGGGCTGGAAGCCCATCGTACATGAGACTTCGCTCAACTCGACTTGCCGACCGCAGGCTGCTGATCCAGTTTCTCACCGACGCTCCAACCAAAGAGCATGATCAGCGGGACGTAGAATAGCATCGAGCAGAGCACGCCCCAGTATCCGAGGCCGGCCCCGGCGTCATCAATGATCCAGATCATGACCCAGATCAACGCCCACGAGCCGCCGACGGACAACAACGCGCCGATCCAAGCCCCGATCAGGGCTTTCCTGCTGAATAACGGCACGCCAGTGGCGCGACGCTTGTCGCAGATCAGCGCCAAGAAAGCAAATGGAGCCGCCGGCAGAAAAAAGGCGCAGAGGATAACGGCGATCATTTCCATCAGGTCGGTCGGTGAATCGACACCGATCAACGAGTAGAGTTCGTAGACACCGGTGAAGAGCGAAGTCACCAGATTGACCAGCGGGATCAGAATGGCGGGAGCCCAAAAGAGGAGCCTGAGGGAGGAGCGGCGCATGTCGCAATTGCTCTGCGGTCTAGATGGAGCAGGGCTCCAAGGGGGTTCCTCAGCCAGGACGTGTCCGCTCGATTATAGCTCGTCTGTTCGGGACGGCCACTAGCGGCTCCGTCCCGATTTGTTCAAGGTCGATCGGAGCGCAGCGCAGCCGGCCCTTGAGCTCGGTCCCAAGGAAACGCCATCGTTGGGGGACGCGAGTAACGATCCATCGAGATCGTGAAGGTCCCACCGGCTCCCGGATCCAACTGCACCGTCACGTAATCGCCCGTGACGTTCAGTGGCGGTCGCCCACCGGTGGCCGAGATCGCTCGCAACTGGTGTTCGCCGTATGCGCCCGCTTGCACGACGACCTGGCGAGCTTCGATCTGGTTCGTATTGACCAGCGTGACGGTGACTGAATCAGGCGTCATCTTGCTGACCAGTGCGGCCACATCACGAGGGATTCCCGCTCGGCGCGCGACGGGATCAAAGTACCGCAACCGGGCGTGGAGGACGTTGCCCTGGTGCTTGGGATGGATGCCGCCACACATCAAATGGAGAAGCGCCGACACGCTGGCCGGATTCAAATGCATCGGGTCGTCGGCCAACCGCGTATCGGGTGTCGTTTCGTCGGCGTAGATTTGCTGCACGCGCCGGCGGATCCGTTCCAGGTCCCCGCGCAACGCTCGCTCGGGATAGCCCGGGTTGCCGCCGTCCAGGTAGTCGAGCCAAGGGTGCGAAATCCGCTTGCGGTCGTCGGCTCGGCAAGACAGGTAGTAGATCTCCATCGTATTGGTCGCGTACTTGGCGGGCGAGAAGTTGTACCAACCGTCGTCTCCGAACATCCGCGGGTAAACACTGACGCCGCCGCGGACCTGTTTCTTGGAGTTGACGACATCGATCTGTTTTCGCCACACGTCGAGAAACCGATCGTCACCGGTGAGCATGTAGGCGTTCATGAATCCGGTGAATCCCAGCGCGTGGGTGTTTCGATGAGCCAACGTGCCGTCTTGCGGCACCTCGACGCTAAATGCCCAACCGTAGACGCCGCCGTACCACTTGCCGTTTGTGGCTCCGCCAATCTTTCCATCGAGACCGATATTGGTGGGGATGACGCCGCCGTTCTCGATCGTCCTCCGCCGCCACGCCTCGACGTATCCCAGCAACCAATCGCGATACTTGTTCTCGCCACTCAACATATACGCGTTTAGGGCGAGCGACGTGGCCAGCATGTTCTGTGGGTGGTCGCCGACGATGTCGTTGTAGTCTTTGAAGTGGGCGAGCATCTGTTCGTAGCTCTCCTCACCGTGACCCAATCGAAACCGATTCTTGACTTCAATCGGATCGCCCGCCCAGTCGACAGCGGTCGCTTTGCGGAGCAGAGGACCTCGACTGCCGTTGAACAGGCTGCGAATGATTTTGTGCTGATCGTCGTAGTTACGCGCGCCGGGATCCTCGTTCATGTAGAAACCGGCGAAACGACGCGTCCGGCGCTGAAAGGATCGACTGTACGGATCGGAAAGTCCCATTACGTTGAAGACGGTCAGTCCTTCTCCGTTGTGGACCCAGTCGAACGTGACGGGAAACTCTTTGTAATACATGCCGTCTCGCGCAAACGGAACGTCGGTCGTTTTGGCGAGAGTATACTGCCGCAGATGACCCTCCCACGCCTTCACCGCCATCTTGTGAATCTCGTCCGAGGCGCCGAGTGCGTGCAGGATCGGCCAGTCATTGACGTTCTCGATCGCGTCGTCGGGGCCATCGTCCCCACCCCAACGCTCGACACACAGCAACCAACCGCGCTCGTCAAAGTAGCGATTGAAGAATACTTCGCAGGCGTCTTCGTTCGCGGTGATCAGCTGACGTTGCAAAAGCGCCCAGGCGGGTGGAGGCAAGGGTGAGGCGATGCGCACGATCGGCTCGGCGGCGGCCGTCGTTGCCGACCAGACAACGAACGCCGACAGAAAACAGGTGCGGAGATTCAACATGGCGGAGACTCAAGTAGGAGGACGACTGGAGGGCGACGCGATGAACGGGAACGCGTAATGTGGGGCCGCGCGACGGGTTTCACTCGGCCGCCAACAGTAACTCGACGGCCTGCTTGCCGGTCATGCCGATCTCGACGCCCAGTTCCTTGGCGCGCGGCGTGGCGTTGACGATCTTGGCGTCGAACAGGTCTTCTGGATCGACGAGCGGGTTGGCTGGCGTGCCCTTGGCGATGGCGATCGCCTGGCCGAATTCGCCCGCCGTGGCGACATCGTAAATTCCACAGCCGACAATCCCGACTTTGGTCAGGATCGAGCAATACTGACCTTTCGACCACCGGTTGCTCACGCCGATTGCACACCCGTTCTCAAACTCCAGCGGCCGGCTGATGATCCGAGGTAGTTGGTCGCTCATCAAGGAACTCCTCTCGATAACAGTCTGTTTTTGGTGGCCGCTCGACGACGCCGCGGAAAGCTGATCGCGGAGCGGATGTCGCGGTGATTCAGCGGTGATTCAGCGGAGTTTCTCAGTCGTCGCCTCAATCGTGTGAACAATTGCGCCATGGACGTCGCGGTGATGGAAGGAGATTTTTGACACGTCGTCGCGGCGAGTCACGTGGACGGTCAAGACGCCTCCCTTTTGACGATGGAATGGCTGAATCTTGGGATCGTGGCCGGGCGATCCACCGGCGTGCTTGTTGCTGACCGGACCGCAGGAAAACTCGCGGAGTTTCGTCTTGGGATCGATCGAATAATACTGCCAGTGGCGATCTCCGCAGCAGACGAAGAAGTTGTCGAGTTTGTTGTCGGCGGTCCATTGCCGGAAGTGGTTGCCCTCGTGAGCAAACGCTTCGTTGGCGTGATTGTCGCGCTTGTTGCTGCGATCCGGGCCGACGATCGGCGTAGGACTGATCAGGACGCGGAACTTGGCGTCGCTCGCCAAAACGGTGCGTTTCAACCACGCCATCTGCTCTTTGCCCCAGATCGACTTCCGCGGCCCGTCCGCCATCGTGTTGGGTGAGCGATAATCGCGGCCTTCGACAAGCCAAACTTGCAGCCCCTGTCCCCAGCGAATCGTGCGGTACGTCACCTCCGGCGCGGGATTCTGCTCGCGAAAGATCTTCGCGCCCTGCTTGTACGTCAGCGGCTGCATCCACTTGGCGTTAATCGTCGGCCAGCCATCGTTCACGTATGTATCGTGATCGTCGACTTCCCAGTAGCCGGGCGTGTGGCGGTGAAAGTCGATGATCCGCGGCAACGTGTACATACGCCGCCAGTGGTAGCGAGCCAACTCGACCGTCCGCGCTCGCGGAGACTCGCTGTCCAGATAGACTGTGTCGCCCGTCAACACGAGGAAATCCAGCTTCAGCTTCGCCATCGCCGGATAGCAATGGTAGCCGCGGCGATCATCCAGATCCCAGTACGATTGCCCCGTCACCACGCCAAACGACACGTCTTGCCAATCGTCGGCTTTGGCCGGCGTCCCGAAACTGCCGTCGGTCGTCGCCGAGATAGGCGCGTCTTCGCTGTCACGCGCCTCGACGCGAATGTAGTATTTGCGACCCGCTTGGAGATCTCTGAGAATGAACTTGTGAATGAAGTCGTTCTTCGCCTCGACTGCGACCCACGGAGTTGTCTTGGCGTCTGAAAGGCTCTTTCCATTGCCGTACAGCAAGCGGACCTCACCGGCGGCGCCGGCCATGTTGCCGTCGCGATCGGCGACCTTGACGGTTGGCGGTGTGAACTCTTGGACTCGCGGCTCGCGCTTCTTCGGGTCCCGAAAACCGTCCCAATTCCGCTCCGCCGTCTCGGTGACGCGCGTCCAGACGATAGCCGATTCTTGCTTGACTTCTCCGACGCGCAGTCCCATTCCCAATTCGGCGGCGATCGCCGGAGTCGATGCGGTTGTCGATAAGAGCCCAGCAGCCAGGAACACATTGAGAAGATGTCTTTTGCCCACGGTGGTTGCCTCGTCACGAGCAGGTCTGGTCAAGGTGAGACTCGCAAGATACTCGATCGACGGCCCCAAATCACGTGCGGCGGCGATGTCGCCGTGCGGAACATGCGAGTATCCGTCGCTGATCCTCCCAAGGACGCGCGACTCCCCCAAACGGGCTCCGCCTGGCGAGAAACAGTGGACCGCCGCAATAATTCGACGATGGGTCGCGTTAATACGTGGTCAGCCGTATATGCTATGACGAATCGAGCAAAGGTGCGTAATGGATCGTTGGATTGTCTTGGCCTTGGCGTTGGCGTTGCTGGGGTTCTTTGTCGCCGCGTTCGTGTTCGTCCTCCACCAGGGCGCCGACATCAGCGGGTTGAGGAGAATGGCGCGAAACCGCAAGTACACTTTGCAGGCCGCCTTCATCGCGACGGCCGTGTTGGCGGTCGACATGTCGTTGCTCCACTATTTTGGCTCAACTTTTTCGTGGCTGGGGAAAACGTTATTGGCCGTTGTGGGAGCCGCCTACTCGGCCGCTTTTGTGGGGTTCATTTGCGCGCTGGTCACCGACGTGCGGTGGCGAGACCCTCAGCGACTGCGGCGGCATCGGTCGCCATTCACCGATGACTCGGTCGACTCACCTGCCGACATCGACATCGATACGGATCGCTAGTTGATCAGGCCGTCAGTGGTTTTAATGCGGCGGGATGAGCTTTGTAGCTACGTTCGCCAAAACGTGGAGGCGGTTCGTTTGATCGCAAGACCCCACGATGACCCACCGGGGAATAGCCGGCCGATCGCGCCGCGAAGCACTTCTATTGCCGCGATGACGTTCTTTTTTCGCACCACCATCGGGGAGGCGGATATGCGATTGCGACTTTTCGTCCTGATGTCGTTGCTGGCGGTCGTCAGTCCGGCCGTGGCCGAGGAGCCTTCCCGCGAGTTTCTGGCCGGGCTGCGCGAGCGTCGGTTTTTCGACGAGGCTTTGGAGTATCTCGAACGCGCCGCAAACAACAGGCGGACGCCCGTCGACTTCCAGGCGGTGATTCCGCTCGAAAGAGCCCTCCTCCTCCGCGATCAAGCCAGAGCTTCAAAGGACAAGCGCCAGGCGCTCAAGATGCTGGCGGACGCCACCGAATCGACGCGTTCGTTTCTAGTCAAGCAGCCCGCGCACGAACGCGTCCTGTCGGCGCGCGAGGTGTTCGCACTGACTCTCATCGAGCGAGCGCAAATGAGTTGGGCTGTCTTCGACGAAGAAGTCAGAGCGCCCGATTCGTTCGTCGAGGAAGCTCGCGACTTGTACGATCGCAGCGAACGGGCATTGACGATCTGGGAACGTGAGACGAGGAAGGCATTGACCGAGTTTCCCAAGTTTGTTCCCCGCAGCGACGTGAAAACAACCCAACGCCGCAACGAACTGCGCACGGCGTTGTTGCAAGCAGGATTAATGCGCGGCACAGTCGCCGAAGAAGCGGCCGGCACGTGGCCCGACTCCTCAAAGACTCACACCGTGAAACTAGAGACGGCAGTACAGCGATACGAGTCGATCTATAGAAAGTACCGCACCCGAGTCGCCGGACTCTACGCCCGTTTCTATCAAGCCCGTTGTCTCGACAAACTCAAGCGGCGCAAAGAAGCCACCGCCATCTTTGATGAACTGCTGCAACAGCCCCAGACACCGGCGGTGTTTCTGACGTTCCGCTCGCGCGTGTTGCTCGTCGCCATTCCCAGTTTGGCTCACCCGTCGATCGGGCGTGGCGGCGAGGCCGTGAAACTCGGTGACGCCTGGGTCAAGAAGTTGCGGTCCGTCAACGATCGCAGCGGCGACATCGAGAAGCTGCAAGCCGCCCTGAACGAGGTCAAGGGGACACTCAGAAACTGAGCGGTCAGTTTCGGCTGGGTCAGCCGGCGGAGCGTTCGGCGGGTGTCGACGGCTCCCAGTGAAACTGGTATTGGTCGCCCAGTTGAAACCTGGTGAGCAAGACGATTTGGTGCATGTGCCCGACAAAGTGGCTGACCGCTTCATTGACGGCTTGCACGACGGTGACGTCGAACCCTTGAGTGCACCGCTGGCCGACAAGTTTGTCGGCGCGGCAACTATCTGAGTTGAGAACTTGTTGAGCGCGGGCGACGACAGTCGTCAGTTCAGCGATGATTTCTGATTTGGGGCGTCGACTACGGTCGGCGAACTCAGCCGGCCGATCGCGAACGGACTCTTCGCCGCCGACTCCCAACAAGATCCATTGCCGCAGGTTTCCAGCGAGGTGAAGACAGAGGTTGGCGATGCTGTTTTGCCCTTCTCCGGGCTGCCACCAGAACTGTTGCTCGGACAACTGATCGGCGCAGTGCGCGATCTTCTTCGTCGAGTAGGACAGCCGCTCGTCGAGTGTCGTGAGAATCGCGGCGGCGAGTTGTTCGCTGGAAACGGAACTCATCTGATTTCCCTTTCGTCATCTGCTTGGTCGCCGCTCGTCAATGGTCGGCGCCGTCGTAGATCCACATCGGCTCCGTGCGTCCCGCGCGGACAAAACCGCATTTTTCGTAAAACGCAACCGCATCGCCGTCGGCGACCAGGACGTGTTGGTGAAACCCCTGATAGATCTCCATCATGCGGTTCATCATCGCCGAACCGACGCCCAGCCGCTGGAATTCGGGCATGACTACGGCGTGCGGGTAGTAGACGACCAAATGGCCGTCGCTGAGTGCATTGCACAGGCCGATCATGCGTTCATCGCGCCAAGCGGTGAGCAGCGTATGTGAGTTGCGCAGGCCGTCGATCAGTTGTTGCGGCTTGCGAGCCGACGACCAATCGTTGGCGACGTAGAGCGGCAGCACATCGTCGAGATGCACATCCTTTGTCTCGCGCAATTGAACGTTGGCGGGAAGGTCATTCATTTCCGGCATTCCCTGTCACGGTTCCTCGCATGGCGGCGGCGAGCCTGACTTCGTTCGCCGCCCCGGTCATTTCAAGTTGCCCGGCGACGCGCTGACGCCGTTCGATCGAATGATGTTGATTGAGTTTGAAAACTCCTTCGACATGCGCAACTCGCAATCGAAATCCAACGACCGCGGGCAACAATCGCTCCACCAATTCCGCTTCCCGTTCGGTGGACCAGCCATCGCCGGGTTCGAAACGGTCGGACATACGTTTGAGCAGTTCGAGCGTTTCGCTGTCGTCGTCGACCAACTCCATTTCACCCTGCGCGTGGACTGTTTGGTAGAGCCACGTCGGCACAGCCGGCGAATCGCCGCACCACCGCGGCGAAACATACGCGTCGGGGCCATCGAAGACAGCCAAGTGCCGGCCTTCCCAGTTTTTCCAATGGGTGTTGGCTTTCGCGAAGTGGCCGATCAGGTCGACTTTTTTCTCTGTTCGATCGACTAAGAAGGGGAGGTGGGAGGCGGTCATCCGATCGTGCCGCGTGGTCACCAGCAATCCGAATGCACGAGTTTCAACGAACGACCAGATCTCGTTCTCATCATCGACTTGAAACGCCGGCGGCGCATAGATGGTCGACTCACTCATCGTCGGTCAGGCCAGTTGAGTTCGGGAAGGAGTTCACGGATGACACGTGCAACACGCCGCCGGTTCACTCGGTCGCGGCGCCGGCGGCGTTCGGTTCAAGGCTGGCGACGCGCAATTCGTGGCTGCCATCCGCCGTGGCCATTTCATAAAACAGCCGCACTTCACCCTGGAACTCGACCCCGTCGAAGTAACGCAGTGCGGCGGGGCCATGGGGAGGATTTGCGGCGGGTTCATCCAAACTCAACACCCGGTAGGCGAACCCGTCGGGCGAGTAGGCCAGGCCGAGGCGCTCCTCGTAGTTTTCCTCCACACTGGCCGAGCCGTCGTACAGGGCTAGCCAGCCTTGTTCGAGGGGCAGCAGACAACCGATGCGGCGGCAGTACTGATCCCAACCGGGTGGGCCGGGACCGAGAATCTCGCCCTCCCACCGCCATTGCAGACCATCATCGCTCGTCGCCAGTCCGGTCGCCGAGCGGATCAGTCCCGTATTGTAGGCGTCATGCGTCGCGTGAAGTCGTTGGTCGTCGGATTCGTCGATCGCGTCGGCGTAACTCAGCAGCATCCAGTAGCGCCCGTCGGCGGCGATGACGTACGGATCTTTCACTCCGTCGACATCGAGATCGGCTGCCGTGAAGATGGGCCGCGCCGTCGCCAAATCGAATCCCGTGGGCTCTTCGGCCTCGACCAGATCGACGCGCCAACGCCCGTCAGCCGGATCGACGTAACTGATGTAGAGAAGCCAGCGGCGGTCGGCCAGTTTTCTCAGCGCGCAGCGCTCGATGCTGCTCGAGTTCAACTGGTCTTTTGTCGCGGTCCAGATTGTTTCAAACGACTTGCCGTCAGCGCTGCGGGCGATTTGAATTTCGGCTCCGCGATCCAGCGGCTCCCCCCGCGGCCGTCTCAGTCGGTACACGAGGTAAAGAGCATCGCCGTCGGCGTCGACAAAGGCTCCGGGGGCTCCGACCCAATAGCCGACGCCCTCACCGGGAGGTTTCCGCACAACGTGACCTTTTGCCGGATCGAACGACGCCAGCGGATTGGAGAACTCCATTGCTCGCTTTCTACGCGGGGAATTGAGCTTGGAAGGCCTTCTTGAGCGCCTCGATGCCGCGGCGCAGCGCGAGCACGTCGTTGCCCATCGTCGGCATGCGGCAACCCAACTCGACGGCCCGTTCAGCGAATTTGGGGTCGGGCGTGACGGCTCCCCAGTTCTTGCCGTGTTTCTGGCAGGCCGCCGCGACCGCTCCAATTGCCTCCCACAGCTTGTCGCAGTGAAACTGGCCGACCACTCCCAGCGACAGGGATAAATCGGCCGGTCCGACAAACAACAGGTCCACACCGTCGATCGCCGCGATCTGGTCGGCCTCCTCGACCGCTCCCAATGTCTCAATCTGAATGGCGACGAAATTGGTCGCGTTGGCGCGTTCGATGAACTCCACGGCCGGTGTGTGTGAGTAATGAGCATCGTATCCGCTCAAGTTCAAGCCGCGTCCGCCCCGGGGCGCGAACTTCGCCCACTGAACGAACTGCTCGGCCTGCTCGGCGCTATGGATTTGCGCCGCCATCACGCCCCCGGCTCCCGCCTCCAAGCATTGAGTCACCGCCGAGTATCCGGTGGGGGCGACGCGGACGAAGCAGTCCATATCGTTGGCGCGGGCCGCCATCGCCGCCGTCAGAATCTGCTCCGTGCTGATGATGGCGTGCTCTTGGTCGAGCCAGAAACCATCGTAGTCGCCCGCCAAACCAAACATCTCCACGACCACCGGATTCACCACCCGGCCGATCGCGAAGGTGCGCAGCAATCCGTCTCCCGCCAACCGTTCCCTAAATGTCGCCACCATGATCCACCGTGTTTGCAAAGGTATCGTTGTCACGAGACCCGCTACTGTCACCTGTGGCCACCGCGTCGTCAACCGCTCGCGGGAGTCGTTTGGCCGCTCCCTGCGGAAAGTACCTGCGTGCAGCCTGCCGCCGTAGTCTGGCGAACGGTGACGCCGGGGTGTGTGCAGAGCCGGAACGGTCGATTGCAACGGGAAGCCGCGCCTGATGTTGCAATGGAAGGTGGAGGCGATGCGGCTGCGAAACGCGGCGCGTCGACAACGCGTCCAACTGGCAGCTGGCAAAAACGGTCAGCCTCGATCCAAAACGACACTACGTCCTGGTGGCGCGTCGGGGCGTCATGGTGGGTCAGTTCGTGCGCTTGTAGACCATCGGCTTACTGGTGAAGATCTCATCACCGGCTTGGCTGATCAGTTTTTGAACGGCCGCCGTGTCCGCTGTCAGCACATGAAACTCAATTCCACCCGACGGCTGATGGACGACGAACGGGACTTTGTGCTTTTTGAGATTGTCGGCGGCGCGGCGGTCATCGAACGCGTAGATCCGCAGTTTGTCGCCGGAGACTTCGAACCTCGCAAATCCGTAAACTCCTATGCCGGTCAACAAGGGCGTCCCCTGCGATTCAAGTTCCTGCTTCTTTAACTGCACGTACCGGTGTTCGCCAATCTTGCCGATTCGCGCCACGAACTTCTTGCCGTCAAAGGTGATGTCGTATTCTGATTTGTCCGACAACGCCTCGGCTGAGAATGTGCGTTTGCCTCTTGGGTTTTTCGCTTCGAGCTCCCACGTTCCCGTCAGGTCGACGTCCTTGGTTAGATCTGACTCGTTGAGTATCGGGTGCACCGAACACGTGCAGCCGGTCAGCACCATGGTTGAGGCCAAGAGGGCAAGTACGGTTAGAGTACGCATCTTTCCGCTCCTTTAGGCAATGGGCGGTGTTTCCAGTGCGCGACTCAACTTCACTGGACTCAGCCGACCGGAAAGTTCATCGTGGAGAAGGGCGACAGCGGCCCACGTCATTAGTATTCGGAGGTGTTCAGCTGCAGCTCCTCTTCTGTTTGAATGATGATCAGTGGTCGCACGGCGGAAACGAAGCCGCCCGTTTCGGGAGATTTGGACGAGTAAGGAAGGTCGATTACGAGTCCAAACCACCAAAGGTGATAGGTCTCGCGGACCGTTACATTGTTCGATCTTTCCACACCCAGGACAAATGGCGCGACGATCTTTGGCGTCCAGCCGCCGGACGCCGTCTTCACATCCGAGATCGCCCGTTGTTGACAGACGTTCCACGACGCCAGGCAAACGCACAGGAATGAGATCGAGCAAAACAGAAGTCGCAGTGAGAACCGCGACCATTTTCGACTGTCCATGCCGACGCCCTCGCCAATTCAGGCAGTATCTGGTGGCGCCGCACACGGTTCGCCGCGAGGCAATGTTGGACGGCCCCTAGAGCTCACTCGCCGCCGAACAGTTTGCGGAGCATATCGTTGGCGGCTTCGGTTGAGTCGTCGCCGTTGGCCGCTTGTTGTTTGGCGTGGTCAGGCGGCAATTTGCCCGGCTTGCGGCGTTTGGGCGGCAGTCGCCGGCGGAGCGCGTCCTGCGGCGACTCGGGCTCCGGCTGAGCTTCCGAGTCGTCTTGACTCGATTCGCCGACGTCGCTATTGGTCAGCACGAATTTGCGGCTGGATGGATCTTGCATCCGCTCCTGCCGTTCGCTCTCGTCGGCCCGCACCAGCATTTCGGTAATGTCGCCGTCGAGCTTCTCGTTGCCGACTTGGTCCGCCGAGGAACCGGCAGTCGCGAACCGGCTCTCGGCGTCGCCGATGAGCAGTTCGAGATGGAACGGTCCAATCCGCAACACGCTGCCGCTGGACAGCGTGCATCGGCCGAGCACTTTGGCCTCATCGACGAACGTGCCGGTGGCGCTATTGAGATCGTGGATCGCAATCGATTCGTTCTCGATCATCAGGACGGCGTGCCGCGGGCTGACTTCCCGGTTGTCGCAACGCAAGTGACAACCTCGATCACTACCGATATAGAAGGGCGATCTGGTCACCGCAAAGGACCTTGGGTCAGACGTCTGCTGGTCCTGCTGTTGGACGAGTTTGAGTCGTACTCGCATGGCGGTACTCCTGCGATTCCCCTTCATCGCCGGCGGTTGGATGTGACGCCGACATTTTCTCTGTTCCGTTCATTGTATACCAACCGCCGGCCAGGAAGGAACAGAGACGATCGACCGCGATTTAACGTATTGCTGCAAAATGGTTTGGGGAGTGCTAACCGCCTGTCACCGCTTGGGTGAAAAGCAATGTGTCCCCCTCTCGCAGGGGCTGGTCGTCCGCCAGCCAGCGACAGTTTTGCTCGTTGACAAAACAGAGGACGTGTCGCCGCAGCGAGCCGGTTTCATCGAACAGGTGCAGGGACAACCGAGGCAGCTGCTCTTTGAGCTCCGCGAACGCACTGGCGACATCGTCGGCTTCGATTGTGAAGTCTCTGGGACCGGCGTGGACTGCTTCCAGCAACCGCGGCAATTCGATATGCACTTGCGCCATGAGAGCCTCGTCAATCAATCGCTGAAGGCGGCAACGCAGTGGATGCGCGGGAGCCGCCCCGGCAGTCGCGACCACACTTCGCCGCCGTCACAACTGGCGAAGACATCGCCCGACGTTGTGCCGAAGTAGACGCCGCCGGGCGATTGATGATCGCCATCCATGGCTCCCCGCATCACGCTCGCATAGACCGGTTCGCCGTCCAGCCCCGAGCCGCTCTCGGCCCACGAGTCTCCGCCATCAGTCGATCGATAGATTCGCAGACGCCCTTCGTGCGGCAAGCGAAACTCGTCACTCTCCAAAGGCGCGCAGAAGAGATGCCGAGTGGGACGATCCAGTGTGAGGGGGAAACCGAATCCCGACGGCAGGCCGTTTTCGTTTCGCTCCCAATGGTCGCCGCCGTCGCGCGAACGGAACATCCCCTTGTGGTCCTGCCGATAGAGGAGACTTGGATCATCCGGATCCATCGCCAAAGCGTGGACGCAGAACCCGATGTCGCAATGCTTCTCATCCTCAATGATCACGGGGACGCCTTTATTCTTGGGTCGCCATGATTGGCCGCCGTCGTCCGATCGGAACACGCCCACCGCCGACACGCCGCACCAAATCCGCTGCTCGTCGTTTCGGTCGACGAGAATGGAGTGAGCGCACAACCCGCCGGCTCCGGGCATCCAGGCGCTGCGAGTCTCGTGCGAATTGAAGGACTCGATCGGCGACCACGTCCGGCCTCGGTCTAGACTGCGAAACAGACCGGCGTCGGCGACTCCCGCGTAGTAGGCCGACCCACTGCAGTGGATCCGCCAGATCTGCGTGAGCGCGGGGCCAGTCGCGCCCGACTGCTCCGGTTCAGGTGAAGCCGCGTAGGCTGGACCCTGCGGCGCCTGATCCCACTCCGCCAAATCGTCGCTGTACTGGATGGCCGCCCCGTAAACCCAACTCGTCGTGCCGACGAAATACCGGCCGCCGTTGTCGCGCGCCGCGGCCGTTACCTTCCACCCTTTGAATTGTGGTCCGCTCAGCTCCCAGTGCGATCGTTGTTCGTCCGCACGATAGATGAACAGTCCTCGGTCCGTACCGATCAGAAGGGTCGTCATGGTTGCTCCTCGCCCTGTTGTGGCCGAGGTCTATCGTACCGGATCCAGGAGCGCAGCGACGCGAGAGTGGAACGCGGTGGCGCGGGGTAACGCGAGAATGGAGCGTTGGTTGCAGCTGGAACGCCTGGTTCACCCGTGCTCAAGCACGGGCCTATGCCGCCTGCGGCGGATGGGGGCGTAAACGCCCCGGGTCGTGCGCGTCGTCGTCCTGCCTCCTTAGAGGCGGTTTCAAAACCTTGTACGATGGCCTTCCAAGGCCGTCGATTTTGGAAATCCTCGGGAAACGAC
>JASMLW010000383.1 GCA_030748485.1 Pirellulaceae bacterium
GCAAGTGATGTTTGCTGTCGGCCGCGCGACGTCCAAATTCGCGGCACAGGCGAAAGGCCGATTCGAGCGCTTCCGAACCGGTCGTCCAGAAGTAGACTTTGTCCAATCCCGGCGGGGCGATCTCGATCAGCTTCTTCGCCAACTCAACTCGCAACTCGGCGGCGAAACTGAAGTGAGCCAGCATGCCGCTCTCCGCGTACTCAACGATCGCCTGACGCACTCGGGGATGTGCGTGACCGGTATTTGTCATGACGGCGGTTGAGGAGAAATCGATCCAGCAATTCCCGCTCTTGTCGAAGACTTGAAACCCGTCAGCTCGGTCCCAGACGACGGGCGGCTGGTAACAGTTGACTCGGGGGAAGTAGGCGACCGCCGCGTCGAGTGAAGCCGTCGTTTCCGGAGCGGGAATGGCCGTTTGAATTCGGCGAAAAGGCGTCTCCACCGCCTCGACCATGTCGGCTCGTTGTTGAAACGCGTTCGGCAATTCGAAAGAGACTTGCGAATCCATGGAGAACTCTCTCAAAGGGCAGTCGAGATCGCAGGACGGCCGCTCTGCAACTCTTGTCAACAGTACGGCAAACACGACGCTGCGCGAAGTAGGAAGGCCGCCCGGCCGCCCACACTCGAACTGTGCAAGTGGCGCGGCCACTCGGTGAACTGTCACGGTGAACTGTCACGGTGAACTGCCACGGTGAACTGCCACTGCTGGGCACTCCTGCTGCTCCCGGCGGCGACGCGCGTCTTTTCTTCTCGTCGTTCACTTATTTGGTCCGCGAAAGTGTGTCGCGAACTGGTTATAATCGAGGCCCCCCTCACCTGAACGTCGCATGAATCCCACCCCCGACAATCCACGTCGCCCACCTTCTCCTCCGACATCGCGGCGGCGATTTCTGGCTGAGACAGGCTGCGGAGCCGGCGCGCTGGCGCTGGCCGCCTTGCACGCGAACGCCGCCAGTGTTTCGTCGCTCGCTCCCAAGGAGCCGCATTTCCAGCCGCGGGCGAAGCGAGTCATCTGGCTATTCATGCACGGTGGGCCCAGCCACGTCGACTTGTTTGATCCCAAGCCGGATTTGTTGAGACTCGGCGGGAAGCCGTTGCCCGAGTCGTTCGGCTCCGTCATGACGCGCCGCAAGGTCGCCGCCAATCCGCTGCTCGGTCCCATCAAACCCTTTCGACCCCGTGGCGACTCGGGGCTCGAAGTAAGCGACTTCCTGCCTCACATCGCACAGCACGCCGATCGATTGTGCGTGATCCGCAGCCTCCACGGAGACAGTGTCAATCATCCGCAATCCATCTATCAGATGAACACCGGCAGCATCTTGATGGGGCGTCCGAGCGTCGGTAGTTGGGTGGCTTACGGGTTGGGCAGCGAGAATGAAAACATGCCGGCGTTCGTCGTCTTGCCCGACCCAGGTGGAGGACTGAAAGGGGGTCCGCCGGCCTGGGGGAGTGGCTTTTTGCCGGCGACGTTCCAGGGCGTCACGATGCGTCCGGGCAAGACTCCGATACTCAATCTGAAACCGCCGCGCGGCGTTTCCATCGCACAGCAAACCAACACGCTTAAGCTGCTGCAAAAACTGAATCGCGACTACTCGCGAACCGCGCCCGGGAATGACGAGATCGAAGCTCGCATCGAGTCGTACGAGCTGGCGTTTCGCATGCAAGCCACGGCTCCTGATCTTGTCGATCTCGAACAAGAGACCAAGGAAACTCATCAGTTGTACGGCGTCGACTCTCCCCAGACTCGCGAATTTGGCCAACGCTGTTTGCTCGCGCGGAGAATGATTGAGCGGGGCGTCCGATTCGTGCAGCTTTATTCCGGCGACACCGGCGGTTGGGACGCCCACAGCGATGTGCTCAAGAACCACACAACGTATTGTCAGCGCACCGACAAGCCGATCGCCGGACTCCTGACCGATCTGCAACGGCGCGGGTTGCTGGACGACACGCTCGTGATCTGGTGTGGTGAGTTCGGCCGCATGCCGATGAGTGAACAAGGGAAGGGCCGGGACCACAACCCCTGGGGCTATTGCGCGTGGTTGGCGGGAGCCAAGGTTTGCGGCGGCACGCACTACGGTGCGACGGATCCGGTTGGACTTCGCGCCGCCGAAAATAAAGTGCACGTCCGCGACCTCCACGCCACATTGTTGCACCTCATCGGCGTCGACCACCACGAACTCTCGTTTTACCACCGCGGTTTGGACGAGCGTTTGACCGGCCCGCGCGAGGCCCGCGTAGTACACGAGGTGATGGCGTGATGGGTGGCGAGAGGACCGACCAGTTCGCCTGTTCAGAGCATCGCGCAGCCCACCGCGCGGCTCATTGCGCAACCCATTGCGCAACCCATCGCGCAAGCGCGACGCCGGCAACCTTGCCGGCTATCTCACTGGCTATCTTGCTCGCACTTCTCGCCGGACCCGCGACCGCGGACGACAACGAGTCGTCGGGTTCGGTCACTGCCGCTGACCTGAAGGAGGCGGCGATTGCGGATGCGGACCGCGAGCACTGGGCGTATCTACCGCTGCGGCGTCCCGCCTTGCCTCAACTGGATGACGCCGCGTGGGCGCGACAACCGATCGACCTGTTCGTTCTCGACGGCATGCGAGCTCGGCAACTCACACCGGCTTCCGAGGCGTCGCCGGCAGATCTATTGCGACGCGTCTATTTCGATCTCATCGGGCTGCCCCCATCGCGTGCGGCTGTGCTTAGTTTTCAGCGCGATCACCGTCCGGGTGCGTACGAGCGAGTGGTCGACCGTTTGCTGGCGAGCCCCGAGTACGGCCGTCGTTGGGCCCAACATTGGCTCGACTTAGCCAGGTTCGCGGAGACCGATGGTTTCGAGCACGACAAGGTGCGGCCCAACGCCTGGCGGTATCGCGACTGGGTCGTCGACGCGTTGAACGACGACTTACCGTACAACCAGTTCGTTCAGCAACAGCTGGCCGGCGACGAACTCCACGCGGATTCTCCGCGGACGCACGTCGCCACCGGATTCTGCCTCTCCGGGCCCGACATGCCCGACATCAACTCGCAGGTCGAGCGGCGACACACATTGTTGAACGAGTTGACTTCCACAGTGGGCTCTGTGTTTCTTGGATTGCAGTTCGGCTGCGCTCAGTGCCACGACCATAAATACGATCCCATCAGCCAAGCGGATTTTTATCGTTTGCGAGCATTCTTCGAACCGGCGGTCTTCGTAAAGAAGAACGTGTCGGTTAGTTTGCTCAAGACGAGCGGCGGAGCGGCGGCGGCGAGTCATCTGATGATTCGCGGCGACTGGCGCCGCCCGGGGCCGCGGCTCGAACCGGCGTTTCCGCGGATCGCCAACGCGTGGAGAGCCAAGCCTGAACTCGAGCCAAGCGTCTCGCGCGGTCGTCGCGCTTCGTTGGCTCGTTGGCTGACTCGCCGCGATCATCCACTCACCCTACGAGTCGCAGCCAACCGGTTGTGGCAGTTTCATTTCGGCGCGGGACTTTCCGAAACTCCCAGCGATTTCGGCGTGATGGGCTACGAGCCGGTGCACGGCGAGTTGCTCGATTATGTCGCCACGGAACTTGTGGCGAGTGAGTGGAGTCTGAAAAGACTGCACCGAATGCTGGTGACGTCCGCAACCTACCGCCAAGCCAGCCGGCCTCGACTGGACGCCGGCAGTTCGGCCATCGCCGCGTGGCGGCGGCGAGTCGAGCGCGATCCAAGCAACGAATGGTTGACTCGATTCCCGCCGCGGCGCTTGAGTGGCGAGGAGATCCGCGACGCGATGCTCGCTTGTTCGGGAGCCTTGCTGCATCGTAGCGGTGGTCCGAGCGTGCGTCCTCCATTGCCGCCCGAGTTGTTGCGACAACTGCTGCGCAACCAGTGGAACGTCAGCGAAGATGTGGCCGACCATCACCGCCGCAGCATTTACGTGTTTGCTCGTCGAAACTTGCGGTATCCGATCTTCGATGCATTTGATCGGCCGGACGCCAACGCCAGTTGCTCGCGCCGAGCCCGCTCCACCACCGCGCCCCAATCACTGTTTCTGCTCAATTCAGAACTAACGGCTCAACTGGCGGAGCAGCTTGCCGGCGAGGTTTCGCGGCAGGGCGAGCTGCGCGATTGGGTCGATGAGATTTGTTTGCGAGCCTGGGGGCGGGCGATCGCCGACGGGGAACGCGACGTCTTGTTGCAGTTTTTGGAGAGTCAGCGAGGACAGTTGCGAGAGAGTGGTCGCGGCGCATCCGAGCTTCGTCGGCTCAAACCCGTTCATGGAGGCGTCGACCCTTATCTGGGAGCCGCGCTTGTGGACCTCTGCATTGGGGCGTTCAATTCCAACGAGTTTGTATACGCACATTAGTGTGGCGGCTGCTTCCAGACGGGGTGCCCCTTCCACGTCTTTCGGTCGCGAATCAGGATTTCGATGTAGGGCGAAACCATGACCCACTCACAATTGAATCGACGAGATTGGTTGCGCGGCGCCGCCGTCGTCAGCGCCCTCGGCGCCGTCTCGACCAGAGCGCGGGCGACGTTGGCCGACCGGCAACGAGACGTCGCGTGGCTCGACGAAGTGCAGCAGCCGCCCGCCCAGCTACCCGACAAGGCGCCTCGCCTGGAGCCGATACTGAAGTTGACGGGCAACCTCGAAAAAGATCGCGCCGCGTGGCGCAAACGACGAGCGGAGATTCAGAAGTGGTGGACTGAGTTTTTGCATCCGTTCACCGACGATCGGGGCGCGGCCAGGAAATTCAAGGTCGTCGAACAGGATCGCGCGGCCAAGACGGTCGTCCGTCAGCGAATTCGATACGAGGTTGAACCGGGCGTGTCGACCGAGTCTTATTTGCTGTTTCCCGATACGAAGCAGTCGACGCCGGGCGTCGTCGCCTTGCATTCCACTGTGCAGCACTCGATCCGGCAACCGGCCGGTGTGGAGGGAAAGCCGGAGAAGGCGTTTGGCTTGCGACTCGCGCAGCAGGGCTGCACGGTGATCTGTCCGCGCAACTACCTTTGGCCGACCAATCACAAAATCGATGCTCAAGCCGAAGCCGATCGTTTTCTGGCTCGCCGGGCCGGATCCAAAGGCATGTACAAGATGCTCTACGACTCGCAAGTGGCGCTGGACATTCTCTGCGCGCAACCGCAGGTCGACGTGAAACGCCTCGGCTCGGTGGGCCACTCGTTGGGTGCGAAGGAGGTCGTCTATCTGGCGGCGTTCGACGAGCGCGTCAAAGTCACGGTCAGCAGTGAAGGCGGTATCGGCGTGCGGTTTTCCAACTGGAACGCCGATTGGTATTTGGGGCCGGAGATCGACAAGCCTTCGTTCCAGGTCGATCAGCACGAACTGCTGGCGCTGGTGGCTCCCCGACCGTTCCTGCTGATCGGCGGAGATTCGGCGGATGGCGATCAGAGTTGGCCGTTCATCGAGCGAGCGTTGCCGATCTACAGGTTGTACGGTCCGCGTGCTCGCCTGGGCCTCTACAATCACAAGCAAGGCCACGCCGTGCCGCCACAAGCCGAGAAGCGAATCTACGACTGGCTCGAGACCTACCTGTGAGCCGCCGGTCGGCATTCAAGCGAGCCGTAAGTTCCGCTGATTAAGTGATTTGGGCCGGCGGGCGCGTCGCTCGCGCGGGCCCGCCGAAATGACCGGCAGGCCTTCCCCGATGTCCGCGATTGCTGTTAGACTGTTGGGCCTTCAAGCCGCACCCGCGACCTCTATGTACTCCGGAACGGCTCATTCTTACTCATTGGCTCGCTAATCTTTGCGAGACGCCGCATGGCCAAGAAAAAGAAGAAACGCGTACGCACCAAGTCTCCCGAGGCGGAGCAAATGATGGACGAAGAGCCTCTTGACGGACTCGCCGAAGAGTTGGCGGACGTTGAGTTCGCTGACGAAGAGGAAGAGGTGGCTCCGCGGAAAAAGAAGAAGAAAAAAAAGAAGAAGA
>JASMLW010000384.1 GCA_030748485.1 Pirellulaceae bacterium
GACCGGTACATGAACTGCGCGTCCGAACCGCGCATCACTTCGATCGAGTGACCGCTCTGCGGCGCCTCCACCAAATCGCCCAACGACATCTCAAACGCCTGGGCGATCCGCATCGTCACCGCCAGCGTCGGATTGGCCCGTTCGCGCTCAATCTGGCTGAGCATCGATCGGCTGACTCCACTGGCCGCCGCCAACTGGTCCAGCGACCAGCCCCGCTCGGCCCGCAGAGCGCGGATCCGCTGGCAGACGTGCGCCGCCAGTTCGTGCGCCGCCCGTTCAGCGGCCGGGGCGGCCTTCCCTTTCGGGGCGCTCGCCGCTCGTCGTTTGGCCATTTCATTTCCAAAATATTGCACAAAACCTCTTGTAAACCGCACACGCAAGTTCTAGCATACCAGACATCTCGTCCAAGATACAAAACATTCAGCGGGCGGCGGGCGGGGCGATTCGCCGCCGACAAGGAGCCGAGGCCGTGCAAGCGTTAGTGAAAAGTCGCCCGGAGCGGGGGATGTGGCTGGAGGATGTCGACCACCCCGAGTTGGGGGTCAACGATGTGTTGGTGAAGATCCACCGGACGGGCGTTTGCGGCACGGACGTCCACATTTACAAGTGGGACGCCTGGGCTGAAAAGACAGTGCCGACCCCGATGGTCGTGGGGCACGAGTTCGTCGGCGAGGTGGTCGAGGTGGGAGCCAATGTCAACGACTTCTTCCCCGGTGAGATCGTCAGCGGCGAGGGGCATGTCGTCTGCGGGAGGTGCCGCAATTGCCTGGCGGGCCGGCGGCATCTGTGCGCGCACACCAAGGGAATTGGGGTCAACCGCCCGGGCGCGTTCGCCGAGTACTTGGCTTTGCCAATGACCAACGTTTGGCACCACGCCAGCGACATTGAGCCCGACGTGGCGGCCGTCTTTGATCCGTTCGGCAACGCCGTGCACACGGCGCTCTCGTTTCCCGTTCTGGGCGAGGACGTGTTGATCACCGGCGCCGGCCCGATCGGCGTGATGGCGGCCGCCGTGGTGCGGCACGCGGGGGCGCGCTACGTGGTCGTCACGGATGTCAATCCGTACCGGTTGGACTTGGCGCGTCAGATGGGAGCCACGCTGGCGATCGACGTCCGCACGCAATCGATCGCCGACGCTCAGCAGCAGCTGGGACTCAAGGAGGGATTTGACGTCGGCCTGGAGATGTCCGGCAACCCGGACGCGTTCCGCGACATGCTGGTGAACATGTGCCACGGCGGCAAGATCGCCATGCTCGGCATCCCGTCCGAGTCGATGGCGATCGACTGGAACACGGTCGTCTTCAACATGTTGACAATCAAGGGCATTTACGGCCGCGAGATGTACGAAACGTGGTACAAAATGACAGTCATGCTGCAAAGCGGTCTAGACATTCACCCCGTCATCACACACCGATTCCATTACACCGAATTCGAGCGTGCGTTTGAGGTGATGATGTCGGGCGAATCGGGAAAAGTGATTCTCAACTGGACGGACGACGAAGCGTGAAGTGGCGGCGATTTCTTCGCCTTCCACAACCTCGGAGGAGAGCTTTGATGTTTGGATCTGTGCGAGGACAGTTGCAAGAGGAGCTGGACGGGATTCGCGCCGCCGGTCTGTACAAGAACGAGCGGGTGCTCTCCACGCCGCAGAGCGCGCTGGTTCGCGTCGGGGACGAGCCCGAGGTGCTGAACATGTGCGCCAACAACTACCTCGGCCTCGCGCAGCATCCCGAGGTGATCCAAGCGTCGCACGAGGCGATCGACCGCTGGGGTTACGGGCTGGCGTCGGTGCGATTCATTTGCGGAACGCAGGCCGTCCACAAAGAACTCGAGCAGAAGCTGTCGTCGTTCCTGGGAACGGAGGACACCATTCTCTACTCGTCGTGTTTTGACGCCAACGGCGGCCTGTTCGAGACGCTGTTGGGTCCCGACGACGCGATCATTTCAGATCAACTGAATCACGCCAGCATTATCGACGGCGTGCGGCTTTGTAAGGCGCGGAGATTCGTCTACGCCAACAGCGACATGTCGGAATTGGAGCAACGACTGCAGGAGACGTCGACCGCGCGTCGCCGCATGATCGCCACCGACGGCGTATTCTCGATGGACGGCTACCTGGCGAAGCTGGGGGACATCTGCGATCTGGCGGACCGCTACAATGCCTTGGTGATGGTCGACGACTCGCATGCGGTCGGCTTCATAGGCGAGCGGGGGCGGGGAACGCACGAGCACTGCGGCGTGATGGACCGCGTCGACATCCTGACCGGCACCTTGGGCAAGGCGTTGGGCGGAGCGAGCGGGGGATACACGAGCGGTCGCCGAGAGATCATCGAGTTGTTGCGGCAACGGTCGCGACCCTACCTCTTCTCCAACACGGTCGCCCCGGCGATCGCGGGAGCGTCGATTCGCGCGCTGGAGATCCTCGAGGGTTCGACTGAGCTCCGCGACCGTTTGGCGGACAACACGAAGTTCTTTCGCGAGGGGATGTCGGAGACGGGTTTCGAAATTTTGCCCGGCGTTCACCCGATCACGCCGATCATGTTGGGCGAGGCGGCGTTGGCGTCCCGCATGGCGGACGCCATGTTGCGGCGGGGAATCTACGTGATCGGATTCTCTTTCCCAGTGGTGCCCCAAGGCGCGGCTCGGATTCGCACGCAAATCTCGGCGGCCCATTCACAGGCCGACTTGGAGCGAGCGATCGCGGCGTTCGTCGAAGTCAAGCGGGAACTGACCTAGCGCGGCGAGTCGGGAAAATGCGAGCCGCCGCCGAACCACGGGCGGCGCTGGTGCGTACGGGTGAGGATTTGGTGGGCGCTGCGAGGCTCTCGTCGCCAGGCCTCGCTTTGCCCCGCCGCCACTTCTCTTCGGCTGCGATTCGCAACTATAATCACAGTCTCATCTCCCCCGCTATTCTCGCCTGTGGCCGCACATGATCTCCGTCGTCGACCTTCGCAAGCGTTTCTATCGCGAAGGTGAAGAGTTTTGGGCGGTGGACGGAGTCTCCTTTGAAGTGAAGGCCGGTGAGGTGTTCGGCTTGTTGGGACCCAACGGAGCCGGCAAGACGACGACCTTGCGAATGGTCTTGGGGCTGCTGAGACCGGACGGCGGCTACGCCGAAGTAGACGGCTTCAGAACTCGCGAAGCGCCCGACGAAGTCAAGGCGCGCATCGGGTTCGTCTCGGCGGGAGCCGGTTTGTACCAGTGGCTGACCGTACGCGAATTACTGCTCTTTTTCGCCGATGTCTACGGCGCTCTTCCCGAGGACGCGGCGGCCGCCTTGGAGAACCTGACCGACGTTCTCGACCTGGGCGGCTTTATCGATCAGCGCTGCGCGACGCTTAGCACGGGGCAGAAACAGCGAGTCGTGCTGGCTCGCTCGCTCATTCACAACCCGCCGATCATGCTGTTGGACGAACCGACCCGCGGGCTCGACGTCGTCGGCAGTCAGGTGATCTTCGAGTACATCAGGCACCTGCAACAAGAAGGCAAAGCGGTCATTGTCTGCACGCATCGACTCGACCAGGCGCAGCGTGTCTGTGATCGATTCGGTTTGATGCACGCCGGCCAACTGGCTCACCACGGCACGCTGGAAGAGTTACAACGGCGATCGGGGCACACCAATCTGGTCGACATATTCCTGCAGATTCTCCAGGACGACAACCGGGCCGGCCAACGGGGCGACGTGACTTCCAGCGACGACATCGACGGCGCCGCTGAGGCGGAGGTGGTGTGAAACGAGCCGCAGACACCACGAATGAGCAGCGCCGAATTCGCCAGCTGACCTACGCACGGCTCAAGACGCTGACGAGCAAGGAGCTCAAAGAGATCCTCCGCGACCGCCGCACGGTGATCACCTTGCTCGTGATGCCTCTGCTTGTCTACCCGCTGTTGAGTCTCGCGTTCAACCGATTGTTGCTGACTGGATTCGCGGCGGCCGGCAACACGACCCTGGTCGTGGGCGTCGACACGGATCGGACAGCGACCGAAATCTACCGTCTGCTCGAAGCCGGCAAACGGATCCTCGGCGAAACGAAGCAGAGCGAGTGGCAAGAGCCTGAGCCCAACATCGAGTGGAGGTTGGTCGAGAACGTGCAGCGATCGGTCGCCAACCTGGAGATCGATCTGGGCATTCACGTCCCACCCAAGAGCGGCGACGGCGACGCGACGAGGTTCGAAACCGTCCGCTGCCAACTCTACTTTCGCCCGAGTTCGATCAATAGCGCGACGGCCGCCCGCTTCGTCGAACGCCGAGTGGACGCGGTCAACGAGCGGATGAACCCGGGTTCGCCGGCGATCATTGAGCGCCGTCACATCAACGAGCAGGACGGCAGCGCGCCGTCGCTGGCGCTGTTCGCGCCGCTCGTCTTGATCCTGATGACCATCACCGGCGCCGTCTATCCGTCGATTGACTTGACGGCGGGCGAACGCGAGCGGGGCACGTTGGAGACGCTCATCGCCGCGCCGATTCCGCGAATCGGTCTGCTGTTCGCCAAGTACATCGCGGTGGTGACAGTGGCCCTGTTGACTGCGCTGGTCAATTTGACGGCGATGACGACGACGATGATGCTCTCGCCAGCGGGAAAGATTCTGTTTGGCGACGGCTCGTTGTCGCTCCTTGTGATCCTGCAGATCTTCGGCCTGCTGGTCGTTTTCGCCGCCTTCTTCTCGGCCGTTTTGCTTTCGGTGACCAGCTTGGCCCGCAGTTTCAAGGAAGCTCAGGCCTATTTGATTCCGCTGATGCTGATCTCGATCGCGCCGGGGTTGATGGGTGTGATGCCGGGCATCGAATTCAATCAGCTGTTCGCAGTCACGCCGCTCGTCAACATCGTGCTGCTTTGCCGCGACATGCTCGAGCAGCGAGCCGACCCGGTGTTGGGCACGGTGGCCGTCTTGTCGACATTGATCTACACGGCGGCGGCAATCTCGATCGCCTCCCGCACTTTTGGCGGGGACGCCGTGCTGTACGGATCACAGGGAAGCTGGCGCGACATTCTCGGTCGCCCGCGGTTGCCGCAAGATACGGCAACCATCGCCGGGGCGCTGATGTGTCTGGCGATGATCTTTCCAGCTTTCTTTGTCGCCAACGGCGTGCTCGTCGTGCTCCGCACGGGGATCCCACTTTCGGCTCAGATGATCCTCGCCGGCCTGCTCAACGCATTTCTCTTCGGATTGATTCCCATCATCGCCGCGGTTTTCTACAAGATCCACTTACAATCGGGCTTTCGTGTCCGCACGCCGCACTTCATGCATCTGGTCGGCGCCGTCGTGCTGGGGGCCAGCATGTGGCCGTTCGCGCACGAGATCATCGTCTGGTGTTTTGAGCTGTTCGGCTTTGGATCGCTGACATCGGATCGGTTTGAGCAAATCTCCGCGGCCATCGAGCGCTGGCGGGAGATCCCCTTGTGGATCATTCTCGTCTCGCTGGCCGCCGCGCCCGCCATCTTCGAAGAGTTGTTTTTTCGCGGATTCTTGTTCGGCGCCTTGCTGAAGCGGACCTCGCCGGCAAAGACCATTGTCATCTCAGCGCTGTTGTTTGGGTCGTTTCACATCGTCTCCGGCGCCGCCTTGACGTTGGAGAGATTCTTGCCAACCGCTTTCTTGGGACTGATGCTCGGTTTCGTCGCCTACCGGTCGAAGAGCGTCTTTCCTTCCATGCTTATGCACATCTCGAACAACGGACTGTTGCTCACCGTGGCCTACTATCAAAACGAATTGCAGGAACTGGGCTGGGGAGTCGGTGAGGCCACACATATGCCGGCGCTATGGTTGTGGACCGCCGCGGGGGGAGCGATGATTGGCTTGGTGCTGATCTGCTTCGGAAGCCGCGGCGTCGCACCCGCCGCCGCCGCCATCGACGGGACGAAGAGCGCGTAATCCAATCGACATCTGAGCTCAATATGGTCCGCCGCCGTCGTCGTCGTCGCAGCAATCCAGCCTTCTGGCTGTTGGCGGCGATCGTCGGTGCGCTGGTGATCTACGTGTCGATTCCGGTCTGGAGGATGCAGACCGCCGACCCGGGAGCCATCCAATTGGCTGGCTTGTCGCTCGGCGAAATCCTGCGCGAACGAGTTTTGCACTCGCTCACGGCGCTGTGGGTGTTCTTTTTTGGAGCGTGCTTTGGCAGCTTCCTGAACGTCGTTGTGCATCGCCTGCCGGCGGGCGAGTCGATCGCTTGGAACCCGTCCCGCTGCCCCTATTGCCGCGTGCCAATCCGCGCCAGCGACAACATTCCCGTCTTCGCCTGGTTGTCGCTGCGGGGCCGCTGCCGCGCTTGTCGCCTGCCGATTTCCTCCCGCTATCCGATCGTCGAGGCGACGTGCGGAATCGGTTTCCTGCTGTTCGCGGCAATGGTGATCGCCGCCAATGGCGTCAACCTACCCGTCGGGTTTGGTCCGCCCCGGCCGCTGTCGCTGGTCGTCCTTGCTCCGCCTTGGACGCTGGTCGTCATCTGCCTGCACCACGCCGCCCTGCTCTTCGCGCTCTTCGGTTGGGCGCTGATGGAATACGACGATCAAAAGGCGCCGTGGACGTACGCGGTTTGGTGGCTGTTGTTCGGGTTGGCCGTCGCGGTCGCCGCTCCATTTGTCACGCTGATCCCGTGGAGTGAGCCGTCGGTGCTGAGCTACCCGGCGGACGATTACTTGCGGCGTCTCGAATCGCCGCTCGCCGGTGCGGCGCTCGGGCTGGCTTGCGGTTTCTGCCTGACGTTCTGGCGACCCGTCCACAAATCCAACTCGCTCGTCTTCGCCATCGTCGGTGTCTTTCTCGGTTGGCAAGCGACCCTCTCGATCGGCGTCCTCGCCCTCTTGCTCAGCGGGATCTTTCAACCGATTCGCCGCGCCAGATTCCTTCATTCAAGCGCGGGAGTCTGCCTGGTCGCTGTGGGAATCCACCTGACCTTCTGGAAATACTTCGCTGAGGTTGCCTGGTGGCCCGGCTCCTCTCCCGTAGCAACCACGGGCGGTTGCGCGCTGCTGATGTGCTGGATGTTGACCGGCGCGTTGCCGAGAAAGAGGCCGGAGGCCGGAGGCCTCAGGCCTAATGACTAGAGCGCATTTCAAAACCTTGTACGATGGCCTTCCAAGGCCGTCGATTTTGGAAATCCTTCGGAAACGACGGCCTTGGAAGGCCTTGGAAGGCCATCGTACGGCAAGACATCGGTTTTGAAATGCGCTCTAATGACTAACGGCTAATGACTAATGGACGGGTCTCCAGGCGTCTCCAGGCCCGTCGAATGGAACGAGCAATCGAC
>JASMLW010000385.1 GCA_030748485.1 Pirellulaceae bacterium
ACTTTGAAAACGACAAGGACAGCCAACTGGGTCGCAATGCGGTCGCCCTCATCACATTGCACAGCGCGAAGGGCCTGGAGTACCCCGAGGTCTACATGGTCGGCATGGAGGACGGTGTCTTGCCCCACAAGCGCAGCATCGAGGACGGTGACGGAGCCATTGAGGAGGAAAGACGATTGTGCTACGTGGGGCTGACGAGAGCTCAAGAGAGGCTCACGCTTTCCTTCGCGCTGACCCGGCTGAAGTGGGGCAAACCGAGGCCGACGATCCCCAGCCAGTTTCTTTTCGAGATGACCGGGCAGCGGCGAGGGCGGAAAAAGAAATCCGCCGGCAAGCAGCGCGTCGACGCGGGCCGGACGACTTCCACGAGCGGTCCCACCAAGACAAACGGCCCCCCGAAAAAGAAACGGAAGAAGAGTCCGCGGTCGCGCCGCCCGCGCGGTTCGTAGAGGTCAGTCGCCGATCTCGACAACCACTCCAGCCAGCAGTTCCCGCACGCCGCCCTCGTGCTCGACCAACAGCGCTCCGTCCTCGCCGATGCCTCGGCAGGCGCCGGCGACCCGACCGCCCGCCGCGTCGACAACCACCCGCCTGCCCGTCAGAAAGCAGACAGCTCGCAAATCGGCCAACACGCTGTCAGCGTCGGCTCCGACTTGTTGCAGCCGCGCCGCGAGCGTGAGGACAATCTGCGACAAGATGGCGACGCGATCCAGCCGCCGACCCGCCTCGTCACACGCCGCGGTGGCTCGCCCCTGCAATTCGAGAGGCGCGGCCGCCAGGGAGTTGTTCACGTTGACGCCGACCCCGATCACCATCCGCCGCAACGACGCACCGGACGTTTCCACAAGAACGCCGCTAACTTTGCGACCGTTCCAGAACACGTCATTGGGCCACTTGACGGCGAGGCTTGCGCCGGGAACGTGGTTCGAGATCGCCTGGCTTATCGCCAGTCCGGCCGCTAGGGACGCCAGCGGCCAACGTCTCTCCGGGATCCCCACAAAGTCGGTGTTGACCAGCAGGGAGAACGTCAACGACCCGGCGGTCGACCACCAGGCGTTCGCTCCCCGGCCGCGACCGGCGGTCTGGTTGTCAGCCAAGAACAGCCGAGCCGTCTCACACTCGCCGGCGGCGTCCATGGCCCAAGAGTTGGTGGATGGAATCGACGCCGCGTGTTGAACATCGATCCAATCGGGCAGCGCAGTTCGCAGGTCGCTCAAGTCGTCGGCTGAGAAGCGATCGTCGGCCATCATGGTTCCCGCGTCGACAGTGCTCGGCGCCCCGTCCGCAGCGGCGCGATGCGCCTAGTGAGACCGCTGTACGACGAACTCAGTGAGGCCGATCAGCACCTGCAACGCGGGCGAATCCGGCAACCCATTCAATTGCTCACGAGCGCGGGAGGCGAAGCCGTTGGCCTTCGCGCGGGCGAAGTCAATCGACTGATGGCGCGCCAACGAGCTTTCCAGCGCCTCCTCCGCGATGGCTCCGCCCGCCGCCAACGCCCCTTCCAGTCGCTCTCGCTCCGAATCACTCGCGGAAGTCATCGCATGAATTAGCGGCAACGTGGCGATCCGCTGCTCGAGATCGGTGCCCAGCGTCTTGCCGACGGTTGACGGATCACCGACAACATCGAGCAGATCGTCAGCGATCTGGAAGGCGGCTCCCAAGTCGGCTCCGTAACGGGCCAGGCGAGCCACGGTCTGCAGATCGCCACCGGCGCAATGGGCGCCGAGTTGGCAACTGCATTCGACCAGCGCGGCCGTTTTGGCGTTGATGATTTGCAGGTAGTCGTCTTCGGCCAGCGACAGATCTCCTCGATTGCATTTCTGTCGCAGCTCGCCCTCACAAACGATGTTGGTGGTTTGGCCAATCGTGCGGCAGGCGAAGGTCGAATCCGTCGTGCTCGCCAAGTAGAACGCGTGAGTAAACAGAAAATCACCGAGCAGCACGCTGGCGGCGTTGTCCCACCGCGAATTGACGGTCGCCAGGTGGCGGCGCATTTCGGCCCCGTCGAGGACGTCGTCGTGAATCAGCGTCGCCGTGTGAATCATCTCGACGACCGCGCCCAACACGATGTGATCGCGCGACAGTTCACCCACGGCTTGTCCGGCCAACAGCAAGAGGGCGGGCCGCAGTCGCTTGCCGCCGAGCAGGCAACCGTAGCGGACCATTTCGTCGACTTCGGGGAACTGGCTCCGCATCTGTTCGCGGAGCAAATCCTCAACCTCGACCATCTGGTCGGCCACCGGCCCGTAGAGCATCGCCCGGGCGGCCCCGTTGTCCGGCGCGGCTGGCTTGATCGTCTGACTCACGTCCGTCTCCTCCGGAAATCACCTCTTCGCTTCGCCGCCAGTCACTCATCCCGTCGAAAGTGACCGCTGCGTCCACCCGATTTTTCGACGAGTCTCACGGACTCCATCGTCATTGCGCGGTCGATCGCCTTGCACATGTCGTAGATGGTCAGAGCGGCCGCCGTGACGGCCGTCAGCGCCTCCATCTCGACTCCCGTGCGGGCGGTCACCTTCACCATCGCCTCGATCTCAACCGTTTCTTCATCGGGGAACGAGAATGTCAAGTCCACCGAATCGAGACTGAGGGGGTGGCAAAGGGGGATGATGTCGGCCGTCCGCTTGGCCGCCATGATGCCCGCCAGGCGGGCCACCTCCAGGACATCGCCTTTGCGGAGCTGGTCCTTGGCGCGAATCCGCCGCAGCGTTTCGGCCTCCATCCGGACCCGTCCAGCGGCTCGAGCCATCCGGGCGGTCACCGCCTTCTCGCCGACATCGACCATCCGGCTGGCGCCGCTGTCGTCAAAATGGGTGAGGTCGTTCATGGGGGAGCAAACCGCAGGCGGGGGGGCCCATTAACAGGCGAATCGGAAGCGCAACCATTGTAAGGGGGCCGGCGATCGTCGCCAGGGGACGATTTTCGGGGGGACTTCGGCTCCGATCGGCGCATAAAAAAACCGCCGCGGGGGTCTGCCGCGGCGGTGTGAGCGAGTTCGGCGATTTCGAATCGTCTAGGAGTCGTTTAGACGAGTTCCTTCTTAGCGCTAATCAGCGTGCGAAGGCGCTCCGCCAACAAGTTGGCGTCAAACGGCTTCTTGAACGTCTCATTGATGCTCGAGCGATCGAAGCTCATCGGGCTGCCGTCGTCAGGCAACAGCGCGATCAAGATCGTTTCGGCGAAGTCGTTGTTCTTCCGCAAGTTCTGGCAGATTTGCAACGCTTCCACTTTGCCGATCGAGAAATCCACGATTATGCAATCGGGATGAAAGCTCTCGGCTTGAATCCCCGCCTCGAAGCCGCTGGCCGCAACGGCGACCTTAAACTGCTTCTCTGGTGGCAATTCTCGCTTGAGATTCTCAATCAAAACCTGGTCCTGTGCCACGATCAAAACTTTGGCCATGGCCTCATCTTCGAGATCCCCAAGGGGCATACCGTGCTCTTTGAGGAACTTAATCAGGTAGTCGCGCGGGATGCGACGGTCCTGAGAACCAGGGATTCGGTACCCCTTGAGCCGGCCCGAGTCGAACCACTTGCTGACCGTGCGTGGGGCCACTTTACAGATCTTGGCGACCTGTCCAGTTGTGAAGACCTTCATCGCAGGCTCTCCAATTTGTCAACCGTTCATTTGCGCCGTGAACAGCTAGAACAACGTTCTAACCAGACACAGCATTTCGGCCCCATATTCGCGCTTCAAGTCGATTGCTCGACTCGCCGACTGGTGGTGGGAATCCAGTCGAACGCAAACATCTGGATCGGGGCCTTCCAATTCGCTTCGTGGGTTGGGCTCAGTTCCCTCTGATCCGACTCACTTAAAAAACATCGGCTCAGCGTGCCTCAGAGAATTGGCAAAAACTGCAAATTAGGGAATCTGATTGAAACCCCGATTGCAAAGCCAAGCCCGTCAGCTCGCATCATTCGGCGTGTTGATGGGCGGGGAGGCAAAGCGTAGATCCGCGTCGACGAGGTCCGCGTCTGAACAGATCTTCAAGGTGGAAACCTTGGGCAGGAGCCCCCCTGCACGGCTTGCGCCATCCGAGCTCTTTGCAAGCAAAGCGCCGCATGGAACAGGCCTTCCGAATGTTAGTTTCGATTCGGAACGGGGGATTACTTTAGAAACTTTCATAAACGGAACGGATGGCGCGTTTATTCACATCGGGTTGAGATTTGCGCCGCCCCGCCGATTCATTGGTTTTTGCGGGGCGAAGTCGCCTTCAATGGCCCCGCCGGCCCGAAACCAAACGCGACTGACAAAATCCAACTAAATGACACAGCCGGCCCTGTGGTGCGGGTCCGCGCCGATCGGCGCGGATGGCGAGAGTCGATCCAAATCACCCAGGCCGGCGGTGTTGACCCTCCCGCCGCTCGCGGGGCGAGCCACCGAGTCAATGGACTACGCCGCGTCACCTTGAGAATCGTCAGCCCCACCCTGATCAGGATTGCCGACCTGATCGCGAGCCACCGCCTCTTCGCGAATCTGTCCGTCATCGGAAACATCGTCAAACTTGACGGAGACTTGCTTGGACACGCCCGACTCCTGCATGGTCACACCGTAGAGCGTCGTGGCGGCTGTCATCGTCTTCTTCGAGTGCGTCACGATCACAAAACGAGTCCAGCCGAGAAACTCCTTCAAGACATCGACGAAGCGGCCGATGTTGGCCTCGTCAAACGGCGCGTCGACCTCGTCCAGGATGCAGAACGGACTGGGGCGGAATTGAAAAATGGCCAGCAGCAGAGCGACGGCGGTGAGCGCTTTTTCGCCGCCGCTGAGCAGCGAGTTGTTGAAGGAGGCCTTGCCGGGCGGCGTGGCGATGATCTCGATTCCCGCCTCGAGAATGTCGACGCCTTCTTCCAGTAACAAATCGGCCTTGCCGCCGCCGAACGCCTTGCGATAGAGCGTCTGGAAATTGCTGCGGATCGCCTCCAACGTCTCGCTGAACAAGCGGCGGCTGTCGGCGTTGATCTTGTGGATGATCCGCTCCAACGCCTCTTTGGAATCGACCAGGTCCTTGTGCTGTGAAGAGATCGATGCGTAGCGCGTCTCGAGATCGTCGAGTTCATTGAGCGCTTCCATGTTGACCGCGCCGATGCTGTTGATCTTTCGCCGCAGCGTGTTGATCTCCTCCTCGATCTCGTCGCGCTCCTGGTTTTCCCCGTCCCCGTCGCCCTGCTCCAACTGGCTGACGTCGATCGCGTAGTCATCCTGCAGGCGTTCGGCGAGCGCCTGTCGCTGGTGCCGCACTTCGCCGGCGTCCAACTCAAGTTGGTGCTGTTTGTCCTGGATCTTCTTGATCTTGCGTCGAAGGGAGTGGACCGCGTCGCTGAGGGTCGTTCGCTCGCCGGAGAACGATTCCCGCTGCCGAGTCTCGGTGACGATAGACGCCGCGAGTTGCTCCTTGGTGACGTACAGCTCAGCGACCTCCGATGTCGCGGCGAGGATCGTCCGCTCGGCTTCCAGTTTCCGCTGCCGGGACATGTTGAGCAGCGATCGAGCCTCGTCGATCGAGCGTTCCCGTTCGCGATGATCTTCTTCGAAACGGGTCACTTGGGCGCGGAGTGAGTCAACTCGCTGCTCGCTCTTGGCCTGTTCGACCTTGGCCAAGGTGGCGTCATGGGCGTGTCGCTGGTGCGATTGCGTCAGGTTCTCGACCGTCTGCTCGCCCGCGCGCACAGCCTCCTCGGCCGCCGCCGATTCGCTGTTGAGACTTTGGAGCCGCCCTTTCGTCTCATCCAATTCCGCGGCCGCCGCAGCCCGTCGAGCTTCGGCTCCCCGGGTCTCGCCCGCCACCACCTCGCACTGCTGCTCGATGTGATCGCAGCGCTCGGCCATGCCTTTGGCGACGGCCCGCGCCTCGGCCAACAAGTCGACGGTCGATTCACGCTCCAATTGATGTTTGGCCAATTGCTCGTCACGTCGACGAATGTTCTCCTGCAACGTGCTCAGTTCGCTGGTCGCATCGCTGAGGCGTTGTTCCAGGACGAGCCGTTCTTGGCGCAGTGATTTCAGTTCGCTGCGGCGTGAGACGAGTCCGCTGGCGACCTGCCGCGGTCCCAGAGTCAGCGGCCCATGAGCCTCGATCATCTCGAGGTTCTCGGTCACGAACTGCAGCCCCCGCGGGGCGGAGCGGGCCAGCGCCAGCGCGTGTTCGAGGTCGTGCACGAACCAAACTCGACCCAAGATCCAACGCATGGTGGCGGCGTGCTGTTGATCGAATTGGACGAGACGATCGGCGCGGCCAATGACGCCTTTGTGGTTCTGGTAGTCGACCCGATCCCACTCCCTGGGTAACGGCGGCGTCGGCGTCGGCAGGAAACCAACACTGCCCGCCAAGGCCAGCTCGCGGCGCTCCACTCGATCGATGATCGAGCGGTCCGAGAGCACCACGTGGTGGGCGAGCGATCCCAACGCCACGTCGACCAGCGGAGCCAACTCGACAGTGGATTCGATCAGGTCGGCGACGATGCCCGCCACATCGGTAAACGGCTCCTCGCCGGCGCGCGACCTCTGCAGCAATTCGCGAACGCCGTCTCCCAAGCCCTCCAACTTGCGCTCCAGATCCTCCAGCACTTCAATCCGCTGATTCACACCCGTGATCTGGCCGCGGACAACAGCCATTTCCTCTTGCCGACGGGCGGCCAGGAGTCGATCGTCCTTGAGCCGCGTCTCCAGTTTCTCAAGCTGCGCTTCGATGCCGGACAGCTGCTGTTCGTACGCTTCCTGATTCGCCTGCGCCGCTTCGCTCTCGCGGTAGGCGGACTGTCTCTGCCGAGTGAGCTCGGCCAAGCGGGTGTTGTTCTTGTCGATGGCGTCGGCCAATCCCTGCAGCGCCGATTCCAGGCTGCTGGCGCGATTACTCAGTTGCGTCGACTGTCGCATCGACTCGAGATACTCGCCCCGATGCGTCTCGATCGCCCCCCGCATCTCGTCCAACTCGGCCGACGCCTTGACCCGGTCGCTCTCGCACTGCCGCAGGCGAGCCACGATGCGGCGATGCTCCGACTCAGCCGAGCCGAGGAGTTCGGACGTCGCCTGCAATTGGCCGTGCAGGTCTCCCGCTCGGCCCGTCATCGCGGCCAACTGGTTCCGCCGCCGCGATTGCTCTTCCTCGAGGTCGCGAAGCTGAATCAGCTGGTGGTCGATCGTCGAGGTGTGCGTGGCGATCTGAGCGCGGACGTGCGCGAGTCGGTTTTCGGCGTGCCGTATCGATTCACCGACGCGAGTTACATCGGTCTCGAGCTCGAGCAAGCGGGCTTCCTGCGACTCCATCTCCGCGCCCGCCCGATCGCTCTGGTCATTCCAGGTCGTCAGATCAGCTTCGATCTGGTGGAGCCGATCGCTCAGGTTTCGCCAATCGGTGCGGCCGACGTGCGTGCGAAGTTGTTGGAGTCGGTCACTGTATTCGCGGTAGCGCCGCGCTTTTACCGCCTGAGAACGAACGCTGCGAAGGCGGCTTTCCACCTCGTCGACAATGTCGGTCAACCGCAGCAAGTTCTGCTCGACTCGCTCCAGCCGCCGCTGAGCCTCGATCTTCTTGGCCTTGAAGCGGCTGATCCCCGCCGCCTCCTCGAAGATCGCCCGGCGATCGCGGGCCGAGGCCTGCAGCAGTTTATCGACCTTGCCCTGCTCGATCATGCTGTAGGCGTCGGCTCCAACGCCCGTGCCGCGAAACAGGTTCTTGATGTCCTTCAACCGGCACGGCTCGCCGTTGATGAGGTATTCACCCTCGCCGCTGCGGTAGACCCGACGGGTGACGTGCACCTCCGGCGCGTCCACCTCGATCCGCCCGTCGGCGTTTTCCAGAACGATGGTGGCTTCCGCCGTGTTCGTGGTCTTGCGGCCGCTGGTCGCGCTGCCCTTGAAGATCACATCCGCCATGTCCTTGCCGCGGAGGCTTTTGGCGGACTGCTCGCCGAGCACCCATTTGATGGCGTCGACGATGTTCGACTTGCCCGACCCGTTGGGGCCAACGATGACCGTGATGCCTTCGGGGAACTCAAAGCGCGTTTTGTCCGCGAAGCTTTTGAAGCCAGCGAGTTCAAGGGCCTTGAGCATATTGAGGAGACCAGATGGTCAAACGGGTGGGTGCGGCCGGCGGCGATTACGAGTCGTCGCTCGAAAACCAACCCTTCATTCTACTCAACCACCCGTCGCTTGACTCTCCCACATCCGTGTAGGGCGTTTCCCGCTGCGCCGGCTCCTCGTCGCGGTCCAACTGATTGGAGAACAGCTCGGGCAACGGTTGGGGCGCGAAATAACGCGAAGTCTCAACTTCGCCGCCGCCCTCGGTCTCCTCCCGACGATGGTACGTCCGGTTGGGTCGCGGGCGAGCGTCGACGACGAGCCGCGAGCGGAGCGACCCCGCCTGCTTGGCTTCGTGCAGCGCTTGGAAGACCTCTCCGTAACCGCCACCCACTTCCACGATCGCGCGGATCAGCTCCTCCACATCCGCATTGCACGTGACGGAGATATCGGCGTCGTCGCCGGCGCGGTGGTGGTGCACGCGCAACTGACCATTGGGCTGTGCTTTGACGAGAATCTTGGGACCGGCGAAGAGGAACTCCGGAGCCACCATTGGCTGTTGGCGGCCGAACAACACGATCTCCGGACGCCGCGAACGAGCGATGTGAATCATCGGCTCCTTGGCGCTGTTGATCATGTGCAACATGAAAGACTCGCCCAGCTGTTCCCCCCCCAGCATCGGATCGCGAGGGTTTCTGGCCTGCATCGCCAGGAAGGCGCCGTAGCGAGTCTCGGCGCTGGAGTGGTCGAGCAGGTCGCCGAGCGCCTCGTAAGCGGCGACGTGATCCATCGTCGACAGGGCCGAGATCGCGTGCCAGCGAAACGCCCTCTCGGTGGCCGCAAAGTGAGCCAGCACGGGGGCCGCCTCGGGAGCGCCCAGATAGCCTAACGCCTCGCTCGCATAGAACTGCACCTCCGGGTCCGTCGAATGCAGCCCCTGCATCAAGATGCTGATCGCATCTTCGCCGACCGCCTCCAGTCGCAGGGCCGCCTTCGACGCCGTGGCCGGCTCCTGCAGCATCCGCTCCAAATCCTGCAACCGTTGTCCCCGCATCGACGGCGATTCACCCACCGCGATGCTCTGAATCACTCGCATGTACCGCCGAATATTGTTCTTGTACTTCGGAACAATCGCCAGTTCGACGTACCGATGATTCTTTGGCGACGCCACGCCGTCCTTGCCGGCTCGCGTGTAGTCGTCGAATCGATCGTTGATCGCGGCAGCAATCATCGTGCTCGTCTTGATCGATGTGTGGCGGCTCCGCAAACTCAATCCCACGGGACGGGACTTGAGCGCTCGCGCCCCGCCGTACACCCGCGCCACGTTCTCCTCGCGGGCGTCGGTCTCCGCGCCGCTCTCGAAGAGCGCGTTGACGAACAAGTGCCCGGCGGCGATGGCGTCCACGTGCCCCTCGCGCACCGAGCTGCCGACCATCGCCACCTGTCTCATCCGCGACGGCATCAACCAACCGCCGCGAAGACTGGTCGTCTTGGAACGCCGGGGCGTGTCGACCGCGATGTCAATCCAGTCGCCCTTCTGAATGCCCGGCCGCAAATAACCTCGCACCAGTGCCAGCGCGGTTTCATCGGAATCCAACACCGCTTCGGGATGCTCCACGTTGTGCGACCGCATCTCGCCAAGCAGTCGATCGCGGTGCATCGAGTTGGGGGGCTTGCTGCCGGTGTGACCCAGGCCGATCACCATCGCCACCGAATCGATGCGGACGAAGTTCATGCCCGTCGGGACGGCGAAATCGCCCACCAACGTGTCGCCACGCTCGTCGTCCACCATCTGCGAGAGCACCTCGGCTTGATCTCCGCTTTGGGCCCGATAGAGAGTGGATTGGCAACCGGCGGCCAGCGCAATTCCCGCCTGCAGCAACATCGATCGCCGGGAAATCTCAAACCAATCGTGACGCGCCATCATCGCGCTCCTCATGTCACATAGCGCCCGAACGGGCTCCGGAAAGGTAGACGAGGGGCGGACGCTACTGACAACCTCCAGATGAGTCAACACCAATCGGCGAATTAATCACCGGGCGCCAGCACTGCTGTCGGGCGGGTCAGCCCCAGTTGAGTTTGGTGAGCTCGGTCAGCACGGCAATTACGCCGAGAACGGGAGCGACAACCATGACGATGAGGAACAAGACCAGAAACCACATGGCAATGTCGCGGACAAGGCGGGCGGACCATTCCCGAACGCGGGCCGCCAGTGCAATGATTCCAATTGCCAGCAGCCCGCAGCCCGCCGTCAAGCGCGAAGCCAATTACTGGCGCCGATACTCCCAAACGGCCCACTGTCCGCCGTTCTCATCGACGGCGATTTCGAGCTGGCTCAAGCGTCGGCCGAGACGTTCGGCGAGCCGGTCGAGAAGTTCGCGACCGATCTCGCCCGCCAACAATTCGGCCGTCGTATTGGCGACCGGCAGCAAGACACAATCGCCGCGGGGAAACACCCACCGGCGATCCTCGAAGACAGCCTCCACCTCCGAATCCCCGGCCGTGACTCGAATCCGCGGATGCTCCGTCGGCAGCAGCACGTGATGGTCGAGTCGATCGACGATGCCGCGCAATTCGTCGCGAAGTGCGATGAAATCGATCACGTAGTGATTCTCGTCCAGCTGATCCTCAACCCGGCAGCGGACTCGATAATTGTGTCCGTGGAGCCGTTCGCAGACATTTCCGTTGAAGGTGATGAAGTGAGCCGCACTAAACACCATGTCCTGCTTGGCCAATTCGACGCGGTGCGATTCTGTCATGGTGATTGCCCGTAACGAGTGAGCTGTGCGGCGGCGCGGTTATCGCCACGGCGGCGGAAACGTCTGATCGTAGAGAGCGACGAACAGGCCGGCGGCGATCAAGTCGGCGGTCGCGCCCGGATTGCGGCGGTTGCCGTCGGTCCTCATCCAAAAATCCAGCTCATTGATCTCCCGCTGATAGTCGGCCGAGCTGGGATCGCCGGCGTCGAGTGTCCGTTGAGCGCGGTCGCACGCCTCGGCGGCGACTTCGGGACCGCACTTGCGAGCGATGAGCGAATCGCCGTGCCTGGCAATCAACTCGACATGAGCGCAAATGATCGCGTAGGACGCCGAGAATCGCATTCTGTGTTCGGCGAGCGCCACGGCCGCCTCGTGAAACACGATTTCAAAATTCGTCGCGTACTGGCGAGCGACCAGATCGCGGTGAGCCGCGGCCGACATCGCGTCGAGCAACGATTTGGGCGGGCTGTTGGCGACATCCATGTCGTCGGTGGCCCCCAACCCGCCGGGATTCGCCAACCGAATCGCTTGCCAAACATCTTCGGCGTCGTTTTCGTCCAAGCTGTCCAGCACGTGGCCCACGGCGAAGTCCAGGTTCGGTTGCTCTGGCGAGCACAAGTCGACCGCCGCGCAGAGCGGAGCCAACAGCAGGGCGATTCCCAGATTGACATTCGTGTCGGCGATCTCCCGCGAAGCCGTAACGGCGTTGAGCGCGGCGCGGCCGACCCCTATTTTCCCAGCCGCCGTGAGGTGGGGTGCGGCCACCACAGCGCAGCTGGCGAAGTCCTGAAACGTCAGATCTTCAAAATCGGCGCCCCGGTGGACATTGCCGACTTTGGGAGCGGTCGCCTCAAGCAGGCACGCCAAGGTCACCAGCTGTTGTGGAGATAGCGCCGAGATGGTCATCGGCCGCGGTCCTCCGCTGCGGCCGACGGTTCGTCAACTTCATCGGACGCCAACACATCGCCCACGATCGGCATGATCTGCTCGATCGCGTCCTCGACAACGTAATGTCCGGCTGACTCGATTCGGTGCGACTGGGCGTGTGGAAGAATCTCCTGGAAACGTCGCAAACAGCTGGGGTTGAAGCACCAGTCGCGCATACCCCAAACGAGCGACGCGGGTGTCGTCAGCTGCTTCAGGTCGTTTTCGAGTTCAGCCAGCACGCGCCACGTCGGGTGGCGGGGCGTGAATGGGATGTCGCGCACGAAGGCGTTGATCGCGACCCGGTTGGCCCAATTGTCGTAGGGGTGCAGCAATCCGGCCCGCACGTCCGGGTCGAGTCGCTTGGCGGCGACGGCCATGGTCAGCGCGGCTCGCGCGAACGCGTTGGCTCCACGGACGGCCAACGCGCCCAGCCACGGCGTGCGGCAAACGCGAATGCGGAGCGGCACGAACGGCGGTGGAAAGGCGCCCGTATTGAACACGACCAGATGAGCGAACCGATCGGGCCGCTGCACGACCGCCCCCAACCCGATCGCTCCACCCCAGTCGTGGACCAACAGCGTCACGTCGCGAAGATCCAATCGATCGATCAACTGCACCAGGTTCGCCGTGTGCCGCCCGAGGTTGTACTCGTACTGCTGCGGCTTGTCGCTCAACCCGCAACCGACGTGGTCGATCGCCACACACCGGTGCCGGTCCCGAAACCCTTCGATCACGTTCCGCCAGTAGAACGACCACGTCGGGTTGCCATGGACCATGAGCAGTGGAGATCGCTCGGTCGCGTCCGAGTTTTCATCGACATAGTGACAGCGCACCCCCTCCCCCACGTCCATAAAGTGGCTGGCGAAGGGGTAGAGCGACGACCAATCTGACGACGACCAATCAGACATAGCGT
>JASMLW010000386.1 GCA_030748485.1 Pirellulaceae bacterium
CGAGGCAGGTCCTCTGAGCATACTTGACCTGCCGAACGACCCGCCCCTCCCGGCCAAACAGGGGGTGCAACGGGTATTCTATTCTGGCATACCCGTGGTAGCGGGCATCGAAAACATCACTCTGGCGAACGTAGCTACAAAACTGTCGCCCGTTACTCGTTGAAGAAGATGGTGAGGTTCTTGGTCTGCCGAGCGGCCGCGACGATGTCCGTTTTGCCGTCGTCGTTGAGATCGGCGACTTTGATATCTTCCACGGCCACCTGCCCGGCGGAGATCTTCGTCTCGCGCCATTTGCTTCCATCTTTGTCGAGCGGCGTGAACAACTTAATCCCCGGCACTCCCGGATCGTTCATCGCTCGCCAACCGACGACGATTTGGTCGGACCCGACCCGGAGATAGTCGGCGCAGGCCAGGGCGTGTCCGTCCTTGAGGGCCTTGTCCAGCACGTTGATCTGTTGCCACAGTTCACCTTTCTTTTTCGGCTCGACATAGACCGACGCCTTTGATCCGTGCATGGGCTCGATGGCGACGATGAAGCGTCGCCCATTGGGCAGTTTGCCATCGCGAATCTCGCCGGCGAACTCTTTGGTCAACTGCGTGGCCGCCCAACCGTCTTTTCGCCGGTCGAAATGCCAAACGCCTTCCTTGCCGGCGTTGATCATCTCCTCTTCTTCATCGTCGTCCCAGTTGACGACATGGAAGTTGTGCGACAGGTGCATGAATTCGCTGACGACGCCGTACTTCCACTCGTCTTTGGGGTTCGGCGGCATGAAGTACTCGAGAACTCGCAGCCCATTGCCTTCCCCGTTGACGCTGCCGCGGCCGCGGAGCGGTTTGACGACGAGCCGAAATTGGTTTCCACGCGACTTGACCCAGTGCATGCGATGAACGCTGGGCTCGTTATGCAATTTGACGGGCGTCCAAGGTTGCCGGCGATCCTTCGGGGGGATGAGGTAGAAGACGGCTCCGTCCTTGAGTGTTTCGCGGAAGTTCCATTGGCCGCCGACCGCGATCTCACACTTGCCGTCGCCGTCGATATCCCGCGCCGTGATGCAGACGTTGTCGCGCTTGGTCAAGTCGCGAGCGATGATGTGTTTGGTCCACTTGGGGTTCTCGTACCATTGGATCGTCTTCTTATCGGCGAGCACGATGTCTGTCTTGCCATCGCCGTTCACGTCCGCCATCTGCAGTCCGTAACCGATCTCGATCTTGTCGATCTCGACCGCCCGCCACTTGAATTCCGGCGGAGCGGCGGCGGCGGACGCGGTCAGCAGGCAAAAAGCCAACAGGGAGGCGATGAGTGTTTTCCACATGGTGAATTCTCCAACGGTGTCTGACAAAGTGCTTGGCCGCAGTCGATGCGCGGCGATCAGCCCGATGATGTCGAAAAATGTGTGGCCGATGAAAGAAGAGTGTAAGATCCCGTTTAGGGGCAGTCCATCGCCGAACGGGAACTCGACAAACTCAAAACGATGCGGGGCGATCGCCGCCGCCAAGGAAAAGACGATGAGAAACGGTTTGTTTGCGGGGCTGGCGATCTGGTTTTCCTGCGGGCTGGCGGCGGCGGAAACTTACTCGATCGTCGTCTCGAAAAGCACGCAGGGCGATCCGCGGTGGGCCCGGGTCGTGGCGGCGCTGGTCGACAAGCACGAACAATGCGAAGTCGTGACATGGCGGGAGAAACCGAGCGAGGCGCTGGCGAAGTTGCGAGCCAGTCATCCCCGCTACACGTGCTTTGTCGCGACGTCTGCGGAAGCCAATCGGCAATTTGTCGCCGACGTGCACCGACTGACTCGCCGCTTCGACGCCGATCCGTACACCGACACGCTCTGGGGCGTCCTCACCGGATACGACGCCGCCAACGCGCTGCAAATCGCCCAGCACCGTGAGCCGTTGACTGTCAACAAGGTCGCGTCGGGCACGGAAGTGGCGCTCGACATGTGCAGCCAAGGCGTCTGGTACGACGAATTGGTCAAGCACAAGAAGGTCAGCAAGCCGCGCGACGGCGAAGTCGAGGAAGAGAAGGGGCCGGCCGACACCACGCGAGCTCTGGCGGCCACGCTCACCGAACAAGCGGCCGACCTGTTCGTCACCTCGGGACACGCCACCGAGCGCGACTGGCAGATCGGCTTTCGATATCGCAACGGGCAATTCCGTTCGCAGGCCGGGCGGATGTTCGGCGTCACGACGAAGGGCGAGCGCTTTGAGATCCGCTCCAAAAATCCGAAGGTCTACTTGCCGATCGGCAACTGTTTGATGGGGCACATCGATGGCCCGGACGCGATGGCTCTGGCCTGGATGAACGACGTCGGCGTCCGACAGATGATCGGCTACACCGTCTTGACGTGGTACGGGTACGGCGGCTGGGGAGTGCTCGACTACTACATCGAGCAACCCGGTCGTTACACGTTGGCGGAGGCCTTTCACGCGAACCATCACGCGCTGATCCATCGGTTGGATTCGTACTACGACAACGTCGCCACGGCGGACGTTGCTCCCGGCGGCCGCAACATTCCGTCGACCGAACCGAATCGAGCCGGCAAGGACCTCGGTCTGACCGCATTCGATTCGCGCGGCCTGCTTTGGGACCGCGACACGGTCGCCTTTTACGGAGACCCCGCCTGGGTGGCCCGTTTGGCTCCCAAACGCAAGGCCTACGGACAGCAACTGAAGATTGCGGACGACGTGTACACGTTGACGATCACGCCACAGCTGGGAAGCGAGTCGTTCAAGCCGGTCAACACCAACGGCTCACAGCGAGGTTGGCGGCCGATCGTCGAACTGCTCGACCACCGCATTGGCGGCGCGAAGATTGTTGAGGGCGCCGATCTCCAACCGGTCGTGACCGACGACTTCATCTTGATCCCGAATCCTCGCGTCGTCGATCCAACTCGAGAATACCGAGTCCGGTTCACCGCGTCCCGTATTGACTGAGAAAGGTTCGCTCACGTGAAATCCACTGCGGTTCGCGCGACTCGTCGTATGGCGATGGCGTTCTTGGTGGTCGCTGGCACTTGTGGCGTTGAGAGTTCGGAGCTTCTCTCGACCGATTCCAGCGACCAGCGGGAGCGGACGAACAACTACCGAGCGGCAGCTCGCTTTGTGTGTGGCACTGCCACTGGCGCGCTGGCCGACGATCCGATTCTCGTCGCCCACCGCGGGCTGCTGCGCCATGCTCCGGAAAACACGCTGCCGGCGTTCGCCGCGTGTCTGGAGTTGGGGATGGGATTTGAACTGGACATTCGCACGACGAAAGACGGCCGACTGGTCGTGCTGCACGACGACAATGTGGAGAGGACAACGGACGGGCCGCGGCGATCGATTCGCGATTTGAAACTCGCCCAAGCCCGTCGACTGGACGCCGGTAGTTGGTTCGATCCCGCGTTCGCCGGCGAGCGGATCCCGACTTTGGAGGAAACACTGGCGCTGGTGAAAACGCGAAAGCGCGGTCCGACGATCATCGCGCTGAATGTCAAACAGCTCAACCCGGCCGGCGAACAGCGGCTCGTATCACTCGTGGAAAAGTACGGCTTGCTGGACGAGTCGTTCGCGTTTGATCAAAGCGCGGAGATGAGCCGGCGGCTAAAGAAGATCAACGCGAAGTTTCGCATCGGCCAAAACGTGAATCGCCAAAGCCTCGACCAACGCCTCAAAGAAGACTTCCTCGACGTCTTCCTGTTGACGTTCGCCCCGACGCGCGGCGAGGTCATGCGGTTGCACGAGCGCAACAAGCAAGTGATGTTCAACTACGCCGGCTCCGGTGCGGCGCGGCGGAACGCGAGTACTTGGAAACTGGCGCGCGACTCGCAGATCGATGGCATGTTGACCGACTACCCGCTGGAGTGCCGATCCCTGTGGCGGACGCCGCAACCCTGATCGGCCAACGTGACGAACGGAGCCGCCGTGAAAACGCTCGCCTTTCTCATCGCCTGCTCGGTCCTGGCCGAAACGAGCGAAAACGCCGTTGCTTCGCCTCCGAACATCGTCTTCATTTTGATCGACGACTTGCGGCACGACACGTTCGGCTACACGGGACATCCGTTTGTCGAGACGCCGCACATCGACTCACTCGCGAAAGGCGGCGTTCAGTTCACCAACGCATTTGTGACCACGTCGCTTTGTTCTCCTTCCCGAGCATCGTTCCTCACCGGACAGTTCATGCACAACCACAAGGTTGTCGACAATGCCGACCGGATGCCGGCGGGGACGGTGACGTTCCCCCAGTTGCTTCAACAGGCCGGTTACGAAACGGCGTTTATCGGCAAGTGGCATATGGGCGGTTCGACCGACGCGGCTCGGCCGGGGTTCGACCACTGGGTGAGTTTTCGCGGCCAGGGCGCGTATGCACCGGGCCGACAGACGATCAACGTCAACGGCAAACGCACGCCTCGCCGGAAGTACATGACCGATGAGTTGACGGACTACGCGGTCGATTGGCTTACCGGGCGAACGGCGGACAAACCATTTCTGCTCTACTTGTCGCACAAGGGAGTCCACGGTCTCTACGACCCGGCCCCCCGGCATCGCGATCGATACCGAGATGCGAAGTTCACGCCGCCAGTCACGATGGCCAATACGGCGGAGAACTACGCCGGCAAGCCGCTGTGGGTCCAAGATCAACGCAACAGTTGGCACGGCGTCGAGTTTCCGTACTACGGCCGCTCGAAACAATCGCTCGAGCAGATGTACAAGCACTACTGCGAGATGGTGCTCTCCATCGACGACAGTGTGGGACAAGTCAGGAAGGCGCTGCGAGCGCGAGACTTGGAGCGCGAAACGCTGATTCTATTCACCAGCGACGGCGGACATTTTTGGGGCGAGCACGGGCTGATCGACAAGCGCTGCGCTTACGAAGAATCGATGCGGATCCCGTTGCTCGCCTACGGTCCGTCGCTGGTCAAGGCCGGCTCGCAGTGCGACGCGATGGTCGCCAATATCGACGTCGCTCCGACGCTGCTCGAGTTGGCCGGAGCCGCGATCCCCGAGTCGATCGACGGCGGAAGTTTCGCCCGTTTGTTGCGCGACCCGTCCGACGAAAAGTCACGCCGCTCAACGATCCTGTACGAATACTACTGGGAGCCCAGCTTCCCTCAGACGCCGACCATGTTCTCTTTGCGCAGTCAACAGTACAAACTGATTCAGTACCACGGCATCTGGGACACCGATGAGTTGTACGACATCGCGAACGACCCGCGCGAGACGCGCAACCTGATCGGCGAACCCGAGCACCGCGAACGCGTGGCGCAAATGAGACGAGGATTGTACGAGCGATTAAAAGAGACTGGCGGACTCGCGATTCCACTGGGTTTCAAACGCAATCACGGGTCAAATCTGCGGAGCGCCAAAGGGACCAAGCGAGCCGAGTTCCCAGCTCAACTGATTCAGGATCGCACAACGGGAAGATAGCCGGGCCCCCGCGACTCGCCAGGCGACGCCCACCCGCGATTGAAGAGATAGAAGAGATACTGTTCGACATGCACAGACTGCTCAGCGCGTTACTCACCTTCTGTTGCTGTGTGGTGTTATTGGTCAACGCCGCCGCCGACAACGCGACTGCGGCGGACGCGCGGCCCAACGTCTTATTCATCGCCGTCGACGATATGAACGACTGGGTAGGTTGCCTGGGCGGGTACGCGGGCCGCGTGCATACGCCCCACATCGATCGGCTCGCCGAACGAGGAATGCTGTTCGAGAACGCTCATTGCGCGGCTCCGGTCTGCAATCCGTCCCGCACCGCCGTGCTCACCGGGCTGCGGCCGACGTCGAGCGGCGTCTACGACAACGGCCGCTGGTGGAGACCGGCGCTGCCCGACGTCGTCACACTGCCCGAGTATTTCGCCAACAGCGGGTATCGCGTCGAGGGCGGCGGCAAGGTTTACCACCACACGCCGGGCTTTAATCCTCCGCAGCAGTGGAACTTCTACTTCGATCAGGTGTTTGACGATCCGTGGCATCGAGCCAAGCCGGGCGACGCGCTGCCGGTGAAGAAGCTGGCGTTTCCCGAGGGGTTCCCACTGTGCCGGTTGGAAAACGTCCGCACTGGGAAGCGGCCCCCGCTGAATCCGCGCGAGTTCGACTGGGGACCTTTCGATAAGGCCGACTTGGAGATGGGTGACGGACGGATGGTCGCCTGGGCGAAGCGGTTCTTACGGCAGCGACACGACAAACCGTTCTTTCTGGCGACAGGCGTCTTCCGCCCTCATCTGCCGTGGTACGCGCCGCGCGAGTACTTTGAACTTTATCCGCTCGACGAAATCGCACTGCCCGAAGTTCCGCCCGACGATCTCGCCGACGTCCCGCCCGCCGGCCGCAAGATTGCCGAATACCGGGGCGACGAGTGGAAGTACGTTCGCGATCAGCAGCGGTGGCGCGAAGCCGTTCAAGCGTACCTGGCCTCCATCAGTTTCGCCGACGCGTTGGTGGGCCAGTTGTTGCGGGCGCTGGATGAGAGCCCTTATGCGGAGAACACGATTGTCGTTCTCTGGTCCGACCACGGATGGCACTTGGGCGAAAAGCACCACTGGCACAAGTTCACTCTCTGGGAGGAAGCGACGCGAGTTCCGTTGATCATCGCGGCTCCTGGAGTCACGACTCGCGGCAGCCGCACATCGCAGCCGGTCGGCCTGATCGACCTCTACCCCACACTGGTCGACTTGTGCGATCTTCCCGCCAACAACCGGCTCGACGGCGTCAGCCTGTCCGGGTTGCTCAGCGACTCGTCGGCCAAATCGCAGCGGCCCGCCCTCACGAGTCACGGTCGAGGAAGCCACGCCGTTCGGTCGCAGCGTTATCGTTTCATTCGCTATGCGGACGGCTCCGAGGAATTGTACGACCACCGCAACGATCCTCACGAATGGACGAACTTGGCGAATCGCGCTGAGCACGCCGAATTGAAACGAGAGTTGGCTGGCTGGATCCCAAAAGAGGAAGCGAAACCGGCGCCGACCAAGCGCGCGTACGAGTTCGATCCCATCCGATACGTCTGGCGGCGGAAAGGCCCATCCAAATGAACAGACTGACGACGGCGCCGCGTGTGGCGATGAGTGTTGCGTTGAGTTTCGCATTGAGTTTCGCATTGTGTGTCGCACTTGCACCCGCGGCGTTCGCTCGCGACGGTGCGAAACGACCCAACATCATTTTGGTGATGGCCGACGACCTGGGCTGGTCGGACATCGGTTGTTACGGAGGCGAGATCGACACGCCGCATATCGACTCGTTGGCCACCGCCGGCTTGCGCTTCACTCAGTTTTACAACAACGCCATCTGCGGGCCGACACGGGCGTCGCTCTTGACCGGCTTGTATTGCCAGCAGGTGGGACACCGCGGCGACCGCTGGAACGAGCCGAAGGACTTTGCGAAGTGTGTCACGGTCGGCGAAATGCTGCAGCGAGCCGGGTACCGCACGGCGATGGTTGGCAAGTGGCAGGGCAGAGATTCCGCGCTCGATCGCGGTTTCGATCGCTTCTATGGGCCAATGTGCCAAGCCAAGATCAGCTATTTTCACGAAGTTCAACGCAACCCCTATTACATCGATCGGAAGCGAATCGAACTGCCGGACGACTTTTACCTCACCGACGCCTTGAACGAGCACGCGTTGAGCTTTTTAGAAGAGAGTCTGGCGAGCGAGAAACCGTTCTTCCTCTACGTCGCCCACATTGCGCCGCATTGGCCGCTGCACGCTCGTGAAGCCGACGTGGAACGCTACCGCGAGCGGTATCGATCATCCGGTTGGGATCAGGTTCGCTCGCGGCGATTTGCGCGACAACGCGAAGCGGGGTTGGCGGCAAGCGGCGCCAAGCTCGCCGCGCGACCGGCCAACGTCCGCGATTGGAAGGCGGACAAATTCAAAGACTGGCAAGCGGAGCGCATGGCGGTGTACGCGGCTCAAGTCGCCGCCATCGATCGCGGCGTCGGTCAATTACTCGAGGCGGTCGACAAGGCCGGCGCAGCTGAGAACACGATGGTCATCTTTCTCTCCGACAACGGAGCGGCTCCCGACGGCGGGCTGGCTCCGAGCAACAGCGGATTCGGTTTCGGTCCGAACAATCGCAACGCCTCCTGGCGAATCGACGGCCAGCCGATCCGCGGCGGCAGCGGCCCCGACAATCCGCCGGGGCCCCACAACACGTTCGCCGCCTACGGACTCGCCTGGGCCAACGCCAGCAATACGCCTTTGCGAGGAACGAAGCTCGGCGCCTACGAAGGCGGCGTCCGCACGCCGCTCGTGGTGCGCTGGCCCGCCGTGATCCAGCAGGGTGGGCGACTGACAAATCAGCCGGGCCACGTGATTGACTTCATGGCGACATGTCTGGACGTCGCCGGCGCCGAGTATCCGACTGAGTTTGAGGGCCGCCGGCCGCTGCCCGTCGAAGGCAAGACACTGTTGCCGATCTTGGCGGGAGAACAACGAGCCGCTCACGCGGAACTCTGCTGGATCGCGCCCCGCCATCACGCGATTCGCGCGGGGAAGTGGAAGGCGGTCAAGCCGCGGCAAGGCGGAGCGTGGCAGCTGTTCGACCTCGATGCGGACGCCGCGGAAACGACCGATCTGGCGGCTCGAGAACCCGAGCGAGTGAAGGAGTTGGCGAGTCGATTCGAAAGTTGGCGGAAGCGGGTGAATCAGAAGTAGCGCCGCTGAGCGAATTCAACCGGGCGGCCGAACGCCCGCATCGCGCACGGGACTCGTCTTCTTCAACCGCAGGTCTCCTTCTTTGACGTTGGCGAATCGCGGGTCCAATCCAAAACGCCCGCCGACTTCCTTGACCGGTAGCGAAATGCGATTGCTTCTCGGCGGGTTGTCGAGGCAGTACCAATGGTTCTTGGCGAACGTGAACGACTCGGCTGAAGTCCCGCTGCCGACGTTGGCCGCGGTCCTCAATTCGTTGGAGCGGTAAGCGATGACGTTGTTCGTGAAGCTCCCGTTGCGACAGGGAACAAAATCGGCGTCGCGGGTTTCCTGCAGAATCCGCACGACCCAACGCGTCGGACGATAGATCGTGTTGTAGCGCACGACGGCTCCATCGACGCCAACGAATGCGATCGGAGCCATCGAGCCGATGAACGTGCAGTCTTCGACGGTAATGTCCTTCGCCTCGTATCCATTGGGTTTGGGGCGGAAGTACTGCCGCCCGGTGCTGCCGCCGATGTTCACGGCTCGGCTGCCGGCGTTATCAAATCGGCACCTCTGAATGACGACGTCCTTGCTGCCGCCCTTCGCCTGCACTCCGCTGCCGGAGTCATTGCTGCGATGACGGAACGAGCAGCCAACGATGCGACCATCGTGGCACCCCACCAGATCGATCCCCGAGCCGCCGCTTCCCCACCGCTCGATCGCGCACGACTCGACCTGAAACTGATCGACGCCCGACATCTTAATGCCGTCCCGATTTCCCTCGGGGCCGACGTCGCGAACGATCAACCCGCGAAGCACGATATGCCGCGCCGGGCTGCCGAACGAACCGCCGTCGTCGACGTTGAGTCCGTTGCCGGTGGCGTCGGCCAAGACCAGGTTGTGCAGTTCGACGTGACTGGGGTCGGTGAGATGAAAACAAGAGCCGCCGCCGCGAAAGACGGGCGGACGCTGGGGATCCAAGGCGGCGAGAACGATCGGCTTGTTCCGCTCACCGCGGAGCTTGTCGAAATGCAGACCGCCCCGATACTCGCCCGGCGCGATGAGCACTCGACCGCCAGGCGCGACGTCTCGCACTGCGCGAATCAACTGCTCGCGCGAGCGAACGACGATCGGATCATCGGCCGCGGCGAGTTGAGCCGAACAGGTGGACAAGATCAATACGATAGCTGAGATCGCGAGCTTCATTCGTCATCTGTCCTCTGTTGTTGTTCGCCGCCGCCGGACGCTCGAAATGTGTAGAGGTCGGCGGTTTTCAAGAAGAACTCGAACCGAACGACTTGGCCCGCCAGGTCGGCGGTCGAACGATCTCGCCACTCGACTTCGTGGGCCAAACTGTCCGCGTTTAACGCGGCGCAATCAGTGTAGTCGAAACCTGGGAGAACCTTGCGTTTCCCGTCCGTCACGCGGACGCTGAGTTCGCCGTCGCGCGCATCGGCGTTTATCAGGAGTTTGCCGCCCGGCCAGCGGATCTTTCGCGTACAGACCACGCCGCCGCCGGCGGGACCGCGCATCGAGATGAAGCCCTCAGGCCGCAGTTTCACCAAGCCGATTCCGGGTGAGCGCTCTCTTGTTCCGTGAGGCCCGTCCCAGCCGGCGTAGTACAACCACCACTCGTCGCCGACATCGACCCAGCGGTATCCACCGAACACCATGCCGTCGTCCCAGGAGCCTTCCGGTCCCCGCTCGATCAGTTGCGGCCGACCGGGAAGTCGGTGGAATTGAAAGCCGTCGCGGCTCCACGCCAACTCGGTGTGAATGTCCGTATTCATCTTGAACGGCCAGAGGAATCCCCAGTAGATGCCGGCGTGATAGCGAGTCGGCATGCCATAGAAAAAGTTGAAGCCGGCCCGCTCGTCCGTTTCGTCGGGGACCAGAATGTTCTGTGGCTCGGCGTCCCAGAGTGTCCAGAGTTTGGGACTGCTCATCCGAGCCACACGGCGCGAGGCTCCCGTGTCGACAATGTCGCCGCGGAACGTTCGGTAAATGTGCTTCGCTCGGCAGAACATCACGTATTCGTTTCTGCGGGGGTCGAAGACAATCGCGTTTTGCGTATCGCTGTGCATCGACGTGACCGGCGTGTTGCTTTGCCGATCCCAGTGGATTCCGTCGTGCGAGCCGATGAGGTGGCTGCCGCCGCTGCCGCCGTAGAGCATGACGAAACGAAATCCGCGGCGCGCCGAATCCGGTAGATCGAGCAGATAGACCTGGCTGCCCCGTTTACCTTTGAGGCCCGTCCAGACGATGTTGTTCTGCTTCGTCCCTTTCCATTCGAACAGTCCGAGTTTCGGCAGCGTCCAGGCGACTCCGTCCGGCGACTCGGCGTAGGCGATCGCGTACCGTCCGGACTTTCCCTTGATCGCAGACGCCACCCAGGTCTGATACCACATGCGAAACAGGCCGGCTTCCGTATCGCGAATCACCGTCGTGTAGCCGCCTTCTCCGGCGATCACCGGATTGCCGGCGAACTTCTTGGGCTGATGGAAAACTCGCCCCACCGACTCGCGCTTGTATTTGAGCGCCCAGTGGTTATCGACGATGAAGTTGTCGAACACGAACTGAGGCTCGGCGCCGATGTCGATCGGCTCGACCGGCAACGGGTCGTGTTGAGCCATCGCCGGGGAGACCAGCGATGACAGCAGCAGAGTCGTCAGGAGTCGGTGCATGCGGCCTTCTCCAAGGGAAGAGTGATTCGCGAGGGCGTCATCTTAACCCGAATGTCGCCCTGCGCTCGGCGGCTCGACCTTTTTCCCCGGGCGACTTCACTGCGACTTCACGGCGCCGCGGCCCGACTTGCGCGCTATGCGGCGCGCACTGGTGCACACTGTGCGCGCCGCGATCGGGGAAAGACGGGGGTACGCGGAGCCGCGATCGTGTTATGGTGAAGTTGAATCGAAATTGAGGCACAGCTTGATTTAGTTCAAGTGGATTGGAGGTTGGCATGTCGTCGTGGATCGAACCGCAGCGGAAGTCGCTCTGGCGATCGGGATGTTGGTTGGCAAGCTGGCTCGTTGGGTTGACAGCGTCCGTTGCAACCGGTCAGCGCTATCACAATGAGAGCCCGATCAACTACAGCGATGCGACGGCCGACAACTGCGTGACTCGGCTGCAGGCGAAAATCGACTCCGGCAAGACGGTCCTACAACGCGACGACGCGCTCGGCTATCTGCCGGCGGTGCTCAAAGAGTTCAACGTCCCCGCCTCGTCGCAGTCGCTTGTGTTTTCGAAGACGAGCAAACAGGCGGTGAGGATTTCGCCCCGGCGTCCGCGGGCGATCTACTTCAACGACGATGTGTACGTCGGCTGGGTGCAGCGCAGCAATCTGATGGAGGTCGCCGCCGTCGACGCCAAACTGGGGGCCGTCTTCTACACGCTTGAACACACTCCAGCGAAAAAGCCGCAGTTCAAACGAGACGGCGGGAGTTGCCTGGTCTGTCACGCCACCAGCCAAACGGGCTTTGTGCCTGGGCACGTTGTCTTCAGCGTCTACACCGACTCGCAGGGCTCGCCCGTCGCCGGCACGCTCTTCTCATCGACGAATCACACTTCGCCTTTTCAATCCAGGTGGGGCGGTTGGTATGTGAGCGGCAAGCATGGCAAGCAGAGGCACCTGGGCAACAACACGATGCGCGTCTTCGAACGCGCCGACCAGTTCGACCGCGAAAAAGGGGCCAACCTGTTCGACCTCTCCCAGCTCTTTGACGTCAAACCGTACCTGACGCCCCACAGTGATCTAGTCGCCTTGATGGTGTTGGAGCATCAGGCGATGGTGCACAACCGGATCACAGCCGCCGGTTATCGCGGGCAAATCGCTGGGGAAGCGAAGTCGGAGCAAGAATCGGAACTTGCTGATCTGCTACTCGAAGAAGCGATCGATCAATTGGTCGATAGTTTGCTGTTGGCCAGCGAGGCGCCGTTGAGTGAACGGATCAGTGGAACGAGCGGCTTCGCGAAAGAGTTCGCCGCCCAGGGGCCCGTCGACTCAAAGGGCCGTTCGTTGAGAGAGTTGGATCTAGAACGGCGGCTGTTTCGGTATCCGTGCAGCTACCTCATCTACGGCGAGGCGTTTGACGGTTTGCCTCAATCCGTTCGACAACAGGTTTACAAGCAACTCTGGCGGACGCTGTCGAACGATGAGCCGAGCGGCAAGTTCAGGCACGTGTCGGCAGCCGATCGGCGGTCGATAATCGAGATACTGCGAGACACCAAACCGGAGTTGGCGGCCGCCTGGGCGAAATGACCGAAGCCCCTCAGAGTGAATTGAATTGAGTCTGCCACGCGCGGCGTCGATTTGTTCGCGCAAGCATCAGCCAACCGAAGACGCCCAACGCGATCACCCGCAGCGCCGTTGCCGACCAAGTGGGCAACCACGGTGACATGTCGACGATCATTGCCGCGTCTGGATCGCCGATGCCGAAAACGGGCGGTAGGCGGAACCAATAGTAGGTGGAAATCGCCGCCGTCGCGAAAATTCCGGTGATGAGATCCTCCTGTTTCGGCCGCACGCCGCAGAGCGTTACGTAGACGACGAGTGATAGAGACGCTGCCGCATAAGGGATGCCGTACGCGATGTGCAAGTGGCGAACGCCGTCCCACCCACTGAACATCGGCACGTTGTACCAACCCCAAACAAAACCCGGAAAACAACCGGTCAACGCCACACCCGTGGCGCGGCCGAGTTTTGTCTCGACAGCCGTCCGAGGAGTCAACCCCACCGTCGATTCAGAGCACGGCGAAACACAACGCAGACACGTGTGACAATGGGCGTTGGGAACCGACACCACCGGTTGCGAGCCGTAGAGCAACTCCACCGGATAGACGGGGCAGAGGCTCGAACACCACCCGCTCTTCTGCGATAAGACCAGCCCCATCCCGATCGCCACCAAGCCCACCGCGAACAACAGAGCGCCGATCAGAGGGCCATTCGTGTCCAGCAGCACTTTGCGAAATGGAGCCACGACGATGAGCAGGACGAAGGCCGCAAAGAACAACCGGCCTCGCCAGACTGCGGAAAGACGTTTCTGTTGCGACCAACCAATGTGGTGCGGAGCCAGCGCCATGGAGCCCAGTGGACAGACATTGCGCCAGGCCCCCGGTGCGATGACGAATAGAGCCGGCGCGATGGGAATCAGCACATTCCAGAGAAGGTGAAGACCGAGGCGCGGATCGATGAAGAGAGCGCCCCAGATGAACATCCCGGCAGCCCAGGCAAGCACTTGAAGGAGTCGCCAGATTCTCCTCTCGAGATTCGACAAGACGCCCTCCACGCTGAGGCCTCGTCCCGCGCCTGAAGTAGGAGAAGGCCCGCTCTTGCTCTCTTCGACACGATGCTCGCCGCGACTGACCGACTACTGATTGAGCGATGCCGTGAAACCGATCAGGTCGCCAGTCGATAGCGGGCATTCACTTCAGACCAATCGATGTGAGACATGAACTTCGCGACGTAGTCGGTTTTGCGATTGTGATAGTCGATGTAAAAAGCGTGTTCGTACACGTCGATGACGACCAGCGGAACCGCCATCCACAGCGGACCCTGCGCGTGTTCGTCACTAACGACATTATAGAGTTGCCCGTTGACCGGATGCACAACCAGCATCGCCCAGCCCGCAGCCGTTTTGGCGCTCGCTTGAAAGTCTCCAGCCCACTTCTCAAGCGATCCAAACCTCTTCTCAATTGCCTTGCGCACATCGCCCTTCGGCGCAGGAGCTTTGGGAGCCAAGCCGTCGAAATACAGTTCGTGGAGGACGACGCTGTTGCCCTTGCTTTGCCGAGCTCGCTGCATGGCGCCGTAGGCGCTTGAGTCGATCGCGCGGTCGGCTTTGATGCTCTCCTCCAGTTTTGCGTCGGCGGCTGAGTAGCCGCGGAGCGCGCCGCCGTAGTGGGCCGTGTGGTGCGGGGCGATCTGTTCGGCGCTGAGGAAACCGGGGATCGAAGTATGGCGCAGCGGTTTGGGCGCACCGGTCACCAGACCGCTCCCCGAGAATTGTCCGCCCTTGTCGTCATCAGCTCCCGCCGCAGAGGAGACGAGCATCGATCCAGCGGCGGCGCCTGATGAAGCGAACAGAAAAGCGCGGCGTGAGAAGTCGCTCATGGTGGTTGTCCTTTGTTGACGATTGCGGAAAAGGGGCGGAATCTCGCGACGCCATTGTATCGACGCCATTGTATCATTGCCCGAATGGCGACTTTGGATGCACGAGGCGATTCTGCTTTGTCCTTGATGGCGCGCGGTTTCTGTACACGTTACGTCGCGCCGCTCACCCAGACAGCCACTCACTTGGAAAAAGCGGCGCTTCGCGACAAAGTCGCGCCTGATCCGAGTTGCGGTCGACCTGGAACCTTGAGCGAAGTCTGGACGCCACGTCAGATGGCCTTCGGTTTTCGACAAGGCATACAGTAAAAACGGGGCGTCTCACCAAGTCGGCGTCGCCCATTGGCACGTGGATCGCATGTGCCAACCACTCCGACCACTCACCACACTTCCGTCTACCCAATCCCGAATCACTATCTCCGGCGCAACCATCATGAATCGACTGCACATTGTTGGCCGCAAGAACAGCGGCAAAACAACTTTGATCTCCGAACTCGTCGAACACTTCACCGGCGGCGGGTTGAAGATCGGTACGATCAAACATACGCACCACCACCACGAGCTCGACACGCCAGGCAAGGACTCACACCAGCATCGAGAAGCAGGTTCCGCAGTAGTCGGAATCCTCTGCCCCGCGATGACAGCCGTCTTTCGACCAACCCCCGCCGACGGCTCGCGCGACGACTCCCGCTACGAATTCCTCGCGCCGACGTTTCGGGATTGCGATCTGGTGTTGGTTGAGGGCGACCTGCAGACCGCCGGACCAAAAGTTGAGGTTTGGCGGTCGATCAGTGGGGAACGGCCGCTCGCATCCGACGATCGATCAATCTTGGCCGTCGTCGCCGACACCGAGATCTCTGCGGAAGTTCCAGTTTGGCCCCGTTCTGACCTGTCTGTAATCGCCCAAGAGATCCTACAATTGAGGCCCATCAAATCCGAGTAATCTGGGCGTGTAATCTGGGCGTGCGCGACGTGCGATAACGCTCACTTTGCAGCGCATCGCCGGGCTATTTCGCTCACCTGATGGCGAGTGTTTTCGATGGCGAGACAACGGCATGGCATGTGCAATCGCAGGTCAAGTTCACTTCCCAACTGAGCTTGTTACAGCAGACTGAGCTTGTTACAGCAGATGGACATGGAACGCTTCAGCGTAGAAGTCCCCGATGGAGGCTATTGGCGACGGCAAATCAACTGCCAAGCCGCCTGCCCTGTGCACACCGACGCGCGCGGGTACGTGCGAGCGATCGCTGACGGTCGCATGGAAGACGCCTACATGATTGCTCGCGGGCCCAATCCGCTGGCTTCGATCTGCGGGCGCGTTTGCGGCGCGCCGTGCGAAGCGGCCTGCCGCCGCAAGGAGGTGGACCAAGCCGTTTCGATCCGAGCGTTGAAGCGGTTCGCGACGGACCGCTACGCAGCGGATTCCAATGGATCCCCGTCACCGCGAACTTTGATTGAGCGATTGATTGATCATGCTCGCAGCGGCCGCAGCGCCCGCAACGAGGAGCTTTCAGCGTTTCAGCGGTTCCTGTCGGCGGAGGACCTTTCTCAAAACACGACGGGGGAGAAGATCGCCATTATCGGCTCGGGTCCCGCCGGGTTAGCGGCCGCCCACGACTTGGCGCTGCTGGGATTCCGCCCAACCGTGTTTGAGATGGAGCGGGTGCCGGCCGGCATGTTGGCGGTGGGGATCCCCGAGTACCGGCTGCCGCGCGACTTGATCGCGGCGGAAGTTGAGTTCATCAAGGCTCTGGGAGTCGAGTTCCGCTGCAACACCAAAGTGGGCGAAGACATCTCGATGGCGGAGATTCGCAAAGAACACCTCGCCACGATCATCGCGGTGGGGCTCAAGCGGTCCCGCGCGTTGCCGATTCCCGGAGCGGAGGGCGACGGGGTGCTCGGCGGAGTCGAGTTGCTGCGGGATGTCGCGTTGGGCAACGAGATTGACTTGCGCGGCGATGTGGTGGTGATCGGCGGCGGCAACGTCGCCTATGACATTGCCCGGACGGTCGTTCGCCAAACGAGCGTCGACATCTCGCGCACGGCGCTGCGCGTCTCGGGCGTTCACAACGTGCATCTGGTCAGCCTCGAGCAGTTGGCGGAACTGCCCGCCGACGACGCGGAGATCATCGAGGGCGATGAAGAGGGTGTCATTCGTCACCACGGTCTCGGCCCAGTCGAGATCCTGTTGAATGATGCGGGTGGAGTCCGCGGCGTGGCGTTTCAGCGGTGCCTGCGAGTCTTCGACGAGAACGGCCGTTTTGCTCCACTGTTCGACGAGACGGACATCACCGTGATCGACGCCGAGACGGTGCTCTGGGGCATCGGGCAGCAGCCGGACCTGACGTTTGTCGATGAGCAAGACGACGTCGACCGCGATCAACGCGGCCTGATCCCGTGCGATGAAGACACGCTGCGGACGTCGGCGGCGGATGTCTTTTTGGCCGGCGACATCGCCTACGGCCCGCGGCTGCTGATCGATGCGGTCGCCAGCGGCAAGAAAGTGGCCAGGACCGTTTACGAGTTCATTCGCGGCGAGCGATTGATCGAACAAGAGCAGCTCGTGCACATCGACCTGCCCGACTACGAACGGGAGGTCGACTACGAGAAGCTCCACCGCAATTCGATCCCGTCACTCAGCGCCGAGCAGCGGAAGGGCAGCCAGCTCGCGATCGTCGAAGTCGGCTACGACGAATCGACCGCGATATGCGAGGGATCGCGGTGCTTGGACTGCGGCGTCAACACGATCTTTGATTCGGACAAGTGCATTCTGTGCGGCGGTTGCGCTGACGTCTGCCCGGAGGTCTGCCTGCAACTGGTGTCTCTCGATCGACTTGACGGCGGCGCGTCGCTGTCGACGGCGATCGATGAGCGGCTCGGCGCGGCCACGGGCTCCGCCATCATCAAAGACGAGACGAGGTGCATTCGTTGCGCGTTGTGCGCTGAGCGTTGTCCGGTCAATGCGATTTCCATGGAGCGAGTGAGTATTTCGAGTTGCTGGTCTGTCGCCGGCGGAGAAACGGCATGAACAACGAGTTGCAAACGAATCCCCGATTTCAAGCTCCTCCCCAACGGCGCGACTTTCTTGGGATCGCGTCGATGTGGTCGGCGGTCGTTGCGTTGGGCGTCGCCACGCTGGGCGCTTTACGGCTGCCGATGCCATCTGTGTTTCCCGAGTCGGACAGTCGCGCGAAGCTCGGACCACTGGAGCCGTTTCTGGCCACCGCTGTCACAGTGGTTCCCAAGCACCGAATCTGGATCTACGCCGACAGCGACGGTCTCTACGCCATCTCGGCGGTCTGCACGCACCTGGGTTGCATCGTGTCGAAGTCGGAGGACGGCGGTTTCTTTTGCCCTTGCCATGGAAGTCGCTTCGACGCCGGCGGGCTGGTCACGGCCGGCCCCGCCCCGAAACCACTCACCTACCTCGAATTGACAGTCTCCCCCGACGGCCAACTAGTCGTCGACAAACAGAAGGAAACGACCGCCGAAACGCGGCTCTCCGTCTGACCCATCTGCTACACCATCCATGAAAGGATCCCCCATGTTCTGTAATCAGTGCGAGCAAACTCAGAATGGAACCGGCTGCATCGATATAGGAGTTTGCGGAAAGGACGCCGACGTTGAATCTCTCCAGCAGATATTACTGTATGGAGTCAAGGGCATGGCCGCCTACTCTCATCACGCGCGGCGGGTAGGTCAGGTGGATGAAGAC
>JASMLW010000387.1 GCA_030748485.1 Pirellulaceae bacterium
GGGCGCCCGCGCAATGTTGAAAACGCGAGCCCTCCACCTAAACGACGAATGGGACGAGTTCGTTGAGTATCGGATCCAGCGAGAACAAGAAACACTATACGGCGCCGCCGTGTAAGACCCGGCGGCATGGCAGTTGCGCCCTCGTCGGATCTCCCCTTTCATTCAATTGAAACGTATTGCCCAGCCGAGACTCGGCAGGAAATTCGCGCCACGTGCGCTCACGTTGCCAATCGATACGACCACTACAAGCGCCGCGCTGTCGCCCGGCGCCAAGGCCGTGTCGCGACTTTCTCGCGAAGTCCTGCGTCCGCTGGACCTACATCAATTCAACAGAATCGGCGGATCGTCGTCATCGTCGACGGCTTCCAGATCGACGACATCGTCGGGAACGTCGCTGTCAGCGGCCAAGGGGTCGTCGGCAAAAATGTTGTCGCTGAAGATGTCGTCATCCACAGGGTCGCTGAGCTTCAGATTCTGCGCCGGCGCAATGGAAAGCCCCAGACCGTCACCGCTGTCAGGATCGTTCTCTTCGTCAGCTTCGCCCAGCGTTAGCATCACGCTTTCTTCGACCTTCGAATGGGACGGCTCGATCACTTCGTCATCGGGCGGATCAAGTTCAATCGGTCGAGTACAGACGAGACATTCGACGATGCTTCCTTGGACTTCGTCCTCCAGCAACATGAACTTCATGCAATCTTCGTGGGGGCACTGCGTGATGAATGGCATCTGAGTTCAATCCAGGGAGTTGAGCAACGTGGCGAGAAACTCTATTTAATTTGAAACAGTGACGGAATGGAATGAGTCGTGATTTGTTTTACGTAGATCGTTTGATTCCGATCGCTCAACTCGGTCAACGTGAGGTCGCGGGGCGATCCGAAGACGATGTTCGTGTCGGAAGTCGGTCCTAGGCGAGCGTCTGGGAAGACAAACAGCCGCGAGAAGACGGCGTGGTCGACGCGCGCGCCTTTCTTAAGAAAAACCACGCAGCCGCGAGTGCTGGCGACGGAGGCCCCCGGTTCGAGGATGACGACTTCATCTCGCAGCCGAAAACCGGAATCGCCTTCAACTCGTCGGATTCCCTTGTCGACCACAGTGGCCGCGACAGCGTTTGAGGTGTGGACTTCCAGCAACAGCACGCTGGCGGGCGCGAGCCGAGCACCGATCGGAATCTCGACCCGCAACTCGTCGTCCGACACGACCGTAAAATCGCCCTCCAACGAGGCGTCTTGCGATTTGGCGTTGCCCGGCCGGGAAAAGACCACCATCTCGACGTTGGCGAACCCGGAACCCTTGATTGTAACGATGTCGCCTTCAACTCCTTCATAACGATCGAGTTCGGCGATGGTCACCGGCTGCAGGTCACCGAGATAGATGTCGGGGATGACGGGCGGCGTCGGTTGACCCGCGAACCAGGCGACTCCCCCAATCGCGGCTACTGACAGGATCGCGCCGACAATCAGGAAGGCGACCATGATCCGGAGCGACTTGCGCGCTCGACGATTCTCGTGGTAGCGTTCGACCGCTGTCTGTTCCGGACCGGTGTCTTCGGGCGGGAGTGATTTGCTTTCCTTAGCGTTCGCTGGTGTAGCGGCGACTCCGGAAGACGAATCACTCGCGCCGTGCACAGCCAAGTGCGGAAACAGTTCATGAGCCATGACGGGCTGGCTCCAGTCGGCTCGCCAGACGACGCAGCGCGGGTGCATCCGGCCCGCGTCGGCGGCGTCGCGGACTTGGGCTTCCGTGGCGGGTCCCAAGCGTCGACCGTCGGGCGTCCGCACATACCACAATGGATCCGGCAGCGGTCGCGGTTCAGCACCGCTGGACGAACTGTCTTCATCCACACTTGGTGTTGGCAACGGAGTTGTTTCCGGAGCCGGAGGAGCGAGTATCAAGTCGTCTTCGTCCACTGTCGGAGCCGTCGGCTGCGCACTGAAGTCCACGTCGGGACGCAGCTGCTTGTCGTAGTCGAGTTTTCGTTGGAGATCGCTCAGGCAATCGTAGGCCTTTGTCAACTCAGTTAGCATTCGCAGCGCGTGGCGACTGTGCTCGCCGACTTGATAGCGGCGAACGGCGGCGTACCGCTGGCGGAAGCCATCGTCGACAGCCGTCTGGTCGCGCTCCAACTCCTCCAAGCCCAGCAACTCGTAATGAGTCGGCGGCCGGCGATCGGCCGGAATCTCCAGCCATTCAAGATAGGGGTCAAACGGATCGTTCACGTTCAACCTCAAGCAGGTACGGGCTGGCGGAGTTGGTTACTGAACATTTATTGAGGCGAGCCATTCGGCTTCGCGGCGAATGTGTCCATCGCTCAACCCCGCGCGGCGATCGATTTCGACTTGAGCCAGACCGCCGCCGGTCATGTCGAGCGCCATCACGTTGACGCGGCCATTCGCTCCGTAACTCAATCGAACCTGGATCGGTGAGCCGATGGGCAGATTGGGCGACAGGTCGGTGATTCGGCATTCACCGATTGTAATATTGGCTTCGGCTTCGGGAGCCTCGCCTTCCAGAACGCGGACGCGGATGTGGGTGCGGCCCGCTTTGTTGAGATGGTAGACGCGGCTCGCCGCGTTGGGCAGCGCTGTATTCTTGGGGATCAGCACTGAGTTCTTGGCTTTGTCCGCCTGCCGGTCATACGTTTGCACTCCCAGGGAATGAGAATTCACGTCCTCGATGACGACGTCGGCCAATTGGCTTGCCAGATGGCGGTCAATCAGCATTTCGGAGTCGGCGTCCTGGGAAGCGCGGATCGCGGCGTAGATTGCCGCTCCCCGCGCGACAACCTGGTCGGGGTCGAGACTGTCGTCGGGCGGCTTGGAGGCGACTTGCTCCAACATCCTCCGCACCATCGGCATGCGTGTTGAACCGCCGACGAGCAGCACGCGGTCGATATCCTTCCACGCCAGTCCGGCCTGGTCGCGGACGACGAGGCCGGTGACAACTTGTGTTCGCGTCACCAGTTCGCGACTGAGCGACTCCAATTCGTCGCGACTCATCGTCGAGCGGACTGCTTTGTCTTGAAAGAAACATTCGAGCGGCGCGTCGGGAAGCTGACTCAACAGCTTCTTCGTCGACTCGGCAAGGTTGGCGACCGACTCGCGCCAGGCGGGTCCATTGATTTCGTCGTCGGCCGGATTGAAGCCGTGCTGCTCCTCGAACTGAGCCGCCAGGTGGTCGACAATCACGTCGTCCCAGTCCTTGCCCCCCAGTTGCACCTCTCCGTCGGTGGCGATCGTCTCGAACTGCTTCTCCGACAACTGCACGACGGTGACGTCAAACGTGCCGCCCCCCAAGTCGTAGACGACCACGGTGGGCGATCCCTTTTGAAGATCGGGGACCGCAGCGGGACTGTCCGAGTTCAGGCGGCCTTCCAGGCAGTAGGCGATTGCCGCCGCAGTCGGTTCATTGATGATGTCCAGCACATCGAGTCCGGCGATGCGGCCGGCGTCTTCGGTGGCTTTCCGCCGTGTGTCGTCAAAGAACGCTGGCACAGTGATGACCGCTTTGGAGATCGGTCCGATCCGCTTTTCCGCATCCTGCTTGAGCTTTTTCAACACGATCGCCGACAGCGTCTCCGGCCGGAACACGCGACCGTCGACCGAGCGGTAGTATTGCCCTTCGCCGACATAACGCTTGATGAACGTCGCCACCTTGTCCGGGTGGTGGGCGGCCGCTTGTTTGGCCGCCTTGCCGACGATCGCATTGTCGCCATCCAAGTAGATGGCGCTGGCGGTGAGCGGATCACCATCCGCATTGGGAATCGTGGTGGCGACGCCATTCGCATCCAAATGGGCGATCACCGATTGAGTGGTGCCCAAGTCAATTCCCACCAACGCTCCCGATTCAGACATCGACAATACTTCCTCTCAGTTCAGATGACCCGCTCTTAATGCGAGGTACAGCAACGAAGTTGGGCGAGTCTGTTTCAAAGCTTCCAGGGCGCGCGGTAGGGGCGGTTTGCCAGATCCGCCGCCTCGTCGTCGCCGACAATTTTCTCTCGATCGGAGTCCCACTCAATCTTTCGCTCGAGACGAATCGCCAGATTGCCCAGGTGGCAAGCGGTGGCGGAGCGATGGCCGATTTCAACATCGCAGATCGGCAACTCGCGACTTCTAATGCAGTCGAGGAAGTTAGCGTGATGGTTGCCGCTTTCGTAAAGATGAATCTCGTCGTCCGTGATCGGCGGCTTGATGGTTTCGCCGGGCGAGCTCTTCAGCGCGCCGCGGTTGACGTAGATCTCGCCGGATTCACCTACGAAACGCGTTCCCATCTGAATGTCTTTTTGCCCTTGCCCAACAATCATCTCAACATCGTTGGGATACTGATAACTGATGCGGCACGTTTCGGAGACATCGTGCCAACCTTTGGGGTGGAATGTCGCCTTTCCCTCGACGGTCAACGGACCGCTGTCGTCCATGCCCATGCCCCAGTGGGCGATGTCGATATGATGGGCTCCCCAATTCGTCATCTGCCCTCCCGAGTAATCCCAGAAGAAGCGGAAGTTGTAGTGCACGCGGTCGACGTTGTACGGCCGCAACTTCGCCGGCCCCAACCAGAAGTCGTAATCTAGTTGTGTCGGCGGATCGCCATCGGGCTTCGGTGGGTTCTTGCGATACGGGTGGTTTGACCCGGCAATGCCCACATAGACTTTCTGAAGCTTGCCGATGCGGCCGTTGCGAACCAGCTCGCAAGCGTAGCGGAAATTGTTCGCCGAGCGTTGTTGAGATCCCGTTTGCACGATCCGCTTGTTATGTCGCGCTGCTTCCACCATCTTGCGACCTTCCGCGATCGTCAGCGACAACGGCTTCTCGCAATAGACGTCCTTGCCCGCCTGGCAAGCGTCGATCGTACAGAGAGCATGCCAGTGGTCGGGAGTCGAAACGACGACCGCATCGATGTCCTTTCGCTCGAGCAGCTTGCGGTAGTCGGTGTAGACAGGGCACTTTCGCCCTTCTTTCTCGACTTTGTTGGCCGCCTTCGCCGCGTGACCCGAATCGACGTCGCAGACCGCGGCCGCGTGGTTGAGCAGACGTCGCAGGTTGCCGCCGCCCTGCCCTCCCGTTCCGATGTGGCCGGTGACGATTCGCTCGTTTGCGCCAAACGCGCTCGCCGGAATAATAGTGGGTGCGGCGACGATGACACTCGCCGCTGCTCCTTGCGCCAAAAAACGTCGTCGATCAATTCGTTGAGCCGCTCGTTTATTCATGGTGTTTTCCCGCATGGTCGGCCGGTATTTCGCCGGCGAATCAGTGGATGTTGTGAGGTGGATTGCCGGCCGCTAGTTCTTCTTCTCGATGCGATAGAGATGGCTCTTCGTGCGGAGGATCAACGACTTTCCGGTGACCGCCGGGGACGCCATGAATCCGTCGTCGAGCTGATTGCTGGCCAACTCGGTGTACTCGCGGGCCGCCTTGATGACGGTCGCTTTGCCTTCGTGGCTCAAATAATAGACGCGGCCATCGGCGGCGAGCAACGAACTCGAGTACTTACCGCCGATTCGCTTCGTCCAGACCGTCTCGCCCGTCTTCGCGTCCAAGCAGGACCCGACGCCCGCATCGCTGACGTTGAAGATCAAGTCGCCGACCAGCACCTGCGAAGGTTTTGAGCCCAGCGATTTCTTGACGTGCCACTTGACGTGCGACTCGGTGACGTCGCCGCTGCCGTCCGGTCGCACAGCCACCATGTCGGCTTTCCCGAAACCGGTGTTGATGAAGACCATGCCGTGTCCAAACAAGGGCTGTGCCGTTGCTGAGAATCCGGTGTAGCGAACTCGCCACAGCTCTTTCCCCGTCTCCGGATCGTAGGCCAGCGTCGCTTTCGACGCGGGGCTGATCAATTGCGGTTTGCCGTTGACTTGGATCACAATCGGCGTGCAGTACGCTTTGAAGATATCGCCGTTGTCCGTACCGAAATCGATATCGCGATCGCGCTTCCAAATCGTATCGCCCGTCTTTTTGTCGAGAGCCACGACGTACTGAAAGTCGAACCCGTCGTAATGAATCACCACCATGTTTTTGTAGAGGATGGGCGAGGAACCCGGCCCGCGAAAATGATCGCAGGGCAAATCGCGCCGCGCCCACAGTGTCTCGCCATTGGAAGTGTCCAGGCAGGCTGTGCCGTAGCTACCAAAGTGGATGTAGACGCGGCCGTCTTCGATCACCGGTGTCGGTGACGCGTAGCTATTCATCGCGTGACAAAACCGCGGCTTCTCGTTCTCAAACAGTGGCAGGTTGTGGAGAATCTTGCCCGATACGCGGTGCACGCAAACGGCGGACATCAGCTTGCCGTCGGGAGTGGCGGTTCCCATCCAGATCTGATCGCCCCAGATGACGGGCGACGACCAACCGCGGCCGGGGATCGCCGTCTTCCAAACGACGTTGTCTTGCTCACTCCAACTCACCGGCAGTCCAGTCGCGGCGCTGTGCCCGTCGGCTCCGGGCCCGCGAAACTGCGGCCAATTCGTCTCTCCCCGTGCCAAGCCGGCGAAAATTGTGGAGCCCAGCGAGAGAATGAAGAAACAACTGCGGAAGGTTGGGAGCATGGTGAGTCGCCCGAGGTGGATCGATCAGTCTTCGCGAAAGTCGAGAG
>JASMLW010000388.1 GCA_030748485.1 Pirellulaceae bacterium
GCAGCTTCACCGGCCGAGATGTTCCCAGCGTCACGCTCTCGGTCCACGTCGTTGGCTATGTTGGCTACGTCGACATCTCCCTTTGCGCCTGCGGCCGCGCCGTTGAGAATCTGCCGGCCGCTCTCGCTCAAGCCGGCGTCGGGGCGAAGGTCGTAGTAAACCTGTCGAACTCCGACGAACTTGATATCTCTTCCCGTGTTGGAAAAGTATGCACCAAGCTGTTGGGACTCCGCATCGAGCACCCAGAGGATACCGCCCTGCTGCTGGCCCATAATCGACGGGGCCGAGAACATGCTTCCGCGTCCACTTCCTGTCGCCGGTTGTCCGAAGATCGGCATCGGAGCAGCTGCCAGCCATGCGAGGGCCACGAAGCAAAGGACGAAGGTCCGCGAAAACGAGTAGGTAACTGCTCGACAATTCATGTTTCCGCTCTCCTGGGTCATCACCCTCCGACAAACGAGTGTCCGTATAAGCTGTCCTGGTTCCACTATGTTTTGGTCGACCCTGACGTACGTGCTCCACCCCACGTGAACCTGACGAGTGCTACTCGTCCTTTGTTTGGATTCCCAGCGCTGTGGTGACAATCGTCTCCAGGTCACCGGCGTTCTTCTCACCGCCAAGCAGAATCGCTGCGACATTTCCTTCATTGTCGAGCACGACAGTATGAGGTAGAGTGGCGACGCCGTATTGGTCGACAGTCTCCTGACCGATCACGCCCAACCGCCAAGGTATCTCGTGCTTCTTGGCAAACTCGGCAATCCCCGCGCATTCGTCTTCGGCCGAAAGCTTCTCTTCCACCGTTACCTTGTCCGTTTCTGCATCGTACTTGTGTTTGTACGCGAGCGTTACTCCGACAATCGCCAGGCCCTTGTCGCCGAACTCGCCTTGAAGTTCTTTCAACAGCTCGATCCGATCACGACTCGGCTTGGCCCACATCGCGCAAAAGTCGACGAGCACAACCTTGCCTTTCAGACCATCCAACGCAGTTGCTTCGCCTTGGGCCCAGTGTTCGACCTTGAGTGCGGGGGCTGCGTTTCCTGTCATGCCGTCGAAGCGACGCGCACGGTCTAATTGCTTTTGTACGGCGTCATGGCCGATCTTCAATCGTGAACTCGCCGGCGCGCGTTCGGACAACGTTTTGGTGTAACCGAGCAAATGCTCCAGAAAAGGGACAGAGCCGGCCCAGTCTCGCTCGCGCTGATGCGCCGCGGCCAGCGACAAACGGAAACGATTCAAATCGGGATGCTCGGGTTGCAATTCGACTGCGCTGGCGAGATGTTCGTCCGCTTTCGTCAAATCGTCTCGCAAGTTGACCCTCGCCAGTGAGAGATGTGTCCGGGCGGCTGCATCGGCCGCCAAGGATTTGGCGTACAACTCCTTCGCGGTTTCTGTCTCGCCGATCGCTTCGTGGCACTGTCCCAACGCATGTAGGTCGTCCGCCGACAACTCGTCGATACCTATAGCCCGGCTAATCAGTCCTCGGTAACCCACGCGAGCTAACCTGCCGGCAGCCGCGTGGCCAGCAGCATTCTCGGTCGCACCAACGACTCTTTGGTAGTCAGCAACGATGGCTTGGTACACGCCCGCAACGTCAAGTTCTTCCTCCGCAAGCGTTGGTGCAGCGAACAATGCAGCAAGACAGACCCAACAAATACCAGAACGAATCATCTCGACGTCCTCCCATCAAAGCCTAGTATCCGAGTTGTTGCATCAACGCAAACAGACATCATGAACGACGCAACAGTTCAGTTCATTGTACTTTCCTCGCTGCCGATTGCTGAAAAGAACTCAGCGATTTCGTAATTGTGAATGGGGAAAACAGCGGACACCCAAACTGTAAATTGCCTCCCCGCGAGCATTCATCAGTTTTTGCGGATGCGTTTAGCGATCTGGCGAGTTTGGCGGGGTATCTCGTGAGATCGGAGCGCAGATTTCGCCGTGACGGCGCGTCAACGCGTGGTTTGGCGCGGACGCTGAGACAGATGGGAGTCATCCGCGTCGAATTGACCGCAGCTCGGTCACAAAGGTGGCGGACGACTTGACGACGGACCGGGCTCATCGCCGCTATGCAGCATTTTGGCGATGACGGAGACGACGGACGCCAAGCATTCGTCGACGTTGGCGCGGGTTGATCCCGCCGTCATTTGCCACTCGTCGTCCAGCTACCAACGAGGGCGAACGGATTGGCCCCTGCGCAAATGACTACAGCCGAGCGGCTCGCTTTGTGAGCGGCGCAGGACGAGGCACTCAGCGCCAATAACTCACCTGATACGGCCTTAGAGGCGAACTGATCTTGCCGGTCCAGACTTTGTGCACGCCGGTTTCTTTGTCCGCCGCGATCTCAAATACGGCGCGCATCGACAGCGAGAATTGGCCTTGGCGTTTCTCTTTGCTGAACGGCAACACCCACCGTTCGCGGTCAAAGTCGACATCCAGCACAAGATGTTCACCAGGCGCCAACTCGACCCAGGAGGGAAAGTTCCTCGTCCATGCGCGCGGCTTCTTCTTGATCGTCGAGATAACGTTGCCATCTTTGTCGGCAACTTCAAATCGCAGATTGTAGTAGCCCCACGAGTTCCAGGTTTCCCAGAGTCGTTGAGGATTCGCCGACGTGTTAGTCACAACCACGTGAAAGTGGGAAGACTCCTGACGAATGTCTATGTTCCGCGCCCCGGCTTTCCTTTTTGCATAGGACCACGTCGAGGAACGGCGATGGCGACGGTCAGGTCACCCGTCTCGGCAAGCGCCACGTCGGCGGAACCCAAGCCGCACACCAGTAGGGTGGGCAAGACTGTGAGCAGAATGCGTTTGTATGTCATGGGAGACTCCTGGGTACGCCGGTAGGACGAATCAGAGTTGCCGACGGTTTCGCAGATTCGGTTCGGAGCCAAGAACTCACGCCGCCGTTAGGCAACGTCAGGCAACTTGGGCAATTCGAAGCCTTTGCGATGCTCGCGACCGACGAGCTGATTCGCCTGGTCATCGTCAAACGTCTGCGTCTTGGCGTCCAACCGCAATTTCTTGCCGGTCCGCCAGGAGATATTTCCAGCGTGGCACATTAGCGAACTGACGTGTCCGGAGTAGATCTCCTGGTTCAACGAGTCGCGGTTTCGACTGCGCACGGCGTCGAGGAAGTTGCGAATGTGCGCTCGCTGTCCGACATCGCTACTGCCTTGCTTGACCAGTTTCCCGTCCGCGTCGAAGGCCTTCCAGGAAGTGTTGTTCAACATCACCCAGCCGTTCTCGCCGTAGATCGTCGCTCCTTCGCCGGCTCCGTGCAGCTTCGGTTTGGACCACAACCGCATCTCGTATTGAAGGACCTTTCCTGGATACTCATACGAGATCAACATCGTGTCGGGCCATTGCTGATCGTCTTCGAAAAAGAACTTGCCGCCGGCGCAGGTGATCGCTCGCGGCATCTCGTCGAGGCCCATGACTTTGCGGCAGTAGTCGATTCGATGGACGCCGTCGTTGCCGAGATCCCCGGTGCCGTAGTCGAACAGCCACCGCCAGCCGCTACCACAGATCGTCTTGTTGTAGGCTCGCTCGGGCGCCGGCCCTTGCCAGATTTCGTAGTCGAAACCCGTCGGGGGTTCGCTGTCGGCGGCCAGGTGCATCGCGCCGTTGCGACTGGTCTCCCAAGCCTTTCCATAGATCACTTTGCCCAGTGCTCCGCTGTGTACGTAGTCGACCGCCTCTTTTAGAAACTGAGCGCTGCGGATCTGCGTACCCATCTGCACCATGCGGTCGCGGGCGCGGGCCGCGGCCACGGCTGTCTTGCCTTCGAGGATGTTGTGGCTCGCCGGTTTCTCGACGTACACATCCTTGCCGGCCAGGCAGCCTTCGATCGTCAGCATCGCGTGCCAGTGATCGGGCGTCGCCACCATAAATGCGTCGATCGACTTGTCGTTGAGCAGGTCGCGGTAGTCGTTGACCAATGTCGGCATCCGCCCAGTCGACTGTTTCATTTCCGCGCCGCGCTGATTGCGGACGGATTCGCGAACGTCGCAGATGTGAGTGATGTCGCAGTCCGCCTCCGCAGCGAAACTGCGCATCACCGAGTTGCCGCGTCCCCGCACGCCGATGCAGGCGACGTTGATTTTATCGTTGGCCGCGCAGCCGCGGCGACTGGCGATATGGAAGATTCCCCCGCCAATTCCCCACGCGGCGGTCTGCTGAAGAAAACTCCGTCGAGTACTGCGCGGCATGGCGGTGCTCCCAGATCATGAGGTTGGTTTCCTGGAGCATATCGTTCGCACGCGACAGGTCAAATCTCGACGCCAAGATTCTGCGGCGACGAATAAATCCGCACCGGCCTCCGAGTCGTTCCATATGATTGAACCAAATGATTGAAGGAAGCTGGAGTTGTCCGCACGATTCAGGAGTCTCTGATGTTCCGCTATATCTTTCCGCTCTTGCTCGTCGTCGGTGGGCCGCGTCAGTGAGCCGCAACGGAACCGAGTTCTCGCCGTGGGAGACGCCGTGACTGCGACGCCACCCAAGTGATCACGCGCGGCTTCCCGAGCGAACGGATGCTCAAATCAAGACATCGTGAACGACATTGCCGTAGATATTGGTCAGACGAAAGTCGCGGCCGGCGTGTCGATAGGTGAGGCGTTCGTGGTCGAGCCCGAGCGCGTGCAGCAACGTGGCGTGGAGGTCGTGCATGTGCACGGGATTCTCTGTCGGAGCGTAACCGAATTCGTCGGTTGAGCCGTAGGTCAGCCCGCCGCGGACACCGCCGCCGGCCATCCAGACAGTAAATGCGGTCGGGTGGTGATTGCGGCCGTTCTCGTTCTCCGCCATCGGCGTTCGCCCGAATTCACCGCCCCACAGGACCAACGTATCCTCCAACAGCCCGCGCCTGGCCAAATCCTCCAGCAGCCCGGCGATTGGTCGATCGACTTTCGCCGACTCACCGATGCTGCCCTCTTTCACTTTCTGGTGATGATCCCAGGTGTAGTCCGTGGAAACTTGGATGTAGCGCACGCCGCGCTCCGCGAACTTGCGAGCCAGCAGGCACTGCCGCGCGAAGTTGTCGGTCGGCTTCCGGTCCACGCCGTACAGGTCCAATGTCTCCTGCGACTCGTCGTCCAGACTCATGATCCGCGGAATCGTGGTCTGCAATCGGAACGCCAGTTCGTAGTTGGCGATCAGCCCCTCAATCCTTTGGTCTTCGCCAACATCGCGAAGCTGCCGCCGATTGATCGATTGGATGAGTTCGAGTTGTTTCTTTTGCAGGTCCGAACGAATTCGCTTGTTTCTCAGATTGGCGATCACCGCCTTGGCGATCGGTGTTTCGGCCGAGCCGATGGCGGTCGCCTGATGAACGTCGGGCAGGAACGCGCTGCCGTAGTTCTGCACGCCACCGTGCCCTCGCGGCGGTGAGATCGTGATGAAAGCGGGCAGGTTCTCATTCGCTCGCCCCAAACCGTAGCTGACCCATGCCCCGACGCTGGGGCGGACCAGATTCGCCTGGCCGGTGTGCAGTCGCAGCAGAGCTTCGCCGTGAGCTTGGCCTTCGGTGTGCACCGACCGAACTACGCACATTCGGTCCGCCTGCCGCGCGAGGTTCGGCAGCAACTCGCTCATCCAGACTCCGCCATCACCGCACTGCCGAAATCTGAACGGCGATCCCAGCAATTTGCCCAGATCCTTCTTGTCGCTGCCCACCGATTCGCCGGAAAGCGACTTGCCCGCATCAGCATTCAACCGCGGCTTTGGATCGAGTAGATCGACATGGCTGGGCCCGCCCCACATGAACAGAAAGATGATCCGCTTGGCGCGGGGAGCGTGGTGTGTTCCAAGTTCGGCGGACGCGGTTGAATCAGCTAACGCCTGCTGCCCCGCCAGAGCAGCCAGCGCGACTTGCCCGATTTCACAACCGCTCGCGCGGAGCATCTGACGCCGCGTCATCGCGCGGCTGAATTGCTCGCAAGATCCGACTCGAGTTTTCACAGCATCACTCCAGAATCTGAAAGCGACTTGAGGCGAATAGGGAATGAACGACGAGCGACCAGGCCCGCAACTCGCGTTCTTTGTCGCCCTGTTTCTCTAACAGTTTGCCGGCTTCCTGGACAAACGCAATCAGCTCGCGACGATCTTCCACCGTAGGCGAGTCGTTCAGCACGAGCTCAAACGCCCTGTCGACCAACGTATCGGGATGTTCGCGGGAATGCGCCGACAGCAGCCGTTTCGCCGTCGACTCCGCCGCGTTCATAACGGATTCATCGTTCAACAGGAAGAGACCTTGAGTCGCCGCCATCGTCTCCGGCCGCAAGCCGGTCGTGATGTGGGGGTCGGCGAAATCGAAAGCCTCAAACAGCTCGGGCAAGTCATTTCGCACAACCGGCAAATAGATACTGCGGCAGGGGAAGTCAGTTCGGCGGCGATTCTTGTTCGCTCCGACCGCCGTCGCCTGATCACCCAAGTACCAGACACTCGAGTCCATTGGCGTGAGGTCCAACTCGCCGGCAACCTGCAACATCGCGTCCCGCAGCACTTCGGGTTCGAGCCGACGGCGATGCGCCCGCCAGAGCAGGCGGTTGTCCGGATCGACTGCCTGGGCCGCTTCGTTGCCGCCGCTACTTTGCTGAAAAACTTTTGACAAGAGAATACGTCGCACGAGCGCCTTGAGCGACCAATCGGACTCAACTAGTTCGTGAGCCAGATAGTCCAGCAGTTCAGGATGGCTTGGCGGTTCGCCCGTTCTGCCGAAATTGTCGACTGTGCGAACGACGCCCCGGCCGATCAAATGCCGCCAGACCCGATTCGCCAGCACGCGAGCCGCCAGACGGCCCGACGGCTGCCGCGGATCGGTCAGCCATCCGGACAGCGCCAATCGGCCGCTTTCGTTGGATGAAATCTCAGCGGAGTGATCGCTCAACACCTGTAGGAATCCGCGGGGGACCGTCTCTCCCTCTTGATCGAATCGACCGGCCAAACGTATCGCCTCATCGGCCGGTTGATCGCCTTCGGAAGGGATCATCGCGCGGGGCGGAATCTCCGGCGCAATTGCCGCTTTTGCCAACTTCTTGAGCAACGCCTGTTGGGCGTTCAAACGAAGGTCTTTGTCCTGACTCTCGTCCAGCGCTGCCGCGTCGACCGCGTCCTGGTGCTCTGCTCGCAACGTCTTCAACGACGCCAACGATTTCTCGTCGCCCTTCTTCAGAAGATCGAGAGCCGCCTTCGCCTGCTTCGCCCGTTCCTTCAGCGTCTTGTGCTCGCGATAGTATTCTTCATACGCGGCGTCCATTTTGTCACCGTCGGCTCCGAGTCCGACGAGCTGTTCCATGAGCCGTTGCGATCCCAGCATGTGTCGCGTTTCCATGACTTGCGTGGAAGTCATGATCCCGGCGAGCGCGTAATAGTCGGCGGTCGGAAAAGGATCGAACTTGTGGTCGTGGCAGCGCGCACAACCCAACGTCTGCCCGAGTATCGCCCGACCGATCGTGTTAATCTGTTCGTCAGCCACGTCCATACGCCGCTCATTTCCATCGTTCCCCAGCAACACCTTGGGACCGATCACAAGAAAGCCGGCCGCGATTCGTTGGCGGTCACGTTCTTCAATCGAGCTGTGCGGGAGCAAGTCGCCCGCGATCTGCTCGGCGATAAAACGAGGGTACGGGGTGTCGGCGTTAACTGAGGCGATCACCCAGTTGCGATACCGCCAGGCCTCCCGGAACAGAAAGTTCTCGTCCAAGCCGTTCGAATCTGCGTAGCGGGCCAAGTCCAACCAATGTCGACCCCAGCGTTCGCCGAACCGCGGGGAACTCAACAGCTGATCGACCAGCCGTTCGTAAGCGTCCGGGCTACCGTCGGCGAGAAACTTTGCGACTTGTTGTCGAGTTGGCGGCAGACCGATGGTCTGGACGTACAATCGACGGACCAGGATTCTCCGATCGGCCATTCCCGCCGGATGCAGATTCGCAGCGCGAAGGCGACGATAAACCAACCCATCGATTGTCGACGCTGCGCCCGAGGTGTCGGTCGGTTGTCGCGAGTTGAGTGGGGCAAACGCCCAATGGCCGCGACCGGCAACCGGATCCGCTGGATTGCTTGCCTCGTTCTCTCCAGTCGGGCCTACCGCTCCCCGCGGGTCGGGCGCACCCAGTCGCACCCACTGCTCGAGGATGGCAATCTCGCCATCCTTCAGCCGCTTGTCGGGGGGCATTCGCGAGTCGGGGTCGGCGGACCGCAGGGAGCGGATCAACAGACTTCGTTCCGCGTCGGGCGGCGCAATTGCGGGGCCGCTGTCACCGCCAACCGCCCAACCTCGTCGACTGTCCAACCGCAAGCCGCCTTCTTGCTTCTTCGCGCCGTGGCAGGAGTAGCACTTGTCGATTAACAGTGGTCGGACGTGTTTCTCGAAATACGCGGTCGCCGACTGCGCGCGATCCTCCGCGGCGGCGCGCGGCGACAGCCCGCTCACCATCGCGGCAGTGACCATAGTGATCATTGTGATCATCAAGCGAACGAACACTGGGTGTTTTCCCTCCCAACGTGACAACGTTACCATTAGAGTCAATCGCCGATGCAAATACGAATCCGCCGCCGAATTCGCACTGGCAGCGGCGCGAATTTTGGCCCCTCAATGAATTGGGGCGCGCCGCAACTGCCGTACTGACCTGTTTTTCTTTGGGTGCGCGCCATGACGTTGCCAACTCACGCCGATCGCTTCACGAAGGTCGTGGCGACGCTGTTTCTGTTTATCGCGGCCTCCTGTGAGTCGCCCGCTTGCGGCGACGAGCCGCTGCGAGCCTTGCAGCGGCACCCCGATCTGGCCACTTTCTTTCCCTACGGGTTTTGGTACAGCCAAGCGCCCATGGACGAGCAGCTCGCCGGCGAATTCCGTGAGCCGACATTCGAGAGTCGGCGCGGGAAACTGTTCCACCATCTCGCCCGCAACCACACCAACGTTCTCATCACTGCGAACCGCGTAGCGAATGAAGAGTCACTGGCCGCCGCCGGCAAATTCGGAATCCGGCTGATTTCGTCCGCTGAGTTTCTCCACAGTCACGTTAATCACGCAGGTGAAGTGACAGGTTCGCTGACGATGGAACAGGTCAAGGCGAATGCGGCCGCCCACGCGCTGGCCGTCAAGGACAATCCCCACCTGTTGGCGTACCTCGTGTTCGATGAGCCGCGTCCGAAAGTTGCTCCCAAGATCCAACAGGTGATCGCCGAGTTCCGACGGAACGATCCCCAACACCCGGCGATCTTCACGCAGTCCAACATGCCGCTCGACCCGACGCAAGCCGCCGAGTGGCGTCTGATCGCATCTCAAGATGTTCTCTTGTCGGACTGCTACAGTATCGCGGCGCGCAGCGGCCGCGACCCGTGGCTTTACGGCGACGTCTACGTTCCCGAGTTACGGCGAGCGAACCCCGACGCGCTGCAGTGGCCGATCGTCCAAGCCTTCACAAAACCCTACACGATTTGGGCGCTGCCGACGCCCGCTGAACTGCGGGTCCAGGTCTACCACACGATCGCCAGCGGGGCGAAGGGGATGTTCTTCTTCACGACCGGACAGACATATCTCGGCTCGTGGGCCAGACATCTTTGGTTCTATCGGGGAGCCGGGAATCCCTGGTACGGGCGCGAGGAGTTGATGGAGGAGATTGGCCGCATCGGCGAGCACCTGACGACCGCGGGCCCGCTGTTGCTGCCGCTTCGATACGCGCCCGATTACCCGGTCCACGTCGGCCGCATCGCCGCGCCTCTCGAATCGGCTGAGATGTTTCAGGCCTATGTGCTCGGCTCCAGTCGCGAGGCCGGCGACGGCGGGCTCCGGCTCGGCGGTGAGATCGAACGCGCGGCGATTCACGTCGGAGCCTTTAGCGGCACCGACTACGACGTCCTGGTCGTTCACAACAATGACCCGTGGAAACATCGCAGCGCCGCCGTCACCTTCGAGACGAGTCATCAGAACTTACTCGACCTGAAGACGCTCGAAACCGTACCGCTCGTCGCCAACAAACGCGGTGTCTCATTCTCAGTCGACCTGCGGCCGGGTGACGGACGTCTGTTCTTGGCCGGCCCGGCCGCCGCCGTTGACGCCGCGCGCGCTGCGGTGCGGCGGCGCAGAGCAGCTCATCTGCGGCGTCTGCTGCAAGTCGACATGGAGATCGCCGGGCGTGGAAAGGTAGATCTGCGGTCGACCCGAGCGCTGCTCGCAAGGGCTGCCGAGGCCGATTCGCCGGCTGCTCAACTCGACCTCATGAGCGAGGCCCGAGACGCCTTGGCCAGCGCCGAAAACTCCGCCAGCGAATACGCCACGGTCCGCACGCTGCTCGACGGCGCGCGTCAACACTTCGATGAAATCCACCTCGCCCTGCACGATGCGCCGATCCATCCGTTAGACGAAGACTCGGACTCGACACTCCGCGGTTTCGGCCGTCGAGTGATCGAAATGAGCCGCAGTTTCACCCGCAATGAAAACGCCTTTCGCGCCGGGGAGCTCGACCAAACTTCCGTCTACGTTTTGCGGCGAGAAGCGGGGCAACTCAAGGACGCCGTGCTCGCCTATCGACCAGCGGGCCTGATCGAGGAAAAGATCGGCGTCGTCGAGTTAACGGGGAACGCCAAGGCCGCCGGCGACGCCGAAACGCGAGCACTGGCGCAGCGGTTGCGCTGGATGTACACCGATGTCGATCTGTTGACCGCCGATGCCGCCGGCGAGTTGCTCGACTCCTCCGGGGCGGCGGCGGACTTGAAGCAGCTCGACCTGCTTTGGCTGCACGTGGGCGGCCGGTCTTCCGCCGCGAATTCCGATTACTGCAAGTCGGCGGACCTGGCGGAGGAGTTGCCGCGAAAGGAAATCGCGCAACGCCTGAACGAGTTTCTTTCGGCGGGCGGCGGAGTCGTTCTCAGCGGTCTGGCCGGGCGGCTGGTCGCAGAAATGGGGCTGGAAACTCTACCACCCAACCGATGCTATTGGGGGACGATGATCGTGCCCGGATTCGGCCCTTCGCGATTCCGACCGGCGGCCAAGCCGCCCGTTACAGCGCTCGGTCTGCGTCCCCGCGTCGCCAACCATCCGGTCTTCGCCGGACTGCCAGCCACGGGGTTCCCGACGATGGAATACAACGCGGCCGACTTAGTCACCGCGGCGGTCTGGCAACGCCCCCCTGGGCGAGCCGATGCGTGGGGCGCGCCGTACTGGCCGCAACGGGGCCGAGTCCTCGCCGGCTACTGGTCCGACGGGCTCGAGATCCCAAACAACTACGCCACAGTAGTCGAGTACGCTCAACCCGCGCGGGGAACGACGATCTTGCTCGGCGGAATCGATCCGCGAACGAGCACCAATCGACCGCGACGCGGCGAGCATTACGATAGATTGCTGCGCAACGTGGTCGCTCATTGCGCGCGAAAGAATTGACGCGGCCACGGGTGCTTATCCACCTAAGCCGTGATGCTCCGCCGTTGCGCCATGTGGGGGCGCGGCGCTTCTCGCACGGCTTCCTCTTCCTCCTCGCACTCCTTTTCCCTGTGCTCCCTGTGCTCATCCTTCTTGACTCGAGGAGTGAAGAGCGCTCCCAGGGGACTGAGAAGAATCGCGGGGAGCACGATCAAGTCGCCGACCAGCGCCGTGCTGAGCATCGCGAACATCAACCACGAGAAACGGCTGATCGGACCAAACGGGCTGACCACAAACACCAACAGCCCCAATCCGCAGATCAGCGTGGTCTGAATCATGGCGACGCCACAGCGGTCATACGCCGACTTCACGGCGTCGTCGCGACTGAGTCCCGCCAGCAGACCTCGGCGAAACCAGGTGAGAAAATGCAGCGTGTCGTCCACGGCGATGCCCATCGCGACGGTCGCCGTCATCATCGAGCCGACTTCGATCTTCACTCCAAACCATCCGAGCATACCGAAGATCACGATCGCTGGAAACGCGTTGGGAATCATCGAGACCAAGCCGGCCGGAATGCTACGCAACAGAGCGGTCATGGCGATCGCGATCAGCAGCAGCGCCGTCGCGTAGCTGCTGAACAGATCTTTTAGCACCTGTTCCTGCGACTTCTGAACGACGGGAATGCTCCCGGTGATCATCACATCGTTGACAGCCAGTGTCTGGTCTTCACGATCAGCAATGGCTCCGTTGATCTGTTTCTTGAGCTGCTCGTGGAGGAGAACATAATCGTGTTTCCGGCTGGCCTTGACCCGAGCGCTGATCCTCCACAGGTCGCCGGTTGGGGATTCTCGCAGCACGCCGCTTTCGACATAGTCGGAGCGGTGCTTTGACAGTTCTCGATTGACGCGTACGCGCCAAATCACGCGTTCTCTTTTGGGATGCAGATTGGGGGCGAAGGTGGCGGCTGAAACGACCGCATCGACACCTTCGATCTCCGCAAGCGACTGCTCCAGTCGGCGGATCAACCGCATCCGCTCCAGCATCGGGTAGCCCGAGAACTTGCCTTCGTCGTTGACCTCGGGGGCGGGAACGTTGACAACGACTTCCAGCGGCACGAGCGGACCGACCCGTTCCTCCAGCCACGCGTAGTCCTGCAACACGCGGTGCTCTTCCGGCAGCATGTCGCCGATTCGCGCGCTTGACTCAATGCGTGTCGCTCCCCAAACGCCGACAGCGAGCAGAATGATCGTGGCGACGACAATCGGTCCTCGCGACCGGCTGACCGTTGCGTGGAGTCCTCTCCAAGCGATCCCCACATCTCCAACCCGTTTCTTGCCCGCCTCTCGCGTCCACCGTCGCGGCGGGTACAGGAGCAGCAGAGTCGGGAGGAACAAAAACAACAAGCCGGTTCCGATCAACAAGCCGCCCGTGCCAAACACGCCGAATTTCTTGATCGGAACCAGGAAGCTCACGAGCAGGGAAATCAACCCCAGCGCGGTTGTGGCAGTCGCCAGGACGCACGGGGTCCAACCCTGTTTCACCGCCCGCACAACGGCTCCATCCAAGCCTCCCTCATGAACGCTGTCGCGGTAGTAGTTCACCAAGTGCACGGCTGTCGAGATGCTCAACACGCTGACCAGAGACGGCGCGACCAACAGAATGCTGTCCATCGACGATCCGGCGTAGTAGACCAGCGCGAGCGTCAACATCCGGTTGATTTCGGCGGAGACTACGACCATCAGCATCAAGGTGATGCTGCGGAAACAGACCAGAGTGATGACGACGCAGATCGTGAAACACAACCAGAGCGACTTGTTTACCGATTCCTCACTGGCTCGATCGATGGCGATCCCGTTGATCGTGGGGCCCGCCACATGAATGGAATCGGCCGACAGTCCCTCGACGTGATTCGCGCAGGCGTAGATGTGGTCCAACATCCGAAACCGGTGTTTCCAACCCGTCTCGGTGATCAAAACGACAACGCACGCCGCCCGCTGACCGTCCGCGTCCGCCGGACCGACCAGCGTTCCCGCCAATTTCTCGAGCGCCTCTTCTTCGTCGAGATCTACTTCCGATTCTTCGAGGTCGAGGAGGACGTCATTGGCTGTAATGACATCTCGGAAGATCTTGAGTCCGCGTTGTTCGCCGAGATCAACCGGCCTCCGCAACGTCTCGGCCAATTCGTCGACGCGCGGGTCTTCGAGAGTGCAACCTTCCCAGCTGATCATCAATAGATCGTCGCCGCCAAACGCATCCAGGAAACTGTAGAGGTCCTGGGTCTCCTGAAACTCCGCCGGCAACCAGTCCTCGACACGATTGGACTGGGTCTTCATCGCCTGCCGCGAGCCGTGAAACGCATAGAGCGTCACGACCGCCATGAGGATGAGCGTGGCTGGCCAGAGGCGAGAATAGAACGATGGCTGCATGGTTGGCTCCCAGATGAGCCATCGGAGAATTTTGCCTAGAAAGTCCAGCTAAAAGAGTCACCCGCGAGTTTAGCAAAGACTCGCCGCATCTCGCCGCTTCGGACGCGCCCTTCGATCAACGCAAACGCCCCGCTTTCGGGGTGGAGTTGGAGTTTAGGTGGTTTGGGTGCGAGTTGTCGATTAGGCGTCTGTTGGGTGAATGAGGTTTCTATAATGTTGCGAGCCTCAAGCAACCGAGCCTCAAGCAACATTGTCTCCTTCACTATCCAGGATTGCACCAACGTGCCAACGGGCCAAGCGATCAACACAACCGCGAAACTTCAATCTGCGAAGCCGAAGCTAGTTATTGGAATCTGTTTCGGCGCGGTGATGTTCGTTTTGGGGCTACTGTTGATCGTTTCCAGACTCGCAATGATCAGCTGAGTCGGAGAGTGGGGGTCACTCGTCCGCGGACGCCGTTTCGACGTTGAACTGTCGAAAGTCTGGAGACCTCGTCCGCCACCAATACGAAAGGACGGACGACTTCCAATTGTTGGTGATCGTTCCGTCTTCGGCCTTGTACCAATTGTCGCAAGGATCGCCCCACACGGATTTGCTGAGCCCCTTTTGCAGGTCCTCATCAAACGTCTCCACGGCTTCTGGGCGAACTTCGATCGACGCCATTTGGCGATCCGCCATCATCCTCAGGCACCGCACAAAGTAGTTCACCTGACTCTCCACCATCAGGATGATCGAATTGTGCCCGAGGTTGGTATTGGGACCGTACAGAGTGAAGAAATTCGGAAAACCGGGTGTCAACATTCCCAAATAGGTGCGGGGGCGCGGCGTCCACTGATCTTTGAGAAACACGCCGTCACGGCCGCGGATTTGCAGAGGGCAGATCTCCTCAGCCGTCTCAAATCCGGTTGCGAAAATGATCGCGTCCACCGGGTATTCAGCCTCCTTCGTCGCGATCGAGTTACTGCGAATCTCTTGGATGCGTTCGGTCACCAGATCGACATGGTCCTGCTGGACAACATCCAAGTAGTCGTTGGAGAGCAGGATGCGTTTGCAGCCCGCCGGATACGACGGGATCAAATCGGCATGCAGCGACGGTGGAATCTCGCGACGCATTCTCCGTTTAATCCAGGCGGTGAGCCCCCGATTCCAGTTTGACCGCTTCTTGAGCAGGATGATCTTCCATTCGTGCTGCAAAAAGAGCGAGAGACGATTGAGGCGAGCTACGCCGGGGACCCACCGAAACACACCCTGCATAAAGCGACTGTACACAGCCCGATTGACGGGCATGATCCAATTCGGACTGCGCTGAAAAATGCACAGCCGACCTGCCTGTTGCGCGACGAGAGGAACGAATTGAATGGCGCTGGCGGCAGTCCCAATCACGGCGACCGCGCGGCCGGTCAGGTCGTAATCGTGGTTCCATCGGGCGGAGTGAAAGGTCTCGCCTTCAAACGAATCGAGACCTTTGAAGGGAGGGATCTTGGGGCGATTGAGTTGCCCGACGGCTCCGATCAGAAAGTCAGCTTCCAACTGCTCACCGCTCGTGAGGGTGACGCACCAGGTCGCCGTCTTCTCGTCGTACTCGGCGTTGGCTACTTCGGCTCCGAATCGAATCTGATCACGAACGCCAAACTGGTCGGCGCAATCCCGCAGGTAGTCGAGAATCTCGGACTGCTTGGCGTATTTTCGCGCCCAGGTCTTCGGTGCGAAAGAGAATGAATAGAGAAACGACGGGACGTCACAAGCTGAGCCTGGGTACGAGTTGTCGAGCCACGTGCCGCCCACCTCATCCGACTTCTCCAAAACGGTGAACGAGGCAGCTTGGGTCTGCTTCAGACGAATCGCCATGCAGAGGCCGCTGATGCCCGCGCCAATGATCAGAACTCTCGGTGTACTCGATTTCATCTCGGTCGTGCAGCGCACGTCATTTGGGAGGAGTATTTGAGTGACAGACATCGGGCAAACGGCTGACGCCTGGAACGGTTCGAAAGATTGTATTCGATTGAATAGGCGCGCTGCCAACGTGCGAAAGTGGCGCACCGGTGAAGAAAAGCGGAATTTGCTAGTCGCGGCGGCGGGGGTCGCGAGTTGCTGGACGGGGTGTGATTCGACTGCTAAGATTCGCCTTCCTTTCGCGCGTTTGTGAGAAAACGCACGGCCGAACTCACTTCAGCCCCTGCAATTCGCGTTTTTTTGAGACTACCGTGTTCATCAGCGAGCTCTTCGGCCGGCCGCTAATCACATGGCTCCAGGATGGCGAGCCGCACACGTTCCTCAATGTTGGCCCCACCCTTTCAGCCTGTTGCCGGCAATCGGAACTCGACCCTGTGGCGCCCATACCACGGCTGGGAATTCGATAAGGACGGCGACACCTCAAAGATCCCCGACGCCCGCTCGATAAAGGCCAGCTCTGCCTGACCAGATTACGCACGCAGATGATCGGCCAGTTGATATTCGTCTCGCTATCGGAAGACACGCCTCCGTTGGAGTTGTCCGCTCCGGTTGGGAAAGAGTCGATCGAGAAAGCCAAGACTGCGCCCAAAAACGGATCATGACGACCGTATCGATCGCCATCGCGTCGTATCTTTTGTCCATGGCCGGCTTTCAAGCCATCTTTGGGTTTGTCTTTGCGCGGTTGTTGAGAAACTACCGACCGCCGGCGTTGGCGGACGAGAAGCTGCCGTACTGCTCCGTCTTGCTTTCGTTACGGGGAGCCGATCCGTATTTGGGAAACGGGCTGCGGCGGTTGATGTCGCAGAACTATCCGCATTACGACTTGCGAATTGTCGTCGATCACCGAGAGGATCCCGCGTGGGAAGTGGTGGAACGGACAGTCGACGACACCGGCTTTGAACACGTGCAGTTAAGCCTCAACTCGCGGACGAGCGACTGCTGCAGTTTGAAATGCAATGCGCTGGTCCAGCTAGCCGAATCGCTGGACGATCGCACCGAAGTGGTCGTCCTCGCTGACGCCGACTTGGTTTCCCACGACGACTGGCTTCGCGAGCTTGTTGCGCCGTTGCTTGACGAGGGGGTTGGCGCGGCTCACGGCAACCGCTGGTTCTGGCCCCAACAGGCCGGCCTGGGATCGCTGGTCCGCTTCCTGTGGAACGTCGCCGCCGTCGTGCCGATGTACGTGTTTCAGATTCCTTGGGGCGGTTCGTTCGCCATTCGCGCATCGATACTTCGAGACTCGGGGTTGCTGGACAAGTGGAGCAAAGCGGTCGTTGAGGACGCCCCCGTTCGTTCGGCCATTGAGCAACAGGGGTTGAAGATTCACTTCGTCCCTGGGCTGATGATGGTCAATCGAGAGGATTGCACGCTGCCCTTCAGTCTGGACTTCGTCAAACGGCAACTCACGTGGACGAAGATATATCATCCACGGTGGGCTCCGGTTGTCGCCCACGCCTTTCTGACGACGGCCGCTCTGGCGATGGGCCTCGTGATGGCGGCGACCGGCGTGGCGCTCGGCAACCCAGCGGCCGGGGCGATTTCCGCAGCGGCGGTCCTCGTTTATCTGGCCGGGATGATTGGGCTGATCAAGCTGCTCGACAACAGCGTCCGTCACGTTGTCGCTTCGCGCGACGAGCCGGTTTGGAAGTTCTCAACCCTCGCCTGGGCGAAAATGATACCCGCGATTCTGCTGACTCAATGCGTCCACATGGTGGCCGTGTTGTTGGCGATCTTTCGCAAACGCGTGAAGTGGCGCGGGGTGACTTATCTTGTGCGAGGACCGTGGGACGTACAGATGCTCGACTATCAGCCGTACGAGCAACCGTCGCGTTCGGCGGATTCCAATCTTTCGCTCTAGTGAACAGGCCCGGGAATCTCCCTGAGTGAACCGGCGGATCGGTGATTCAGCCTCGCCCGATCGGAAGTTTCTCTTGCCGGAAGACGACATTGTTCTTCCACTCGCTATTCGACACGGGCGTCGCCAGACAGCAGAATATCGGCCGATCACCAACGCCCTCCCCATTGCCCGGCGGCGCAGAATGAAGATCAAATCAAGCCCTCTACCCCGCATTGTCCGCGGCGTCCTCGGCGCGCTTGCGCTGAGTCTCGGCGGTGTTCACGCGACCGCGGCCGAGCCGGACAGACCGTTTCGAATTCTGCTCAACAGCGACGGCGGCAGTGGAGCACTCTACGCTCACGAACCGCCGATCAGCGACAAGCAGCTGTGCCGAGTGATCAATTCGTTGGCGGGCACCCAGGTCGACGTCTTCATCCAGTGCGTCTCCTTTGGACCCTTCGTCTCGTACGACACCAAGGTTGGCGAACGGTACGGCGTAGGACGGACTGAATTCGAAGATCCCAACTTCCGACGCTGGGCGCAGAACGTGAATGGACTGATCGCGAAAGGCAAGGACCCGCTGCACATCTGGTCGGCGCGGGCTCATGAACTGGGAATGGAGTTCTGGCCGGCGTTGCGGATGAACGACATTCACAAAGACTGGACCGAGCGATGGCCGTCGCTCCGCTGTCAGTGGGAGTTAGACCATCCGCACGTGAAGATCGGCTCCGATTCGACCGACTACTACCGCCGTCGCTGGGCTCGCAAGAATCAGCCCTCGGACGGTTACACGTGGGCCTTTGATTACAAGCTGCAGGAAGTTCGCGACCAGAAGTTCGCACTCATCGATGAGATCTGTACGAACTACGACGTCGACGGATTTGAAATGGACTTCCTCAGCAGTCCGATCTACTTCAAACGCGGTGAAGTGGAGAAGGGCATGCCCCTGTTGACACAGTTTGTCCGTCGAGTGCGGAAGCGGCTCGACGAGCTCGAGCGCCGGAAGGGGCGGCGGCTGACGTTGCTGGCGCGGGTGCCGCCGAGTTTCAAGATGTGCGAGCTGATCGGCATCGACGCGCGCACGTGGATTAAAGAAGACCTGGTCGACGTGATCGCGCCGGTGACTCGAGGCTATCTCGACATGAACGCCGACGTCCGCGGCTTTGTCGCGGCGGCGAAAGGCGCTAAAGTCCGCGTGATCGGCGGGCTGTCGGACGTCAAGGTGCGGCATTACACGGGAATCGCGTCCGCCGAGATGCTGCGTGCGGCCGCCGCCGGGTACTGGCACGAGGGGGCGACCGGTCTTCACTTGTTCAACTTCGATTGTCATTGCAGTGGAGCGGGGAGGGGTGACCGCCCGCTGCTGAGCGAGGGGGAGCGACGGACGCTGAGTGAGATTGGCGACCCGCGGAAACTGGTTGGTAAAGACAAGCATTACTACATCACTCGCGACATCGAAGGGGATACGCCGGCGGAGGGTGGTGAGATGCAATTGCCGCTCGACTTGCTCGCCGGACAACGACGGCCGCTGCAGCTCACTGTCGCTGACGATCTCGACAAGGCGCGAATGAATCAGTCGCTGAGAAGTGTGGTGCTCAAAGTAACGTGGAGCGGCGATCGGCAAGCCGCCCGCGAAGTGAAACTGCAGTGCAATGGCGAACAACTCGAACTCCCCGCCACCGACAAGCAATGGACCTGGACGAATCCCCCCATTCGTCATGGGCGCAACGTGATCGCCCTGACGCGGCCGGCTCCGAGCAGTGGGGGGCGCGTTCGCATCGAGGGCGTCGAGCTGCTAGTGAATTTCCAAACGCTGCGGGCGCGGCGGAATCCAGCGGACCCGCCCAACGACGACAGCACTTCCCGCAGCGCCGCCGAACCGCTTGACGTGGGCTACGCTCGCTTTTGTGGCTGCGCTCGCGAGTGGAATCGATTCACCACTTCGCAAGGTCATCCGCGATGCCCCACCGTCTGGCGACGGCAGCTACGTGAAATATTGTGGCCACGCTCGCTTTTGTGGCTACGCTCGCCAGAGCGTGGAATCGATTCACCACTTCGCAAGGTCGTCCGCGATGCCCCACCGTCTGGCGACGGCAGCTACGTGAAATATTGTGGATCCCGCGCGTCCGCGTTCTATTTCCACGTCCGCTGCATCGACGACGGCGCCCCACATTCCCCGTCGCTCGTCTACCACTTGAACGCTGACGTCTGGCGCCGTTTTTTTGCGAAGCGGACACGACTTGGCTTCACACTCGCTGACTCACTTTGCTCCGCCGTGTTGGGTGGGTCGATCTTGACGTCGGAGCGCGACGCCGGACGCCGCCCAAACATGTCGCGATAACAAAACCACAACAGGCTCACGACCGCGGACAGAATGATCGAGATTCCCGCCGCGACCAGCACCAGCCAGGGCGATTCGCGCCAGCCCCACTTCAACGCCAATCTCACCGCCAAAGAGACAATCCCCACACCGACGAGCAGATGCCAGGTGCGAAAGCGTGGAACGAGTGGGACAAGCCGAAGCGGGGAAAAGAACTCGCCCACAGCCCGCCGCGTGTCGCTCCAGGATAGTAGCACGAACAGCAAGGCTCCGGCGGCGAAAACTGCGACTAGCAAGCAATAGACTCCGGTCGTTTCAAGCGCCAATAGCATTTCACTCCCCCAAGGAACAGCACTTCGCGAGTATTCGCTCGCAACGAACAATCCTTGGGTGGTTGGCGTCGTTTCGTGAGAGGCGGGTGATGACAAGGTCTCTAAGGAACGGCCACGTCCTCAGCACTCGACGCCGTACCGAGCGCGCCCCAGACACCAAAGGGGCTGGCGGCGCGGGCGGACATTCGCGCGGCTGTCAAGGTGGCCGTTCGGCTGTCGCCGGCGTCGATGTCCGCATTGATGAATCTGACGGATCCATCGGCGACCATCGACATTGCGCCACCGGGATGCAGGCTGCCGGCGGAATAGACGCCATCGGATTCTTCGGAGGCTCCAATCGCGCAACTGGGACTATTGGGAGGCAACACGGTGTTGACCATACTGAAGCCGGCGGCTCCGTCGGCCCACCGCCCGCCTCGACCCAAGGCGCTCAACGGCGTATTCGGCGCGTAGTAGGGCGACTTCCGTTTCCGCAGCGTGTTGCGGCACGCGCCGGGATTATCCAGGACGCTCGGTTGTTTCATGGCGTACTGACCGACGACGGCGAGTTCAGATCGAGATCCGATTTCCGCCATCGCGATCGTATTGCTCGTGCCGTCCTTGATGTCTTTGATGCGAGAGTTGAGTCCAGAGGCAAAGACACCTCGCAGCAACTTCGCCTGATGGATGTCGCGGGCGGCGTCTCCGATCGAGAATGCGTAATTCGTCCTTGCGAAGCCTCGATCGTCCGCAGCCCCGTCGCTGCTCGGACAACGCAGCAAGGGCAAACCTTGGGTCCATGGCGAGTAGGCCGAGACCCACGGCGCCGGTCCCATTGCCGGATATTGCACACCATTGATATTCGCGGGGGACACGATCTGATCCCAGAGTTGGTCGCCCTCCATGTAGGGCAACATCGCCACGATTCCGCTCAGCCGATTCGCGTTGCCGTCGATCGGTGTGGGCCCCCGGTCCGTACCGCCCATCGCCGCCGGGAATTGACCGAACGCAGTGTGGTACTGATGCATCGCCAGCCCGAGCTGCTTGAAGTGGTTTCCACACGACATCCGGCGACTGGCCTCGCTGGAAGTTCGCACTGCTGGCAATAACAGAGCGAGCAGCAACCCGATCACCGCAATCACAACCAACAGCTCAACCAGTGTGAACGAGAAACTGCGCAACCTCCGCTGGAAAGATGGATTGGTCATCAAAGTCCCTCCTTCGCTGTCTGGTGGAATTGCGTGGACTCGTTTGTCCGCCGCCGCCACATTTCGTAGATCGCCAAGGGAACCAGCCAGCTGAGCCAAGCGTTGAGACGATAGGTCCAGGGAGATTCGATCTTCGTGACAATCGTGAAGCCGGCGACCAATCGCAGCAACAAAGGCGAGCATAACAGAATGTAGCAGCGCTGCGCCCAAGTTTGATGATCCGCCAAGCGCCCAGTGATCGCGCACCATGCGGTAACGGCCGCGGTGACGCCGGTGGCGACGGACAGCAGTGCAAAAGCGATCCCCGCGATCGGTCCGGAAAACGCGTACCGAGCCATCACCAATCCGCTTGGAGCTACGATGGCGGCGACGACAAAGATCTGCACTCGCCCCGCCCACCGATGCGCCGCGCGTACTCGGGGACGTCCACCAGTCAGCACGAGGTACGTACCCAACACCACGGTCAGCGGCCCACTGATGATGTGAGCGTAGAACGCCCAACTGTAGATCCCGAAAAACGACTCGCGGCGACCGGTGAGAAATGCGGAATCAAAGTTGGGCGGAAAGTACCAACGGTATTCGTAGAGCACCGCCAGCAACGCTTTGGCGAACAGCAGCGCGGCGGCCCAACAGAGCATTCTTCTCAGCAAACGAAGACGACCGGACTCCGATTTGCTTTGCACGGCACCCGCCTCCACCTCAGTCAACCGCGTGACGCTCGGCCAAGCGCCCCGGCTTCACCTCGTCATTGCACCTCGGCCAACGCCAGAAGTCTAGACCTCTTTGCCAAAGCCGCCGTCCGAGCATACGTCAGGTGGCAGTGCCACACAAAGCGAGCTGCATCGCCGGTGTGATCTTGCACATGTGGCGTTGCTTCGACAATTCCACAATACGCCTGGAGACGTCAAGGATTCTTCAATTCCCGTTTGGCCGGTGAGGTCTTCAGGACCGCTTTGATTTCCTCGAGTGAGAGGCGTTTCACACTGCCGTCGCGAAACACTCCCAGGTAACCGTCAGTTGGCGGCGTGCCGAGCGCCGCGGCGGGGTTGTCCGGGTTGATGGGGAACGCTTCCGGCGCGGTCCACTTAGTGTCGGCCCTTTCGCCGGCGTCAAGGAACAGCAGTCCGTTGGGGGCTCCGGCCAACAGCCTCCAGCTGGTCTTCGTCAAATCGGATTCAACCGTTTGGAAAAACAGAGGCGCATCGCGGTCTCCCAGAGGTCGGTTTGTCTCGCTGTCCCAGGACGCCTTTTTGTCGAACGCTTCGTACAACTCGGCTTCGTCGAGAAACGGCAAAATGGCTACTCGCCAGCTGAGCAGTTCGTCACCTGTTTCGTTCTTGATGTTCTCGGGCGGACGATTGTGCGCGACTTCGTAGTTGGCCGCGGCGATGCCGAGCGCGCGAGCGAAGTTGATCGCCCGCACTTGCTTCGCCG
>JASMLW010000389.1 GCA_030748485.1 Pirellulaceae bacterium
CGAAACCGACGCCCCGCTTGTTGCCCGCGAAACCGAAGTCGACTTCGAAACACACCAACATCCTCTTGATCACCGCCGACAACCTCGGCTACGGCGACTTGGCTTGCTACAACTCCAAGTCGAACATCAAGACACCCCACATCGACGTGCTCGCTACACAAGGCGCTCGCCTGACGAACTTCTACACGGCGTCACCCACGTGCACCGTTTCTCGCGCGTGTTTGTTGACGGGCCGCATTCCGCAACGGCACGGACTGCTCAATCAACTGAGCGGAGTGAAGGGCAACTACGGTGTCGGGCTGAACCACGCCGAAGTCCTGCTGCCGGAGATTCTCCAACAGGGCGCGGCCCCGTACGCGACCGGGTGCTTCGGAAAGTGGAACATCGGCTTCGCCAAAGGGTCGCGGCCGACAGAACGCGGATTCGATGAATTCATCGGCAACGCGTCCGGCAATCTCGACTACTACCGCCACAACTATCGCGAGATGCACGATCTTTACCGAGGTGTCGAGCCTCTGCGCCGCGAAGGCGAATACGTGACCGACATCATCGCGGACGGCGCGATCGAGTTCATGCGGCGACATTCGCGCGCCGACCGCCCGTGGTTTTGCTACCTGCCGTTCAACGCGCCCCATTTCCCCGTCGCCGGCAACAAGCGGCCCGGTGAGCCGAACGTCTGGCAAGCTCCTCGACGAGCTTTGGCGGCGTACGGATTCGCCCACGATGAAGCGGATCCGCGAAAGCGCTACGCGGCCGTCGTCACCGCGCTGGACGAGGCGTTGGGCCGAGTGCTCGGGTCACTCGACGAATTGGGAGTCGCTGAAAACACCTTCGTCTTTTTCTATTCCGACAACGGAGCGTTTCGGCTCGGCCGAGCGGGTATCGACGTCGGCTTGAACACACCGCTGCGACACGGCGGCGTGACCTGCTGGGAGGGTGGATTGCGAGTCGCCGCGATCGCGCGCTGGCCCGGAGAGATTCAGCCCGGATCGCGCGTCGATCAAGTCTGCTGGTCGCCCGACTTGCTCGTCACATGCGCAGCCATCGCCGGCGCAAAACCGCCCGCCGATCGACCGCTCGACGGCGAAAACATCCTCCCGCTATTGAAGAACAAGCAAGCTCGCTCCCCCCACCGTTCTCTCTATTTCTCCTTTCGCAATCACGCCGCACTGCGAAAAGGAGTTTGGAAAATCGTCCGCGAACGCCCCAACAATCCCTGGCAACTGTACGACTTGTCCACCGACATCGGCGAGTCGCGCGATCTGGCGAAACAGTTCCCGGATCGCGTGGCCGAACTGGCGAAGGAATGGGCGGAGTGGGAGTGAGTAAGGAATAGAGGAGCGGGGGAATGACTGAGGACTAAAGACTAAAGACTAATGACTAGAGGCGGTTTCAAAACCTTGTACGATGGCCTTCCAAGGCCGTCGATTGTGGAAATCCTCGGGAAACGACGGTCTTGGAAGGCGCCTTCCAAGGCCATCGTACGGCAAGACATCGGTTTTGAAATGCGCTCTAAGGACCAATGTCCAATTAGGTAATCGTGGGCGATCGTAGGTCGTAGGACGGGTCTCCAGGCCCGTCGAATGGAAGCTCCCGGGGTGGCTGTCGAATCGGGTTGGAGCCCCCGACGGAAGCGAAGACGAGGCGGCGCGGGGCCTCGTGAGGTGGAACGCGGTGGCGCGGCGCGAGGGTGGAACGCGAGGGTGGAACGCGAGGGCGCGGGGCGACGCGAGGGTGGAACGCGGTGGCGCGTGGCGACGCGAGAATGGAGCGTTGGTTGCAGCCGGAACGCCTGGTTCACCCGCCCTCAAGGGCGGGCCTATGCCGCCTGCGGCGGAATGGGGCGTAAACGCCCCTGGTCGTGCGCGGCGGCCTCCTGCCTCCTTGGTCATTCCTTAGAGGCTGTTTCAAAACCTTGTACGATGGCCTTCCAAGGCGCCTTCCAAGGCCATCGTACGGCAAGACATCGGTGGTGCGGTTGGATGGGTCGTTTTTAGGTGTCTCGAAAATCGGATTCGAAGGTGAGCAAGCACCAGCTCCGGCTTCATCTCTACCAAATGCATGATCGCCGGCCGCATGGGCCAATTCTCGCGCTGCCTCATATGGGGCTGATGCCTACAATTCCCGCCATGCCTCGTCTCCATTTCTCAATCCGCACGTTGCTGATCCTGGTCACGCTGTTTGGCGCGTACTTTGGTTGTTGGGAATTGACGAAACGCGCTGCGTTCGAGCTCTCGCCGGCTCAAGTTCAGGTGTGGCGCGATGGAACTGTGGATTTCAAATCGCTGGGCCACATGTGCGAGATGCGGTCCCTTGGAAACGGCATCGTTGACGTTTCCGCGCCGGCGCCGTTCGTCATTTGCCGTGACCGATGGGTTAAGTCCGAGTACTCGCTCTGGCTATTTGGCGTCGAATTCGATCTCGTCGAGATCGAGAACGACTATCGAGTCCCTGGAGGAGTCATTTGATGGCGCTGCCGCGATTCTTGACGGCGCGACCCCGATTCTCCGTCCGCACGTTGCTGATCCTGGTCACGCTCGTCGGGCTGTATTTCGGGTGTTGGGAGATAACGAAACTCGCCGCGTTCGAACTCTCGGCCGCTCACTTTCCCCACGATGAGTCGGCCGAGCCCAGAGATTTCCGAGCTGTGCTTCATGAATGGGAAGGTCTTTGGTACGGCGGTGATACAAAAGTTGACGTTACCGCGCCAGCGCCATTTGTCATTTGTCGCGAGCGATGGGATAGGTCCGATTATTCGATCTGGTTCTTTGGCGTTTTTGAGGTGGACTTCCTACGGATCGACAATGGCAGGCGAATCCGTGGAGGGATCATTTAATGGCGCTGCCGCGATTCTTGACGGCGCGACCCCGCTTCTCCGTCCAAACGCTGCTGATCTTGGTCACGCTCGTCGGACTCTATTTCGGTTGCTGGGAGATAACAAAGCGGTGGGGAGTTACAAGACACGAAGTCGACATTGAGATACCCTTTTTGGATACGACCAATCTAGTCCAACCCCGATCACGTCTGTTGATTCTTCGCTTGATCACATCCAAGCACTATTTGTTCCTTTCTAATTCAGTCTCGGTTACTCTTTTCGCTTTTTTGTCACTTCATCGGATCCGCTTCCGCTATACAGGGTAGGTGTGTAACTCTCGCTTGTTGTGCTGCTCGATTCCCGTGTTCGGCCGGCGCGAACGGACGAAGAAGGGAAACGCTACATGACTGCCAACCGTCTAGCGCGAAACTCTACAGGCGGTGGCCGTTTCAGCCTCCGCTCCTTGCTTCTTGCCATCAGCGCTGTCGCATTCTGCTGCCGCTTCCCGGACTTTGTTCACAATCTGATTGGCGCCTCCCTATGGGCTTCCGCACTCGTCCCATGTTTGATTTTCGCTTGCCTGGGCTTCCGCTCGGACAAATTTGCGCGAGTCGACCTGGCCTGCTCGCTAGCCGTCGTTTCAGGGGCCGTATACCTCGCCACTGCGTACGCTTTTGAGCGAATAAGAACCTATAACGCCGGGCCGGCGGGCTCCGGACCATATGGCAGCGACGAGCTCTTCGACAAGTGCTTGATTTTTGTATTTGAAGCGATTAATCATCCGTCGCTTGACAACGTACGGCCCGCTCCGAGCGTTGCCATTATCACCTACGCGATGGGCTATCTGGTTCTCCTGACTTCGATGTCGTCAGGCTTCACGCTTGGATCTGTCATCAGGCTGATCAAGGCATGGCATAACAAATCGAAGCACGGGAGCGGACTCTGACTTTCATTTGCGCACCTACGAGCGTGTTTTCAATGCCGCAGCAGTTCGCCGACGATTAAGTCCTTTCCCTACCTACTTGCCGCGCGCATTTAGCGCTGGCAACGGTGATCGAGGGCGGATCTCATATGACCGAACGCCATCAAATCTGCTGTGCATCTCGGGCTGCTCGAGAACGGCAAACCGTTTCGTCACTTCCCAGCATCCAAAGTACAGTGCCACGAGCGTGACGGATTGTGCGCGGTCGCGTTTGGACTTGGCGCGTTCGACTTTGGAAGGTCATGGCTGGCGAATGGTTTACCCGCGGTCGGCTGCCTCGCCGACATCGTTCTCATCCTGGCGCTGTGCGCGGTCGCTTCGGCGTGGCGCGGAATCGGACGGCTTTCCATTCCGGCGGAAAATCGCCGTTCGCTTCGCCGCCGTGTCGTACTCGCCGCCTTCTTGGCGGGAGCTCCACTTACGGTGGCCAACCTGATTTGGGTCGTCGCAGTTCTGCGCGACTTACTTTAGCGACTCAACGCGCGCCGTGCCGGCGGCCGTCTCGCGCCGCTCGGCGTCGAGCAACGCGGAACAGGCGCGGGTGTACTCCGTGTCGCGGCTACCCGAAGCGCTGACAAATCGCGAACCCAGAACGCTGCGGACCTTGAGCACCAGGACGGCCTGCACTTCGTCCATCGTCCGCCGCCACTGTTCCGTCTCGCGCTGTTGGTCGGGCGTGTAGTTCGGGCCGGCGATTTCACCCGCCGTCCGCAGCATTCCGCGGCCCAGCACCAGGCGGCGGCTATAGGAAAGCACCGCTTTGTCGACATACTTCAAATCCTGCCGCATCACCCACGGCAAACGGGTGTCCCGGACGAGCGCCCAGTAGTGGACGCGGGCTCCGTCCAGCAATAGCGCGTGATAGGGCTGAGCGTCGAAAGGAGTCGGCGACACCGTTCGATACGGGCGTTGAATCTCACTGAATCCGGCCAGGATCGAACCCATCTCAACTCGCGCGAGCGCGGTCATCCAGGCCAAGCCGTGTTGCGAGAACCCGTTGTGAGCTCCCACGACCGACTGGCTCAACGCCGTCGGCGCCGGTTCGAGCTTCCGCGACAAGTTGGTCTCGAACGCAAACTCGGGCCGTTCCTTAATGATCTCCTCGTAGATCTCCATCTCTTCCGGCGTGGAGATTCTGATGAGTCGATCGAGGTGGTTGAGCGCCTGCCCGTACTCGTAATAGCCGACGATGCGGAACGCCAGCTCTTCGTCGTCATTTTGCAGACGTGTAATTCGACCGGCGACTTGAGTGGTGATTTCAGAGGAAACTCCCCTGACGATTTCGTTGCGGTTTCAGTAGAAGTACGACAAGGTCGTCTTGGTCGTGTCCCGGTTGAACGTCGCTTTCGAGATGTGGTTGTATTGCTTCGACACGACGCGCCGCGGTTCGAACGCCCAGATGTAGTGGTGCCGGCGGTCGATAGGAGCCTGCACGCTGGAGCCGTCGGCCTTGCGATCGAGATCGTACAGCTCCTCGGGCATGTAGAGCCGGAACATGTCGTGGAGCGATCGCGTAGCCGACTTCGGTTTCAACAGCCCGCCGCCTTCCGATCCGCGCCCGTAACGACCTCGCAGCCACCAGTGCATTCCGGTGAACAGCAAGTGTCCTTTCTCAGCCACGTCTCCGGCTGTTTTCTTCGACTCCTCGATCAGCCGCTGGACTTCGTCCTCCAGCAGCTCGTTGCCCAGCGCGGGCCGCCGAAACTCGACCGTCTCGCCGCCCGCCAAGCGATCGTTGACGCCTTTGAAGAACTCGGTTAGCAAGCTCCCGTCGAGTCCGGCCGCGTAAGCCGCTTCCATTTTCTCCCGCAGGTCGGTCGTGGCGTGCAGCTGCCGATGAGCAAAGGCGAGCCGTTGAGTGCGCAACTCGATCTTGCGCTCGTCGAGCTCCTGGGCGAGGTCGTCGAGCTGCGTGGCGTTGATGGAGAAGTCGGTCTTGTAGACGGCCTGATCTCGCGGCCCCGCCCGGCGAACATAACGACGAGCGCGCAATTGCAACTGCTTGCCAAACGAGCTCAACCGACGCGCCGTGGTCAGCTTTTGCTCCAACACATGGATCCGCCAGAACAGATTTTCATATTCCGACAAACTGCCCGTGTTGGGCAACTTCTCTTGTAGGACGACATGTCCGATGGCGTCGCTGAGCACTTCATCGATACGGGCCTTGATGGCGGGGATGACAACCAGCAGTTCGTGCCGTCCCGGCGGTTTGGCGACGGCCGTCGATCGCTGCGTGACCAAGTTGAGCCTGGACTCGATCAACATCTGATCGACGGTCGGCAGGCCTTGCGACGCGAGCACGCCGTTACAGCGAACGAGTTCCTCGTCGTCGACCTTCGGCAACATGGCGGCGAGCGTCTCGACCAGTTGATACGGGTTGCCGCGAAAATAGGCCGGCAGCGCGCGACTGCGCATCGTCTCGATGATGAACGGATCGAGATCGGCGTCTTCAGGAAGGACGCCGAGCCGCGGAGGCGGGCCTTTCGCCTCGCCGTCGCCAATCGCCTTCAACTGAGCCCAGCCCGCCGCGGGCGCGAACGAGATCGCCAGGGCAAGCGCCAGGAGAGTCTCCCTCGAGGTGAAAAATCGCCTCTGTCGTTTCACGATATTTCCCACGTCGCCGCCTCCCAATGACAATTGCCCTTACCGTCAACCTAGCAAATCGGAATCCGATTGTCGTGTAACGGCATGCCATCGCACACAGTAGGTCCTGCCTGCCGGGCAGGACTTCGCGACGAAGTCGCGACAATGGACGTTCCATTTGCACAGTAGGTCCTGCCTGCCGGGCAGGACTTCGCGACGAAGTCGCGACAATGGACGTTCCACTCGACACATCGCGACGATCTCTTGGGCCGCTGAGCCCGAATCGGGAGGCTTTTCTTGAGACCAACCCGCATTCGACGGCCTCGGAAGGCCATCGTACGGGGACTTCGCGACGAAGTCGCGACAATGGACGTTCCACTCGACACATCGCGGCGATCTCTTGGGCCGCTGAGCCCGAATCGGGTGGCTTTTCTTGAGACTGACCCGCATTCGACGGCCTTGGAAGGCGCCTCCCTCGGACGGCCATCGTACGGGGACTTCGCGCCGAAGTCGCGACAATGGACGTTCCACTTGCCGCGGCGATATGTGCACGAATCGCTTGAGTCAGATGAGTTCGCGGATCGGTTCGCCGTCGGGAAGAACTGGGACGGGCCGGCCTTCGCGAGTCAGCGTGTGGCGTCCGGTGTCGATTCCCAAATGCCGATAAACGGTCGCCAGTACATCGTTGGGTGCGACCGGGCGAGTTCGCGGCGCCTCGCCCTTGGCGTTCGACTCGCCAATCACTTGCCCGACGCGCAATCCGCCGCCCGCCATCAGGATGCTCATCAAGGCTCCCCAATGGTCGCGGCCGCCCGTCTTGTTTACTCGAGGCGTGCGGCCGAACTCGCCCCACACCAGGAGCAGCACCTTGCGATCGAGCCCCCGCTCGTAAAGATCCGTGATGAGCGCGGTGAGCATCTGGTCGAGCGGCGGCCCCGAGACATCCATGCCTCGCGTCGGACCGTCCGACCCGTCCGCCGGCCGGTCGTCGTTGACGATGTTCCGATGCCAGTCCCAGCAGAGGGAATCGGGCGCGGTGTTCATCGTCACGAAGGTCACGCCCGCCTCGACCAGTCGTCTCGCCAGCAGGCCCATTTGGCCCCAGCGGTGCAGTCCGTATCGCTCGCGCGTCGCTCGCGGCTCCAGTGTGAGATCGAATGCGCGGCGGGCGGCGCCGGTGGTTACCATCTCCAGCGCCGTTCGTTGGAAGCGGTCGAGACCATCGAGAGCGCCGGCGTTGTCGACCGAGCGCGGCAGGCGATCCAAGTCGGCCAACAACGCCTTGCGATCGTCGACGCGGTCGAGCGTCACGCCATCGGCCAATTTCAAGTTGGCGGTTGAGTCGAGCACTTTGCGGTTGTCGTAGTCCGAGTGGAATGGGTCCTGCCTCAACACATAACCCCCAAACGCCGATCCCAAATGGCCCGGCCCCATGACGCCGGCGATCGTCGGGTTGCGAGTAAACTCCTCGGTCAATCTCACGTACGCCGGTAGACCAGGTTGCACGGGCCCGCGAAACCGAGCCGCGAGAGATCCGGAAGAGGGGTGGCTCGGCCGACCGTTGGGGCTTTGATAACCGGTCGATAGCCAATGGGCTCCGACAAAGTGACCGTTCGTCGAATGAGTCACGGTGCGAATGATGGCCGCTCGGTCGACAACTTGAGCCGTGCGAGCCATCTTCTCGCAGAAGATCAGCCCCGGCAACTTCGTTTGCACAGGCTGGTAGGGGCCGCGGATCTCCGCGGATTCTCCCGGCTTCGGGTCGAACGTCTCAAACTGACTCGGACCGCCGCCCAGCCAGATTTGAATGACCGACGTATCGTCCGCGGAACGACCTTCGTCGGCCTGCAATCGCAAGACGTCCGCCAACGAGAGTCCGCCGCCGGCGAGCAGCGAGGCGCGCAGAAAATCTCGGCGGGTCGGTGATTGGAAACCCATGGCGCTCATTAACTGGCTCCGTTTTCACATCAGCGAACGCTGATCTTACCTGGAGCGGCGGATCCGGACAAGAAAGATGCAGACCGGCTTGAGCGACATCGGCAAATCGTCGCCGCATTATCGGCTAAAGCGACTTGAGATACGCGATCAAGTCGCTCAGCTGTTTTTCGCTCAACGGCCCCTCGCCGCCGACCTCTTCCGCAACGTGCGGGCCGGTGAGAACGCCTTCAAGCGTCTTTTCGCTCCCGTCGTGCAGGAGACGGACTTTGCGATATACACTCCGCAGCCCAGGAGTGTTGAAACCGGTGTACTTGTCACCGTCCTCTCCCGAACCGACATCGTGGATCTTGCCGTCGGTGAAAAACGGGCCCGAGTGGCACTCAATGCAACCAGCCAGCTTGCTTTCGAAGACGATTTTGCCGCGAGCGGCGGCGGGAGAGAGCGATCCGTCAGGTTGGAGAAATGGATTGGGTGGCGGCGTGAGAGTTTGGAGAAAGGTCTGCACCGCTCGACTGTCCTCGTCGCTGATCGGCTGACCTTGCATCGTGATCGTGAACGATTTGCTCATCGCATCGTCGAGACTGGTTTGCCAGCCGTGCCACGTCCAGGGCTTCGTTTTATGAACGTGGAAGAGCGGCGGGACCGTCTTCATGGTGAGGTCGCTGCCGTCGTTCCAGGTGTCCATGGCCCGCGAGCTGATTCCGCCGTTGTAGTGGCAAGAGTGACAGCTGTACCACTGGTCCAGACTGCGACGTCCGTCGTAGAAAATCTCCATTCCGCGGCGGGCCAGCGTGGGCTCAACCGGCGTCCGATTCAAATCGATTTCGGCGAGAATCTTGCGGGCTTCGACATCGACGACTTGAACCGAATCGCGAAGGAAGTTGGCGACGTAGGCAATCCGGCTGTCGGCCATCTCCATTCCCATTGGGCGACCGCCCAAGTCGATACGATAGAACATGTCGCGGTCGCGCAGCAGGCGGCGGTCGATCAGGTCGCCCGGCCCGCCCACACCGATGAAGGGCAAGTCACCGCGCCGATAGACGAGCAACTCGTGCGTTCCGGAAGCGGCCACCACCAACCGCTTGGCGTCGGCGCCGATGGCGATGCCGTGGGGATCGGCGACGGCTTGGCCGGGCACGTCGAGCGAGATGGCTTCTCGATACGAAGGCCCGTCCAATCGCACGCGAGCGATGCGGCTGGCCAACACCCAACCTCGGCGGATGTTGCCGCGCGTGAGCGGGTTGCTGCGGTAGACCATCCACGGGAAGTAGACGTATTTCCCATCGGCGGAACAGGTCATGCGACCGATGTTGATCGCGCTGGCCAGCCGCTCGTCGTAAAGCACTTTGCCTGAATCCGTATCCACCACCACCACTATGCTCGCGCCCGAGCAACCGACGGCGAGCCGCGATCCATCGGGCGACAGCGCCAAGTGCCGCGGCCAACTTCCGACAGCGATGCGGCGGTTGACCTGCGCGGATTCGAGATCGAGTTCGGCTACCTCGTCGCCACCCGCCAAACCGACGAACGCGCGTTTGCCGTCGGGATGCACCGCCAGGCCCGTCGGCTCAAAGCCGAGTTGAATGGAACTGCGAATACGGAGTTTCTCGCCTTCGACCTGAACGACGAACGCCTCGCCCGAATAGGCGCACGTGACGACGACGTGCTGACCGTCAAGGCAAAGGTCGAGTGTCGCCGGACGCTCGCCCACTTTGATCTCGTCCAGCACTCGGCGATCCGCCAACCGCACGAGCGAGATCGAGTTGGAGGTTTCATTGGCGGTGACCAACCAGCTGGCATTGCGGCTGAGCACGACATCGACCGGAGACCGATGCTCACCAGCCGACTCGTCCGCTCGCGCCCGACCAACCTCAGCTTCGGAGCCGCTGCGAAAATCGAATGCGGCGACGACGAACACGGTCGCCATCAGAGCGGCGACGGCGAATCGCGAAGCAACCAACCTCTTCCCACTCATCCCGAACTAACCTCCGCGGACACGATGGAATTGACAGGGTGGAATTGACAGGGTGGGGGTGGTCCCCATTCCGATTGGGGACCGCACGACATTGCCAAACGGCGAGTCGTTGATGATACCAACGGCAGTGGATTGGTGCGAACGGCGAGGGATTGGTGCGAACGGCGAGCGCGGCGACGCCGGTGGTCACCAGCGCGCTGTAATTGATGTGGTCGCCGAGGCGAGCGGACGTTACGCGGGCAATTCGCAGAATGGTGAAGTAGTTCACCGACCGCCCCTCTGGAGGCTGCAATGATGGCTGGCGTGCGGGATGTCAGCTGGTCGAGCTGGCGGTCGACTGCGACTTTTTTTCGACTTTGCGGCTCTAACACTTGCAACGAAACTCGGCCCCGCTCAAAATCATGGTCTCGCCGAGAATCCATTGGATGATGGACCTACCTGCCCCACTTTGGGGCGACAAATTGAAAACGGATTGCCATTGCGGCGCGATTGCTTCTCCCCCCCAGATTTGAAGGAGTTTTTGGATGAAACGTCTTACAGTTGCCATGTTAGCTGTCGCCTTGCTCGTTAGCGGCTCGTTCGCGATCGCTGAAGAAGTCAAGAGCGGCCTGCAAGCTGGTAAGTTCATCGGCCCGTTCTACGTCACCAAGTTGGCGGGTGCGAAGACTGACGGCGTCAAAGTCGGCGCCAACCTCTGCTATCGCTGCAAGAACGGCGGACGTCCTCAAGTGATGGTCTTCACTCGTTCGACAGACAAGAAAGTTGTCGACCTCGTCAAGGGACTCGACAAGGCGATCGCCAAACACGAGAAGCAAGAGCTGCGCGTGTTCGTGAATGTCCTGGGCGACAGCAAAGCGGCCGCCACCAAGGAAGCCAAGAAACTGGCCAAAGAGACGGGCGCGAAGGGCGTTCCATTTGTCGTGCCGAACGAATTCGAGAACGGTCCCGATGACTACGGCATCAACACCAAAGCCGACGTGACGATCATCTTGGCCCAAGGCGGTGAGGTGAAAGTCAATCACGCGTTCACGGCCGGCAAAGAAGTCGACGCCAAGACGGTCATCAGCTCGCTCAGCAAGATCGTCAAGTAAGACGGTTCGCTGATTCGATCGACTACAAGCCGCGGCGCCGCTTGGCGCCGCGGCTTATTTTTCATCCGAGTTGACGCCACGCATTGAGAGGAAGATTCGATGAGCCGCCACTGGTTTGCTTTCCTGTCCTGTTGCCTGATGCTCCTCGCCATGGGGTGCGGAGCCGACTCGGGAGACGTCGTTCAAAACCAACCGCCTCAAGAGAGTTCGGATCCGCCCGATGAGAGTTCGGCGGTGGTCGCGGAAACGAAGAGCTGGGAGGAAGTCCAACAGTGGGTCAAGGCGCAAGAGGGCAAGGTCGTCGTCGTCGACGTCTGGTCCACATCCTGCGCAACGTGCATGGCTGAATTCCCGCATTTTGTCGAGTTGGCCAACGCCAAGTCGTCCGCCGTCGCCTGCGCATCGTTGAGTATCGACTACTACGGCGGCAATTCGTCACCGGAAGACGCGCGCGGCAAGATCGAGAAATTCCTCACGTCTCAACAATCGATCGCTGCGAATTTCATCTCCACCGACACGGACGAAGACGTTCTAAAGGCGATCGATGCGGCGTCGATTCCCATCGCTCTGGTCTACGATCAGCAAGGCGACCTCAATAAGGTTTTTCACAATCTCGACGGCGAGTACGGGGCGGAGGGGTTTAGCTACGAGCAGCACATCAACCCGTTGGTCGAGCAGTTGTTGGCTGGCGACGAGGGCGAGTAGCACTCGGCCGCCTAGCGAAGAACAGCTACCGCGAAGCGAGGTTCGACTCTTTCTCCGCCACCGCGTCGGTGAACCTCTGCGGGCCCATACAATTAGGCTCCGCTTTCCCCCTTCGTAGACTCAATTGACCAAGGGTTCGACGTGACCAAAACTCTCGCGATCTTCTGTTTGCTGTTCACTGTTCTGGCGAGCGGGAGGTGGGTTCGGGCCGACGCGGCGAGACGCCCCAACGTCATCTTGATCATGGCCGACGACGTGGGGTCCGAGTGTTTCGGTTGCTACGGCAGCAAACAGTACGCGACGCCGAACATCGACCGGATGGCGCGCGAGGGCCTGCGCTTCTCGCACTGCTACTCGCAGCCGCTCTGCACGCCGAGTCGAGTCAAGATCATGACCGGCATGTCGAACGTCCGAAACTACTCGGCGTTTTCGATCCTCAACCGCGATCAACGAACGATTGGCCACGCCCTGCGGGACGCCGGATACGAAACGCTTGTCGCCGGCAAGTGGCAGTTGCTCGGCGCCGAACACTACCCCGAACGATTCCGCGGTCGTGGAACTCGACCTGGCGAGGCTGGTTTCGACCGCCATTGCCTCTGGCAGATAGATCGCCTCGGCTCACGCTATTGGAACCCACTGCTGAACATCGACGGCGCGACGAAGGAGTTTGCCAAAGATGATTTCGGTCCCGATGTGGCGACCGACTACATCATCGACTTCATGGAGAAGCAGCGGGATTCAGACAAGCCGTTCTTTATCTACTACCCGATGATCCTGGTGCACGGTCCGTTTGTGCCGACTCCGGCGAGCCAATCGCGGAAGAGCAAAGACCGACAAAAGAACTTTGAAGATATGGTCGTCCACATGGACAAGTTGGTCGGCCGCATCGTCGACAAGACCAAAGAACTGGGCCTTGAGAAAGAGACGCTGATCCTTTTCACGGCCGACAACGGGACACACAAGTCGCTCAAGTCAGTGCTCAACGGGCGAACGATACAAGGCGGGAAGGGGCTGACAACCGACGCCGGCACGCGCGAACCACTCATCGCCTACTGGCCGGGAGTCACACCCCGCGGGAAAGTCGCCGACGACTTGGTCGATTTTTCCGACTTTATGCCGACGCTCATGGACGCGGCAGGCGCGAAGCCGCCCAGCGGGCTCGATGGACGCACCTTCCTGCCGCAACTGCGGGGCCAGAAAGGCTCGCCGCGCGAGTGGGTTTACTGCTACTACTGCCCGAGGCCCGAGCGATCCAAGCCCGTGCGGTTCGTCCGCGACCAACGGTGGAAACTGTACGGCGACGGACGCCTGTTCGACATCGCGCAAGACCCGTTTGAGAAGTCGCCGATCACGACGCCGGCGGAGATTGAGGGCGCTGCAGCTGCGCTGACAAAACTGCAGGCCGCGCTGGCGACGATGCCGCCGAAGGGGCAGTCGTTGCTCAAAGGACTACGCTAGCCCGCGCGACAACGACTGAACTGGTGCGCGCCGCTCGGTCAGACACTCTCAATTCTCGGGTGCGAGGCGAGATCGATGACCGAGTCGGGAACGCCGCCGGCCAGACGAAGTAGTCCGGCGTCGAACACGGTGCTCAGGATCGTTGAAATCAGATGTTTGGGTCCCAGTGGATCGGCCAGGGGCTGGCCGCCCTGCCGGTCGGATTGACCGATGACTTGCCCGCCGGGCAGGCCGCCCCCGTGCAACAGCAGGGGAGCCAATCGCGCCCAGTGATCTCGTCCGCCGCGCTTGTTGATGCGCGGCGTGCGGCCCATTTCACCGCCGCAGACGAGCAGGATCTTGTCGGTCAGCCCACGGCGTTCGACGTCCTTCACAAACGCGGCCACCGCGTGATCGAAAGCGTAGCCAATCGCGTCCATCCCATCGGTCATGTTCAAGTTGTTGCCGTCGGCGTGCATGTCCCAGACGCCCGCGTAGCCGGCGTGGATCGTCACAAACCCGCAACCCGCTTCGCAGAGCCGACGCGCGAGCAACAGCAGCTTGCCGATGCACGCGGCGTTCGCATCGTAGTACCCGGCTCGACCGCGGTTAACCGAATTCCACTGTCCCTTGCGCTCGTACTGACTTGTGTCGTACATCTGCAAGACCCGCGGATCCTCCTGGGAAAGATCCAGGGCTCGCGTGACGCCGCCGCCGAGCAACACTTGGTAGGCTTGCTGTTGCAACTCGTCGACCGCCGTGACCTGTCCGCTCGAGTCGATCGATCGCTTGATGTTGTCGAGTTGTTCGAGCAGTCCTTGCCGGTCATCGACCAGGCGATCGCGCGGGATACTCAACTGCAGATCTTTCTGCAGTTGTCCGCCGCCTCCGGGAACGAACGGCGCGTACCCGGCGCTGTAGGGGCCGGTCGACGCCAGATTGCCGCGCGCTTGGGGTCGCGGCACGTCTTCGTCAACCGACCGCGGATAGATCACAGCCGTTGTCGGCATTCCCGAGTCGCGTTCGGTTGCTCCGACGACGCGCGCGTAGTGAGCGCCGATGTTCGCCTCCAGCGAGTCGGGCCCGACGAGCGGTCGCAGGTTGTGGCCGGCGTTGCCCGTTTGAAACGATCGGACGACCGTGAGCTTGTCGGCCAGCGCCGACAGCTGACGCATGTGCTCGCCGAAAACGACGCCCGGCAGTCGCGTTTGCGTGGGGCTGGTGACGGTGCGGACCGCCGACGGAGCATCGGGCTTTGGATCAAATGTCTCGAGCTGACTGGGGCCGCCCTGCTGAAAGAGATAGATGACCGACCGGCCGGTGACGTGGGGAGCGGCCGCGGCGGCGGTGCGTGTCAACAGACTACTCAGGCCCATCGCCGGCAGCCCGCTCAATCCGCCGATTGTCAGCAGCGCTCGCCGGCGGCTGATGGATCGATCATTGTCGAAGACGGTAAACATGCGGCCATTTTCCACAAATGAGCCCCCCACGCCAATAGTAACGGCCCAGTTGGACAAGAACTCGTCTCGCGCCTTCCAAGGACATCAGTAGGCCGGATCCAGGAGCGCAGCGCCGCCGCTCCGGCAGATTGCGCTGGCCAACTTGGAGCAGGGACGACGCAAGAGTAGGACGGGTCTCCTGGCCGGTCTCCTGGCCGGTCGAATGCAAACGCCGATATCGACGGGCCTGGAGACGCCTGGAGACCCGTCCTACCCCAGCAATCTAGAGTGAGTACGCTTCATACGGGTGATCGCACGGCGTGCCGCGGCTGACGAACATGCGACCGGCGTGCGGTTCGATCACCACGGAGAAGACGGTCGTCCAGTAGCCGTTATCGGGATGCTCGTTGGCGTGACGGCAGATACTTTTCGGGTAACCGTCGTGATCGCGCAAGGCGTCCATGCATTGCTCGACCGACGACTGCGAGTCGACCAATTCGTCGATCCGCTGTTTCCTCGGATACGACTCGATCAGTTCAGGAAACTCGTCGTTCACGGCCACGATTTCGGGATGCAGCGCGTGGTTGGTGTGCGTCACTCGCTGAGGATCTCGCAATACAAACACGTCGTCTTTAGTGATCTCCAGATCGGCGGGTCCTTGCGGCGTCGCCAACATGATGTTGGCTGGGATCGCCCGTGCGGCTCGCCGAATCGCTCGCACCGCGCCGTCCAAGCTGTCTTGTTCGTAGATTTCACGGAGTGTGAAATAGTGCGGCACGCCAATCTCGCGACTCGGAGCCGGCAGAGTGTTCAGGCAAGCGCCGATGCCGGTCGAGTTCAAACCGATGTAGGCGATCAACCCCGCCTGAGTCACCGTCATGAGCGGCGGTTTGTCGAGCGGGCGGCGCGTCAACACGATGGTGAATTCGTCGAGCGCCGGGTCGTTGTCCCAGTTCTGACCCACGACCATCTGTGTCGGCTCCTGACTCAAACAGAACGACGTGCAGCCCGCGTCGGACTCCGGCTTAAATTGATTGCGTACTTGCAACATCATCAGGTCGGTCAACGTGACGCCCGCCGACTCAGCGACACCTCGCAATTCATCCATCATGTGCGGCGCGTAGGCTTCGGCCAAGGGAATGCAGGCGGCGGCGATCTGTTGAGCTCGCTCGGTCGAAACGGCCACTGTCTTCTGTGTTCGGGCGAGGCCGACTTCACAAAATCCGCGGACCTGATCGCGAGCCGCTTCGCCGATCTGTCGCCCCATCTCGTAGGGTGAGCCGGCAACGTCGATTTCTGGGTAACGGGACATGAGGGAGGGGGAGGGGGAATGACTAAGGGCTAATGACTAATGACTAAGGAATGACTAGGGGCTAATGACTAGAGCGCATTTCAAAACCGATGTCTTGCCGTACGATGGCCTTCCAAGGCCGTCGTTTCCCGAGGATTTCCAAAATCGACGGCCTTGGAAGGCCATCGTACAAGGTTTTGAAACCGCCTCTAGGCTAATGACGAATGACTGGAGGATTGACGATCAGTCGATGTACATGAATGCGTTTAGGTTGAACATCGCCAGGGCGAATTCATTGATCGAGTACTCGCGCAAAAACTGCTCGGCCAGTCTTTGTTCGACTTGCGTTGGCGGTCGGCCGGCGACCAGCCAGATGGCTCGCTCGGCCATGCGTGGATGATCGCCGCCGCATTCGCTCCGTAAGCGTTGGGCGAACGCTTTGGCCATCTGTCCGGCCATGGGTCCGTTCAGCATCTCCAGTACTTGCGGAGCATGCGTGCTGGCCTCGCGGCGGGGGCAGGTGCTCTGCAAATCGGGCTGGTCGAACACTTCCATGAACGGCAAGCGAAGGTTGCGTTTGGCGATCAGGTAGACCGAACGACGGACGTGATCGCCACGATCGACCGCGACCCGCCATTGGTCGGGTTTGTAGAGCCGTTCGATCAGTTCTTGATCGACCGGCAACATGATGCTCGGCCCACCCATGCGTTCGTCCAATTGTCCAGAGACGGCAAGCATCGTGTCGCGAACCTCCTGCGCTTCCAAACGCCGCCGGCGAAATCGCCACAGCAGTCGATTGTCCGTGTCGATTTCGCTCGCCCGCGTCGCTTGCGACGACGTGCTCGCCTGCCGATACGTATTGCTCGTCAGGATCAGCCGATGCAGATGTTTCCAACTCCAACCGGAGCGGACGAGTTCGTTGGCCAGGAAGTCGAGCAACTCGGGATGGGAAGGCGGCTGGCCGTTAGCTCCAAAATCGTTTGGCGAAGGTACGATGCCGGCGCCGAAGTGGTAATGCCAAATGCGATTGGCGATCACCCGCCCGGTCAGCGGGTGAGTTTCGTCGGCAATCCACTTCGCCAACTTGGTCTTCGGTCGCTGCGCATCGCGAACCAGTTCGGGAGAATCTTCCGGCAGGAAGACGCCGAGGAACCGCATCCCTACTGGTTCGGCCTTCTTAGATTCATTGCCGCGGACCAGCACATGGATCGCCGTGTGCCGCTGGGGGTCGTTGCGAACGCCGGAGATCATCGGCAACACTTCAGGCGCCGCCGCGGTCGCCGCTTTCAACTGCTCTTCGAGCGCCGGCTTCGCCGAGTCGTCCGCATCGGTCAGTCGTTTCTTGATCGCGGCGATCTTTGCCTGGGCGGTGTCGTTTGCGGCCTCCCAGCGTTTCATCTCCTCATCGTCGACAAGCGGGATGTTGTACTCGTGCGTCGCCGACAGAAAAGACTGAAGTTGGTAATAATCGCGTTGCCGGATCGGATCGAAGAAGTGATCGTGACAGCGAGCGCATCCGACGGACAAGCCGAGAAATGCGGCTCCTATGATGTCGGTCATTTCCGTCAGTACTTCGTTGCGACTGAAAGCGACCTCCGGATTGCCCGCGTTGCGGCGAATCGGCCCCACTCGATGAAAGCCGGCGGCGACTCGCTGATTGTAACGAGTGGTTTCGTCGCCCGACGACAACTCATCGCCCGCGATCAACTCGGTCGCGAATTGATCGAACGGCTTATCCTCGTTGATCGACGCGACGACATAGTCCCGCAGGCGCCAGGCGCCGGGCCGATATCGGTCGTACTCGAATCCTTCCGTTTCGGCGAAGCGAATCACATCCAGCCAATGCTGGCCCCAGTGCTCGCCGTAACGGGGGCTCGACAGCAGACGGTCGACTAGCCGAGCTACGGAGTCCGGTGCGTCGTCGTCGACAAAGTCGCGAACCTGGCGTGGAGTCGGCGGCAAACCGGTCAGTTGAAAGTAGATTCGCCGGGCGAGAGCCGTTCGCTTGGCGGGCCGCGTCGGCTGCAAGTTGTGCTCGCGCAGTTTGGACAACACGAACGCGTCGATTGGGTTCTCGATCCAACTCGTGGCGACCGGATCGGAAATCCTCGGAGGTCGAGGGTCAGTCCGCGGAAGAAACGACCAGTGGCTCCGTTCCTCATCTGAGTAGCGGGGCTCGGTGGCCGGCTCGTCGGCGGCCAACTGGCCAGTCGCGCAGAGAGCCGCGGCCGCGGCTGTCGCCAGCATGAGGCAGTATCGTCGCAGCGCTGTTGTCATGGTTTGTCACCTGGCTCCGTCCGCTCGCCGTCGGCCGGCGCAGTCAACTTCTTCCCCGATCGTCGATATTCCATCCATTCATCCGCCGTCCAGCGAGCCGCCTTGGCGCCGTTCAGCCGCTCGACGATGTGCAGTGCGCCGTCAATTCCGGCCGTCACGCCGCCGGTGGTGATAATCTTACCATTGTCGACGAACCGCTGTCCCTCGACGACCTGGCATTTGGGAGCAGCCCGCTTTAACGACTCGATTCCCCAACGGTGAGTTGTCGCTTTAACGCCGTCCAACAAGTCGGCTTCCGCCAGCACGAAGGCTCCCATGCAAACCGACATTGTAATCTCTGTCTTGGCGTGCGCGGTTCGCAACCACTTGCGAGCATCGCTGCTCAAGTTGGATGTCGAGCCGCCGGGAATGATCAATACGTCGGGCTGCGGCGCGGATTTGAGATCGTGATTGGGAACGATTTGAATTCCGCCCATCGTCCGCACGGTCTGCTTTTGATCGGCGACCGTGTAGACGTTGTATGAGCGACCGTATTCGCAAACGATGAAGACCTCGGCCGGCCCGGCGAAATCGAGCAACTCGACGCCGTCGAAAATCAGTACGGCGACATTTCGCGGACCACTCTTCTTTGCAGTCTTCTTCACAGTCTTCTTGTTGGCCGACTCTTGTCCGCCGGTCGATTGCGACTTGTCCTGTCCGACCGCGATCTGCGCAGGAATCAGTCCAGCGCCGGCGATGGCTAGCAGAGCGGGGAGAATCATCGCCACAATTCGGCTCGTGGGCATCGTTCTGGCTCGTGTTCTGGCTCGCGTTCGGCTGGGGACGTTCGACGTTATCATGCTAGGGCCCAGGGCAGAATTCAATGGCAGTTAGCGCGTACACCTGCGCGACTCGGACCAGTTCTGCGACCGGGCATTTTTCGTCGACCGTGTGGGCTCCCGTGGCGTTGGGGCCGTGAGTTATCGCGGGGACGCCGCCACGACGGATGAACGCATTGGCGTCGTCGACGAACGGCTTGGCTCCAACCGGCAACGGTTCGCCGGCAACGGCCGTGTACGCCCGCTGAAACGCCTGCGGGAATTCCGTCCGCGCGTCGAGGCGAAAGGCGTCGCGAATGATTTGGTAATTGACTTCGACGCTGACGTTCGATTCGGCGGCGACTGCGTGAAGCAGTTCAAGCAACGCCTCTTTCGCCTCAATCGCGTCCGTTTGGTCCAGCCAACGGCGCGTTCCCGAAAACTCGAGCAACACGGGAGCCTGGTTAAAGATTTCACCGCCGTGCGCCTGACCGACGAACACGCTTTCGCGGCCGGCCAATGGATCCACGAGTTGGGAGAGTTGCGCGTCGAGCTCTTGGAGGGCCAGGATCAGCGCCGCTCCTGCGTGGATGACGCTCGGTTGCTCGCTGCCGCCGAGAACTTCGTGGACCGGCTGGCCGTCGCGGCGCACGGCGACTTCGAAGACGGCCAAGCCCCGCCCCACGTTTGGCAAGCGGTCGCTCAAGTACTCAGGCAAGAGCACGGCGTCGCCGACGTATCCGGCGTCGATCAAGCCGTCGACTTGGCTGCCGTCGCCCCAAGGCGCTTCGTGCAGGTCATGAGCCGTCAGGAGCACGCCGCCGCCGGTGAGCAGACCTGTGTCGCGAAGCGCCCGCATCGCCTCGACGGCGGCCGCCACACCGCCTTTCATATCCGAACAGCCGCTGCCGGTGAGCACTCCATCGTCGACCGCGGGCGGTGTGAAAGGCAGATGAACGGTGTCGAGGTGTCCGTTGAATTGCAGCGTCCGTCCCGCCGCTCCCGATGTCAACCTGGCGGCCACGGCGGGGGCCGATGGCCAACCCGCGTCCACACGTTCGACCGCGAAGCCTTCGTCGTTCAGGATCGCAGCGAGCGCATCTAAAGCGGCTCCCGCATCGCGCGTGAAGCTGGGAATCTCAATCAGACGAATCGCCGTCTCGAGTAGTCGGCTTTCATCGACCGCCTCAGCGATCGCCCGCCGGTTGTCGTCACGATCGTTGGACATCGCGTTTCATTACCTTCACCAGGGGAGGACAAAGCAACAGTCTAAACGATCCGCCCGACAAGTTGCATCATCCACACATTAGTCACGAGTCATTAGTCCGTCACGAGTCCTTCATCCGTCCGCGTGATGTGTGCGACCCGGACAATCGTCATGAACGATCGTTGTTCGTCAGCGTTGCGACCTGGCGTGAGCTAGAGTGACAAGGACACACTGCGCGCGACGCGCGTGACGGTGGTGTCCTCGTTCTCCCGAACCCCAACGATTGATCGGTTCTGAAGATGGACTCAGGGCATTTGACCGAGCTGATTGAGCTCGAAGACACCTACTGGTGGCATATCGCCAAGCGGCGGTTGGTGGCTTCGCTGTTGAAGAAGCACTTCCCACCAGCGGGACGCGTCGTGGAAGGCGGGATTGGGTCGTCGCGGAATCTCTTGGAGTTCCGCAAGGCCGGCTACGACGTGCACGGCTTCGACCTCATGCAAGAGGCGGTGGACAACGCCCACTCGCGCGACCTCGGCGCGGAGGTCCACGACCTTGCCGAGCCTTGGCCGATCGACGACGCATCGTGCAGAGCGGTCGTGCTGCTCGACGTGATCGAGCACCTGGAGCACCCTGTGCAGGTGTTGGAGCACGCCAGGAGAGCGCTGACCGATGACGGCGGCCTGGTCGTAACCGTTCCCTCGTATCCGTGGCTGTTCGGCGATTGGGACCGCCGGCTGGGGCATTTCCGACGTTACACCAATCGGATGTTCTACCAGCACGCCGAGGCCGCTGGGCTGCGAGTGCGATGGCTCCAGCACTGGAACGCTTTCAGTCTGCCGCCGGCGGTCGCGGTCCGCGGTTACCAGCGGGTCTTTCCGAAGGACCGGCCGCCCGAATTCCCCCGCGTCTCGCCACTGATGAATCAAACGCTACTGACGCTTGCCGGAATGGAGCGGTGGTGCCTGTCGAAGAGAATGCCCGTCCCGTTCGGCTTATCGCTTGCCGGAGTGCTGACCAAATGAGCCAGTCCGCCCAAATCGAACGACGCAAGAGTTTGCGCGAGCTGTCCGGCTCGCTCGTCTCCATTGTGCTCCCTGTTTACAACGAGGCCGAAGCGTTGAGCGAATTGCTCGGCCTGGTTCAGTCGACGCTCGAGCGACTCGATTGCCGTTACGAGATCGTGTTCGTCAACGACGGCTCGACGGACGGCAGTCCGATGCTGCTGAACCAATTCGCTCGCGAAGACTTTCGCATTCGCGTCGTTCACTTCTCGCGCAATTTCGGGCACCAGGCTGCCGTGCAGGCCGGCTTGCGGCAAGCTCGAGGCGATGCGGTCGTGCTCATGGACTCCGACCTCCAGGACGACCCCGCGGCGATTGAAGTCCTCTTGGAGAAGTGGTGCGTAGGCTTTGATGTTGTCTACGCCGTTCGGTTCAATCGCAAGGAGTCGTGGTGGAAGCGGCTGCTGTTCTACGGCTTCTATCGCGTACTCAACACCATCTCGTCGACGTCTATTCCGATGGACGCCGGCAACTTTGGACTCATTGATCGCAGCGTGCTGACCGAAGTTGTCGGAATCGCCGATTCAGATCGCTTCTACTCGGGACTTCGCAGTTGGGTTGGATTTCGCCAGGTCGGAGTTCCAGTCGAACGACTGGCTCGCCACGACCACCAGCCGCGAGTTTCGATGTATCAACTCTTTCAACTCGCCAAGACCGCCGTATTCTCGTTTTCGCGAACTCCGCTTTCGGTCTTTTACGCCATGGCGGCGCTGTCGCTGACCGTCTGTGCGGCGAGCTTCGGGTTCACTCTCTACCACAGGTTATTCACGGCTCTGGCGATACCCGGCTGGACTTCGACGATCATGATCGCGTCGTTCTTCGGCGCACTGAACTCGCTCGGCATCGGCGTGCTGGGAGAGTATGTCGTGCGGATCTACGATCAAGTGCGCGGCCGACCGGCGTACATCGTTCGAGAAGTCGTCAATGGCAATGCCGGCCGCGACGCTGAGGACGAACTTGCCGTCGACCTGGCCGCGCTGATCGACGACCACTTGCTGAGGGGCGATGAGGCCCGCGCGCCGCTTGCAGAGGCCGGGGCTTATGAATAGCGAACGCCCGCGCGGGGGCGAGTCGCTCGCGCACGGGCGATCGGGATCAGACCTGCTGTTCTTCGTCGCCCTCGGATCGCTGATGGCGCTCGCCGCCGTGGCCGGCTACTTCCAGGTCTTCTCGACCTACGCCGAGTACGACGACGAAGGCTACGTCATGATGTCGCTCGTCTCATACATGAGCGGCAAGCCCCTCTACTCGGAGACCTACACCCAATATGGACCCGCGTTGTTCGCGATCGAGGGAGCGTTCCACCGGCTCACGGGTTTGCCCGTTTCACACGACGTCACGCGACTCAAGACGGTCGTCATCTGGCTGCTCTCGTCCGGCTTGGGCGCGTTCTTCATCTTTCGGTTGACCGCCAACTGGCGTCTGGGCGCGGCCGCCTTCGCCATCGCGTTTCTTCATCTGGAGCGACTTTGCCTTGAGCCGGGACACCCGCAGGAGTTTTGCATTCTCGGAATCACGCTGTCGCTGGCGCTTTGCTTGCCGCTGACGCGCGGCGGCCGGTCGAGTGCGATCGCATCGATTGCGCTCGGAGCCGTGGCCGCCGTGCTGCTGATGACAAAACTGAATATCGGTCTGTTCCTGGCAGTTGGCGTTGGCCTGACAATCTTGTCGCTGGGACCTCGCCACTTCATCGCGAACTGGCTCTGGCGAATTGGCGTGGCAGGCGCTGTCGTCATGCCGTTTGCGCTGACCGCCGACAACGTTCGCGACGCGTCCGGCATCGCCCTGCCACTGGTCGTCGCCGTTTCGGTCGCCATGATCGGCAAGGTGGTGGCGGAGAAAAAGATCGACCCGGTCTTCGGCTGGGCGCCGCTGTTGTCGTTCGTCGCAGTCGCTGTGGGCGGCAGCGCCGCGTTCGCCGGTTGGGCGGTGTTCGAGGGAACAGATCTGGCGTCGTTGTGGCACGGGCTGGTCGGCCAACATCGTGGTTTCGGACGCTCTTTCTATACTCCCGCACCGCTCTACGCCGCTGTCGCTATTTGGTGTTTCGCCATTGTCGACGTCGTCTGGAACGGCCGCGTCACCGCCGGGGCAATTTTGCGATTGGCGTTCGTCAGCTGTTTCGCCTTCGCCTGCCTGCAACATCTTCCCGACACATTCAATCCGCTCGTGCACGGCCTGAAAGATCGCGGCGCGGCTGCAGCGTTGCTGGGCGTCGGCTGTCCGCTGCTCTGGCTTCTGCTGCGTCCCAACTGGGTGCTCAACGCAAATCCAGGCGAAGCCGCTGACGAAACCGAGGTCGACGTTTCGGACGGCGACCACGTGTGGACGCAACGCCTGCCGCTCTGCTTCATCGCAGCTCTTCAACCGCTAGCCGTCTATCCGACGCCCGGCACGCAAATGGCGATTGGCACGATCGCGATCGTGTTCGCCGCCATCGTCCTCCTACAGGACGTCGTCCGGCGGGAGAGCCGTTGGCTGCCCCGCCCCGCCCTGCTCACCCCCGCGCTGCTGCTGGTTGCGGTTAGCTCGCTGCTGGTGCGAGACATCCATTTCGCCGCGCGGTATCAGCAGTACACCGCGCTGAATCTTCCGGGAGCCTATCGACTGAGGTTGCCGGCTGAGCAGGTCGAGCAGAAACGGTGGCTGGCCAGAACGTTGTCCAACACTTCAACGACGTTCGTATTTGGTGAGCACGCTTGCAACAGTTTCTACTTCTGGTGTCGAACTCAGCCCCCGACGGCGCTCAATCCCACCTTCTGGCCGTTCCTCCTGACGGCCCAGCAGCAGCAGCGAGTGATTCGAGCGCTTGAGTCGAAGCGCGATCTGGCTGTCATCCACCAGCCGTTCGCCGTAGAACTGCCCAAAGATTCGCCGCTGCTCGATTATCTCGACGCGAATTTTTCACTACACACGAAGCGAGGGCAGTGGCAAGTTTGGCTCCGTCGCGACGAAGACGCGAATCGCTAGACTGCACAAAGTCGAGGGTGGCCGAACGGAGGCCGGATTCTGCGGCGCGCGTCTTGGTGTGCTTGTGCCTCCGTGTGAGATTCCTTTTTTCTCACACAAAGCCACAAAGGCACAAAGTCGAGGGTGGCCGAACGGAGGCCGGATTCTGCGGCGCGCGTCTTGGTGTCCTTGTGCCTCCGTGTGAGATTCCTTTTTTTCTCACACAAAGCCACAAAGGCACAAAGTCGACGGTGGCGAACGGACTACAATTGTGGACGAAGCTCTTTTCACACCTTCATTGTTGGATAGAAAAATGAAACTGCGAT
>JASMLW010000390.1 GCA_030748485.1 Pirellulaceae bacterium
GGCTTCGTCGTCGGCGTGCCGATCGCCATCTACAGTCTGGCCGTGTTGGGCCGCCGCCGCGTAATCGATGCTTTCCAGCAAACGAGATCCCCGCGGAACGCTCCCGGGAACGGCAAGGACCCCGGCGATGTCGCCGCCGCCATCTCCGCGCGGCGGCGAACTCGACTGGCCGGCTCAGCACTGCTCGTCGCGGCCGCGGTCAACGTGGTCGCCGGAATTGGCGTGGGCGGCTGGATCTCCCTCATCGTCCGCCACGACATGTTCGCCTATTGCGTAGCCATCGGCGCCTGGCTGGGATTCGCCGGACTGTGGATGCTGGTGTCCAGCTCCATCGTCCTCTGGAGCAGCTCACTGATTCGGGGCCGGCGAGCCCTGCTGGCGAACATGATTCCCCTCAGCCCGACGTGGTTGCTGACCGTCCCCTTCGTGGCCACCGCCTTTTGGAAGCTGACCAACCCGCACGTCGAGCAGCCTTTCGCCGCCACCGCGCCGCGCTACGCCAGCTGACTCCGGCCAAATCGAATCCGCCACCGCTTGACTGGGCTCGAGTCAAATGCCGCCTGATTCTGATGATGATCTCGCTATTTGCGTGGACCACGCCGAAGAAGTGCTTGAGTGAGCGCTGGCCGCTCGACAAGGCGATAGAATAGCCAAATCGCATCGACTTCTTCCTTTGCCGCGGATCTCGTTTTGGCCGCGGCGTCAGATCCATAACACGGGAGAGACTTTCATGGACCGCGTCTGCCACTTTGAGATTCCTTACGAAGACCGCGAGCGAGCAGCCAAGTTTTATCAGGACGTTTTTGGTTGGCAGGTCATGGAAGTGCCCGATATGACTTATTCATTCGCGATCACGACGCCGACCGACGAGGAGCAGAAGCCGTTGGAGCCGGGCGGCATCAACGGCGGGATGTACGAGCGGGCCGAGGGAGCCTCGTCGACGCCCGTCGTCGTGATGGAGGTCGATTCGACGGAACAGCGGATCAAGGACGTCGAGGCGGCCGGCGGTTCGATGGTCATCCCGGCGACCAACATCGGAGACATGGGCGTCTACGCTCAGGTGAAAGACTCCGAAGGCAACATTGTCGGCCTTTGGCAGTCGCTGAAAGGTTGATCGACAGAGAGGCGCGGGACTCGAGGTCGCGGCGCGGAGCGCGCTGCGGCCTCCACCGTCCCCGGCGACAGAATCCGATGGAACAGCCGTCAATCGAGATCACTTGTCCGACGTGCGGCGTCGAGCAGTCGGTGTCGCTGCCGGTCGGCGCGACGGCGGCCTGCGTCAACTGCTACAACGCTTACATTGTCCCTTCGGCGGACGACGACCTCGACGAATCCGGCGAAGCGGAGTCGCCGGAAGAGGAAGCGAGCGATGGTTGGGTCTCCACCGCAGTCGTTGGCGGCCTGCTGCTTGTCCTCCTCATCGCCACCGCAGGTGTGGTGTTGTTGGTTGTGAGCGGCGGCGGCTGGGAGTGGCGACCCGGCGCTGAGAGCGGGACAAGTGAATCGGCTGGGGAGACCGAACCAGAGAGTTCGGCGTGGACGGACGCCAAACGATTCTCGATACGCCAACAGGGAGTCAAGGTTCGCGTCACCCGTGTCCAGATCGACTACGTCCGCGGCAAGGACGCCGACGCCAAAGTCATCACTTCCGACGATCCAAACTACTTGATCATCGGCTTGCAGGTCACCAACCAAGTCGAGCAGCCGCGGCAGTACCGCAGCTGGTACGGCAATCAGTTCAACGGTTTGGCCGCGACCATCTTCGCCGCCGATCGCGGAGCGCCGTTCGCGATGACGACCTTCTCGGACGTCGAGCGGGTCCAGGGCCACACGCCGGAAGCGGAGTTGTCTGGAGGCGACGATTGTCGGGACGTGTTGATTTTCTCATTGCCGCAGGGAGCGGTGAACAACCAACTGGGACCGCTCCATCTGGAGTTGCCCGGCGCGGCGCTGGGGATCGACGGCGTCTATCGATTCGAGATTCCCGCCGCTATGATCAATGACCTGTCCGCTGAGCCGTTGCCGGAGACCGGCGACCCATCGATCAAACCCCCCGCAAACGACGGCTCAACTCCCGCCAAGTCGACGTGAAAGTTTGAGTCGGAAGTGAAAGTCCTGGTAACTGGCGCGGGCGGATTCTTAGGACTCTACGTCACCGAACAGTTGTTGGCTCGAGGCGACCAAGTCCGCACTTTCTCACGCCGGCGCTACGCGGCGTTCGACGAGCTGTCGGTGGAGTCGGTGTACGCGGACCTGCGGGATGAGGCGGCCGTTCGGCGAGCTTGCGAGGGAGTCGACGGAGTGATCCACACGGCGGGAGTCGCCGGCATCTGGGGAAAGTGGAAGTACTTCCACGGCATCAACACGTTGGGGACAGAGCACATCGTCGCGGGCTGTCGCGCGCACGGCGTGCCGCGACTGGTCTATTCGAGCAGTCCCAGCGTCACGTTCGCCGGGAGTCACCAGATCGACATCGACGAGTCGGCTCCGTACCCGGATAAGTGGCTCTGCCATTATCCGCACAGCAAGGCGCTGGCCGAAGCGCATGTTCTGGCCGCCAACAGCGAGCAGTTGCGAACATCCGCCTTGCGTCCTCATCTAATCTGGGGACCGCGCGATCAACATCTGATTCCGCGATTGCTGGATCGCGCGCGGACGGGCAAGTTGCGGCGCGTCGGCGACGGCGAGAATCTGATTGACATGATTTACGTCGAGAACGCCGCCGCAGCTCACCTCCAGGCGCTGGACGGTCTCGCATCCGCACCGGAGCGGGTGGGGGGGAACGCCTATTTCATCAGTCAAGGCGAGCCGGTGAACTGCTGGGACTGGATCAACGAGATTCTGTCGCTGGCGGAATTGCCGCCGGTCTCCAAGTCGATCTCATTACCGGCCGCGCGGCGGATCGGCGCGGGGCTGGAGTGGGTTTATTGGTTGCTGGGACGCACCGACGAGCCTCGGATGACTCGTTTTCTCGCCGCCCAATTGGCCACGTCCCACTATTTCAATATCGGCGCCGCCCGGCGTGATTTTGGTTATCAACCGTCAATTGGAACGGACGAGGGAATGCGCCGCTTGGCGGCCGCTTGGCAGGCGGGGCGGGGCGGTGAGCCGGCCGCGGGTTGAGCCGCCGTCGCGGCGGGCCTTGGGATTCCGCGGCCAGTGGAGTGTGAATCGGACGCGCGCGGCAGGGAAACGCCCGCCTCAACGCTGCTGGAGACGACCGATCAGCGGGCTCCCCGCCGGTTGTCAATGCGTGAGGGAATAGGTAATTTCAAGGGTTTCCCAATCCGTCAGGACGCTCGCTATGACCGGTTCCGACTCCAGCCATGCCCTGCCTGACGAGCAGCGGATCGTGATTACTGGAATCGGCCTGACCGCTCCGAACGGACATAGTCTGGCCGAATTGCGGGAGA
>JASMLW010000391.1 GCA_030748485.1 Pirellulaceae bacterium
GAGGGCGCCGACACGGCGGCGTTGGACGGCCGCAGCATGCTGGTCACCAAGACCGACGTCGTGCCGATTGAGTGCGTCGTCCGCGGCTATATCGATGGCTCGGGTTGGAAGGAGTACCAAGCATCGGGCGAAGTCTGCGGCATCGCCCTGCCCCCTGGCCTGCAGCAGTGCGACCAGTTGGCCGAACCAATCTTTACGCCGGCGACGAAAGAGGAGTCTGGACACGACATCAACATCTCGTTCGAACGCATGGTCGAGATTGTCGGCGCGGAGACGGCGACCGAGTTGCGGCGACGCAGCGTGGACATCTACCTGCAAGGTGCGGCGTTCGCCCGCGAGCAAGGCATCATCATCGCCGACACCAAGTTTGAATGGGGCCGAACACCCGACGGCGAGTTGATCTTGATCGACGAAGTCCTGACCCCCGATAGCTCTCGTTTCTGGCCGGCCGACAAGTACGAACCCGGCCACAGCCAACCGTCTTTCGATAAGCAGTTTGTCAGAGACTGGTTGAGTGAGGAGGGCTGGGACAAGAACAGCCAACCGCCGCCGCTGCCCGCTGATATCGTCGCCAAGACGCGCGAGAAGTACATTGAGGCCTTCGAGCAGTTGACCGGGCAGTCGTTCTTCTGGAAGTAACGTCGCCGCGAAATCAACCTGGAGCTAACCCGTCGGCTTCTCGGCCGTCGTCCATTGGCGGAGCAACTTCGCGCGGACGCGATTGCCCTGCTGCTGAGGCGATTCGTCGGTCAACAGGATTTGCCGCGCGCCGCTGATGTCGCCTTGGGCTTCATACGTACGAGCCAGATTGTAGCGGGCCCCGTTCGTCCACATGCCATCCATGTGGGCGTCGATCGTCCGCTTTTCAAACCAGTCGGCGGCGTCGCCGAAATCGCCGTTCTCGAAATGGATGAGCCCCATCCAAAAGCTCGCGTGCTGTTTTCCAAAACGAAGCATCAACTCGGTCGAATAGATGCGACGGGACCATTGCGCGTCTGATTCCTGGTCGTCTCGCACCAAGGACAATCGCCGCTGCACCGATTCGTCCGTCCGCAGTTTCTCGATCGACGTCTTGTCGACGCGAATCTGCATGTAGAGTTTCTTCGCAGTCGGCTTGCCGGGTTCGGTGACGTTGAAGGCTCCGTCGAAGTGCATTCGGCGGCCGCGGACGAGCGGGTTGAGGTCGTAGAACAGCGCCCGCTCTTGCAGGATCTTCGGGATCAGCTCCGGCCGTTCGACCTCGATGCGGTCGATCGCGGACCGATACGCGAGAGCGTCAAAGGCCATCGACCAGATTCGCACCCCACTGACGCCCGGCAATTTGCGGAGCCGATTCGCCAACGCCGTCGGCTCGACCATGATCCGCATCTGATGGCCCGCCGTCAGCCGCGGCTCGAGCTCGGCCATGCGACGCGACAACTGTTGTGGATTCGCGTCGATCTCCACGACGACGGATTTGAGATCACCGCTTTGGACCGGGTACGGTAGATCCTCAAGGCTGAGCTGGGCGAGCACGGCTGGGTCTTGGCGAGCCGCGGACAGTGTCGCCACACCTCCGGTGGGCGTGGGGATCGGCAGGCCGAGTTGGGGATCGAAAAGATATAACTCACCGCCGATCAGCGCCGCCGGAATCCATTGATCGGTCTGTCCGCGGCCGCGGTCGATCGCCAACATGACCGCGTCGATGTGCTGCTGTTGGCAGAGCCGGATGAATAACCGCCCCCGCTGATGCGCGTCGCCGTGGCCGTACAGCAGCGCCTCGTGCGGGAAGAGCGTGTACCCGGGTCCAATGACGGCCCGCGCCGGCGGCGACAGCGCCTGCTCGCCCTGCGACTCGGTCGAGGTGGGGCCAACCGCGTTGCGCTTCGGCGGCGGCGGCATCTCGTCTAGCTGAATGTTGCGGACAGTCCAGTCAAACATCCGCTCGGCGATCAGCAGTTGCTCCTTCTGCTCCGCCGTCAGCTGGTCGCCCTGTTGGTCCACCCACGCCCGCAGCCGCTTGTTGACTCGTTGCTTGGCCCAATTGGAGATGCGAGCGCACCAGCGGACTCCCTCCAAGTACTCGATGTCCTCGAGACGAAACTGCATCTCGTCCAGTCGCTCCATGGCCTTCGTCTCGCGCGTTTCGCGCGGCAGGCGGGCGACCAACAGGTCCGGGGACCAACTCGATTTCTCGGGTCGCGTCTTCAGCCACTGGTTGAAGTAATAGGCCGACTGAATCGACGCCTGTTGCGGCGAGAACTCACTCATCCGCTCGAGGTAATTCAAAGCCGTTTCGAGATTCACATCGCCGCCGCTCCCGGTCGCTTGCGTTTGCGAGGTCTTCCGCCGAGGTGTGGTTGTGGTGGGCTCACAACCTGCGACCAGGCAGCCCAGGGTGAGGGTGAGGAGTGAGGAAAGAAGGCGATTCACTTTAATGTCTCCACAGTCGCGCGAAGCGTCAGCAACCGCTGCAACAGCGAGCGAAACTCACTGAGCGGCACCATGTTGGGACCGTCGCTGGGCGATTCTTCGGGACGCGGATGCGTTTCGAAAAACAACCCGTCGACTCCAACCGCGATGGCGGCGCGGGCCAGCGGCTCGATCATCGCTCGATTTCCACCCGTCGCGCCGCCCAAACCACCCGGCTCCTGGACGCTGTGCGTCGCATCGAACACGACCGGCGCGAAACGACGCATCTCCACCAGCGACTTCATATCATTCACCAGCTTACCATAGCCAAAAAACGTCCCCCGCTCGCACAACAGTACGTTGGCATTGCCCAGGTTGACGACCTTGTCCACGACGTGCTGCATGTCGCTGGGCGCGAGGAACTGCCCCTTTTTGATGTTGACGGCCCGCCCCGTCTCAGCCGCCGCCTGGAGCAAGTCGGTTTGCCGAGCCAAGAAGGCGGGAATCTGCAGCAACTCGCAGACTTCCGCTGCAGCAGCAGCTTGGTGCGACTCGTGAATGTCGGTCGTCACCGGCACACCGAACTCGTCGCGGATCTGGCCGAGTATTTCGAGCCCGGCCGCCAGACCGGGCCCGCGATAACTGCTCACACTGGTGCGGTTCGCCTTGTCGAAGGAGGCCTTGAAAACCAACTGGACGTTCAACTCGCTCGCCGCCGCCGACAACTCGGCCGCAATCTCGCGGGCTTTGTCGCGAGTCTCCAAAACACACGGACCAGCGATCAGCAACAGGGGCTGGTCGGCTCCGCATCGATACGGACCAATCGTCACAGCGCGAGCGGGTGACATGGGAACTGAAATCTCCTGCGGTTAGTTGGCGCCGTCCGTTGGCAACACGATCCCCTCCCGATCCGCCCACTTGCTGGGGACGAGCAACGTCAATTGTTCCGACAAAACGCGGACCTCCAAGGGCAATTCGCCCCCCGGGTCGCCGTCCAATTGGTAGGGGGCCTCCTCTCCTTCATCCGCGGCCTCGATGCGAACCCCGGTAACAGCCGACATCTCGACATCATCCCAATTCGCGTGCTGCTGCAGCGCCACTCCGTACAAGTACCGGACGGCCGACCAGATCGACCCGTCGCGAAAAGTGGCCACGTGCAGTAATCCATCCGTTGGAGTCGCCCCGGGAGCGAGGTTCAAACCGCCGGCGTAACGGGGAATGTTGACGACAAACGCCCACCGGGCAGCGATCGGCTCGCCCCACTCGCCCGCTCCCATCTCGCCGGTTCGACAATAGACCCGCAACGCCGGGTAGCGGTAACTACGAATCGAATCGAGGATCGGTTTGGCATAAGACAGATGATGGATGTGCCCCGTTCGAGCGGCGTCCAGCCGCCGCACCACCTCGGCGTCAAATCCACAGCCGGCCATCAGGAGAAAAGTCCGGCCATTCGCCTCGCCCGCGTCCAAACGTCCGGTCCATCCGTCCGCGATCATCTCAGCGACCAGGCGAGGATCGGTTTTCAACGTCAGGTAACGAGCCAGCAAGTTCTCTGTGCCGAGCGGAAATACGGCCACCGGAGCTCCCGACGGGATCCGATTGGCGACCAGATTGACCGTCCCGTCGCCGCCGGCGGCCACCACGGCTCGCAAAAGGCCTTGCGCGTGCAAGTCGCCCGCCAACTCGGTCACCTCGTCGATATCGGTCGTCAGGAACGTCTCCATCCCCCGACCGCGCAGCTCGCCGACCAGCTCGCGCACCACCCGCTCGCCGTCCCGCGCCCCCGCTTTCGGGTTCAGCGAGACGATGACGTGTTGCCGCTCGGCGGAAGCGCGGTGGAAACGAGAGCCGGTCACTTTGGTCTAGCCTGAGACAGGTGGTGAATTTTGCAACAGTTCCAATTGGGGGTGGTGTATCAAAACGCTGCAGTTGCTTGAGTGGCCCGTGAGGAGGAGCGCGAGAGGGTTAGCTCGAAGAATCCCATAAAGCCTTTATTTAAAATGACTTACGATTATTTTCATTTTTTAGGCGTCCAGCGTCTGGCGTTTGGCGCGCGGAGTGCTTTTAGGGATAGACGTCAGCCGGGAAACTGGCTGACATGCTGGCCCGTGGGGTCTCTGATGAACGTCGGCGGGATGGTTGCCTTGCCCCTGGCCATTCAGCTAAGCCAACAAGTGTTTGGCACATCAGAGGCCCCCCTTTTTATTTCTTGAGCGAACTCAGGCTGCTCGAGATCGTCTTGGTGAGCAACCGGTGGTGGAGTCAGTCTCCGGCGAATTGCTCATTCCGCCGTCTAGTCTAACGGGACAATTGCGGTCTCAAACCGGGCGCAAATGGCGACTTACGGCCTATTGACGATTTTTCCAGGATTTTCTACGGTTTAGGGCTTGGCCGGCCAGCGTAGCTTCAATTGGCAGAGCACCGCATTCGTAATGCGGGGGTTGCGGGTTCGACTCCCGCCGCTGGCTCTCTAAAAGCGCGGCCACCTTGTGAGTCTCATTTCCGCTTCAGGAGCGCCCTGCGATGGAGTCCGACGGCATTGATTTAAGAAGTATCGTCCTTTCCAACAGCTCATTTGGTCCCAATGAAATCGATCACATTGTGACAGCGATTTCGGAGGAGCAAATGAGTTTATCGCTGTTGCGCGACTCGGTGCAGGAGTTGGAGACGACCGAAGAGCGCACGCCGGCGACATCCGTTCGGCTCGGCGTTTGTTACTACCTGTTGGGCATACACAACCAGGCGGAGCGGACGTTGCGGAATGCGGACGGCGGCGCGCTGGCTTTGTTCTTTCTGGCGAAGACGTTGTTTGCCAAAGAGCAATACACCGACGCGCAGGATCAGTTCAACGCCGCCAAGGGCGCCGGCTACGACGCGGACTTGTGTGCGTTGGGCGTGGCCGAGGCGGAGCGGTGCGGCGGCGATTCGGACAAGGCGTTGACAATACTCGACGAGCTATTCGGTCCGGTCGAGCAGACGGCCGAGTACCTCTATCAGCGCGGCGCGACGGTGGCTGCGATCGGTGGCAATCCGGAAGAGGTGGTGCGACTGTACGAGCGCGCGGTCGACGCTGACGGCTTGCACATCGGCGCGCTCTTTGGATTGGCGCTGGAACACGATCGCCGCGGCAACGATTTCGAAGCGCTCGATCTCTACGGCCGCGCGTCGGGTTGCTATCCAACCAGCATCGGCGTGCTGCTGAACTTGGGGATCTTGTACGAAGATCAAGAGATGTACGACCGCGCGCAGGGCTGTTATCAACGCGTGCTCGAAGCCAACCCGGCGCACCCGAGAGCGCGCCTGTTTCTGAAGGACGCGGTCGCCTCGGGCGACATGCTTTACGACGAAGAAGCGCAGAAGCGGCAGGACCGTCTGTCGCAAGTGCTGAACGTACCGGTAACTGACTTTGAATTGTCAGTGCGCAGCCGAAACTGTCTGGAGAAGATGGGGATTCGCACACTCGGCGACCTCACGCGCGTTCCCGAGCAGACGCTGTTGCAGAGCAAGAACTTCGGCGAGACATCGCTGGTCGAGATTCGCGAGATGCTGCAGTCGAAGGGACTTGAGTTGGGGCAGTTCGCCTCCGACAAAGCCGAGACGGAAGTCACCTACGATTACGGCGATCTGTCGCCCGACGAGCAAGCGTTGTTGGATCGGCCGATCTCCGATTTGAATCTGTCGGTGCGAGCGCGAAAGTGCATGGTTCGCCTGGGGCTCAACACGCTCGGTGAACTGATTCGCAAGACGGGTGACGACATGTTGGAGTGTAAGAACTTCGGCGTCACCAGCCTGAACGAAGTTCGTGAAAAACTCACCCAAATCGGATTGAAGTTGCGCGGTGACTAAGCCGGCTCGATCTGTCGAGTTCACGTTGCTTCACGAAGACTCCGGCGGCGGCGATGCGCGCCGCGGAAGATTGACGACTCCCCACGGCGCGGTCCAGACACCCGCCTTCATGCCCGTGGGTACTCTCGGCGCGATCAAAGGACTGACGGTCGACCAGGTCGCCTCGACAGGCTCAGAGATGGTGCTTGCCAACACCTACCATCTCTCCCTCCGCCCGGGCGAGGCAGTCGTCAAAGAGCTGGGCGGACTGCATCGTTTCATGGGCTGGGACGGACCGATCCTGACCGACAGCGGCGGATTCCAGATCTTCAGTCTGGCCTCCCGCGCGAAGGTGACCGAGGAAGGCTGCGAGTTTCGCTCGCACATCGACGGCTCACTTCTCAACCTCACGCCCGAGCGAGCGGTGGCGATACAAGAGATGCTGGGCGGCGACATCGCCATGGTGCTCGACCACGTGATCGCGTTGCCCGCGGAAGAGAACTCGGTCCGCGACGCGTGCGATCGCTCGGTGCGATGGGCGGAGCGCTGTCAGGCGGCCGCCACGAGGTCGGATCAGTCGCTGTTCGCCATCGTGCAGGGCGGCTTGGACGGCTCACTTCGCCGGCAATGCGCTGAGCAGCTGACGAAACTCGATTTCGCCGGCTACGCGATCGGGGGTCTGAGTGTGGGCGAGGATCCGGAGGATATGTACGAAGCGATTGAGCAGACCTGCCCCGCGCTGCCCCGCGACCGACCGCGTTACTTGATGGGTGTGGGGCGTCCTCAAGACCTGTTGCAGGCGATTCGCCGGGGCGTCGATCTGTTCGACTGCGTGATGCCGACGCGCAACGGCCGCAATGCGCTGGCCTTCACCGACGGCGGCCCGCTGCGGCTGCGCAACGCCGTGCACCGCCTCGACGCTCGGCCGCTGGACTCGTCGTGCCCCTGCCTGGCCTGCCGCCATAGCCGGGGATATTTGAGGCACTTGTTTCAGAGCGACGAGATGCTGGGGCCGATCCTGCTGTCTCATCACAATTTGACGTACTACCAGCGTTTGTTGGCGGCCGCCAGAAAAGCCATCGAAGAGGACCGGTTTGAGCCGTTTTGCCACGACCGGATGGCTGGCTGGGAGTCATCCGCAGGGGACGATTAGCGGGGTGCTCGGTCCGCCCTTGCCCGTTGTGGCGCAACACCTTAAGATACCCGCCTATGTTTGCGGCGCCCCGAGCCCGACCCTTCGTGGAGTGGGGCTGTTTTTGTTGGCGCCGAATCGCGAGCAACGCGAGCGCCTAGCCGCCGCCCCGGATCGGACTACTCGATGCACTCCTTCACACCGCTGTTCCAACTCTTCCTGCTCGCCCAGGAGGATACGCGGCCTGAGAGCCCGATCTGGAGCATGGCGATCCCGTTCGTGATGATCGGATTGGTCTTCTATTTTCTCATCATGCGTCCGGAATCTCGCAAGCGAAAAGAGACCCAACGACGACTGTCGGCGGTAAAAAAGAACGATCGCGTCGTGACGATCGGCGGGATTTTGGGAACCGTTGTCAATGCTCAAGAGGATTCCCGCGAACTCGTGCTGCGAATCGATGAGCAATCCAACACCAAGATTCGCATCTTGCGGACCGCTGTGGCGGAACTGGTCGACGACAAGGCGGAAAAATCGGGCAAACCCGGCGCCCCCTGAATTGACCGCTCGCAGTAACGTTCTCACCAACGTTCTCACCGCGGACTGAATAGCAACAATCCAACACTGAACTGGAATCAGGTAATTCGCCATGTCGCTGCAATCTTTGGCGCTGTTGGCCCAAACGGACTCGACCAATACCAACGTCTGGCTGATGTTCGGCCTATTCCTGGCTGCGATTGCCGTGCCGGTTGTCATCGGCAACATGATCGCCAAGTCGATGCGGATGACCGACTACGGCTGGAAGATCGGGCTGATCTTGGCCTCCGGCTGTGTGGCCGCACTGATCGTGGCGCGCGGCTTCCCGCCCAAACTGGGGATCGACCTCAAGGGCGGCGAGATTCTGATCTACGAAGTGGATGAAGCGGCCACGGTGGCGGCTACGCAAGACGCGACCGCCTCGATCGACATGAACAACCTGGTGGCGACGATCGCCAACCGGCTCAACCCCAGCGGAACGAAGGAACTGGTCGTCCGCAAGTACGGCGACCGGCAGATTGAGATCATTGTCCCCGACGCCACCGATCTCGAAATCAAACAGATCAAAGCCAATATCGTGGCGGCCGGCAATCTGCAATTCCGGATCGTCGCCAATCTCTCCGATCATGCTACTTTGATTGCCAAAGCGCGGGTCCAAGCGGGTGACGAGAAGCGGCGGCAGCCGTTGGTGCGGAGTGACGATGGCAAAACCGTTCTCGGCCGGTGGGTTCGAGTGGGCGTGGATAGCGAATCGAAAGCCGATCCGAAGCCTCACAAGGTGGACGTCTTCGGCGCCACGATTCGCAATTCGCGCACGGGCGAGTTGATCACGATCGATTCGTCCCAGGCGAACACCGAGGACGAGCCAACCAAGTTTGAGAAGTGGCTTAAGGAAAAAAAATCGCCGGAAATCGACGTGCTGATGTACGCCAACGACGGCTACAACGTCCAGGGTTCGCACATACAATCCGTGCGAGTCAGCATCGACGAAGCGGCTCGTCCGTGCGTGAACTTCACGATGAAACCGGAAGGGGCGAATCTGTTTGGAAGGCTGACTTTGGCGAACCGTCCGGTCGAGAATCGGCGGCGGCGTTTGGGCATCATCATGGACGGGGCGCTGCTCTCCGCTCCGGCCATCCAATCGGTCATCGACAACGAAGGGCAGATCACGGGGCGTTTCACTGAAGCCGAAGTCAAGTTCCTCGTCGACATTCTCAACGCCGGAAGCTTGCCGGCGATCCTGCAGTCCACTCCCATCAGTGAGAACCAGATCGGCTCACTGCTCGGACAGGAAACGATCGACAGCGGCACCCTCGCCATTTCGATCTCCCTCCTCTCCGTGCTCATCTTCATCATCATCTACTACCGATTTTCCGGCGTCGTCGCCTGCGCCGCGCTGCTGTTCAACCTGCTGTTGATCCTGGCGTTGATGATTCTGGTGAACGCCACTTTGACGCTGCCCGGCTTGGCCGGCCTGGTGCTGACGATCGGCATGTCGGTGGACGCCAACGTGCTGGTCTTTGAGCGCATTCGCGAGGAAGTGAACAAGGGAGCCGCCTTGCGGATGGCGATCCGCAACGGATTCAGTCGAGCGACGACGACGATTGTCGACGCCAACCTGACGACGCTGATCACCGCCCTGGTCCTCTACGGCATCGGCACCGATCAGATCAAAGGCTTCGCCGTCACCCTCGTGCTCGGCATTCTGATGAGTATGTTCACGGCCATCTTCTGCTCGCGAGTGATCTTCGACATCGCCGAGCGCCGTCGCTGGATCACCAAGCTCACCATGATGCAGATCCTCGGCGCAACCTCGATCGACTTCATCGGTAAACGCAAAGTGGCCGCCATCGTTTCGGGATTCCTGATCATCGTCGGACTCTGCGCCGTTGGAGCTCGCCAAAAGCAGATCTTCGACATCGATTTTCTCGGCGGAACATCCGTCGTCATGGAACTCGACACCCAAAACGGGAAGCAACTTTCCGATGCTGAAGTGCGGGAGATTCTCCAAGAAACACTCGGCGAAATGACCACCAACGATACGCGGGTTCAGTACACCTTGAATCGAGTCAATGTCACTGGAACGGATAACTCAGTTTGGAAAATCGACTCATCCTTGCCCGAAGTTGAGGACCTGCAAAGAGTCCTCGAAGACAATTTTCAACTCGTCTCCTACTCCATGAAATTCAACGGTGTGACAGGAGTTAAAGACGACGACGACAAAGCCGGCGACGACGAGTCCGGTGACGACAAAGCCGGCGACGACAAACAGAGTGCGTTTCTGAAATACGGCTATTTTGTTTCCACCAATGCGCAGGAGACTCCGGCTAATCAGACGCCCACTACCGAAACGCCGGCGGAGGGGACTGCCGGCGGGGACGCGGGGCAGTCGAGTTTTGAACGTTCGGAGACGACAGTCGAATTCACGGATTACAAGATCGACGAGCCG
>JASMLW010000392.1 GCA_030748485.1 Pirellulaceae bacterium
GAACGTCGCCGACTCGCTGGCCCAGCACACGGTCGGAGACGTTCGCGACGTGGACGACTTGCACCGAGCCGTCGACGAGGCGAATCCCGACATTGTCCTCCACCTGGCGGCTCAGTCGGTCGTTCGCACAGGCTTTCAACAACCGCTCGATACGTTCGCGACGAATGTGATGGGAGTGGCCAACATGCTGGAAGTCGTCCGGCGACGGCGGCGACCCTGCAACGTCGTCGTGGTCACCAGCGACAAGTGCTACGAGAACCGCGAGATCGTGTGGGGCTACCGCGAAAATGATCCGTTCGGCGACCACGATCCCTACGGCGGCAGCAAAGGAGCCGCCGAACTGGTCGTGCGATCGTACCGCGATTCGTTCTTCTCGACGACCGATCTGCCCAATCACGGAGTCAAGCTGGCGAGCGCTCGCGCAGGCAATGTGATCGGCGGGGGAGATTGGACGAAAGACGCATTGTTAGTCGACGCGTTTGCGGCGCTCGCCGCCAGTCGTCCAATTGAGATACGCAGTCCGCAAGCCGTCAGGCCTTGGCAACACGTGCTCCAGGCGCTGAGCGGTTACCTGACTCTGGCCGCCAAACTGGTGACATCCGATGACGCCGAGTGGTGTTCCGGTTGGAATATCGGCCCGCACTGCGGTGACGAAGCGAGCGTTCGCGAAGTCATCGAGCGTTACCTCGCGCTGTGGGGAGCCGGCGAATGGGTCGACGTCAGTCGAGGTGAGCATCCTCGCGAAGCCAACATCCTTCGCCTCTCGATTGACAAGGCGGTCTGGCGGCTCGGTTGGCGCCCCGCTTGGGGACTCAACCAAACGTTGGCGGCGACAGCCGATTGGCGGCGACACTACGAAGCGGGAGCTGATATGCGATCCGTCTGCGAACAGCAGATCGCCTCCTACGAACGCGACATGTGCACGCCCGGCCGCGGTAGTGACGCTGCGCCCCCCGCAGCGATCTCCGTCGATCCGCTCAGCAGTTCTCTCCCCGGCAGTTCTCTCCCCAGCGAGGTCCGATGATGAAGTTCACCGAATCCAATCAACTTCGCTCACGCGCCCACAACCTGATTCCGGCGGGATGCCACACCTACGCAAAAGGCGACGACCAATACCCGGTCCTCGCACCTGGCTTTGTCGCCCGCGGTCGCGGCTGTCATGTCTGGGACGTCGATGGCAACGAGTATATCGAGTACGGCATGGGCAACCGCTGCGTCGGGCTGGGACACGCGTTCTCGGCCGTCGTTGACGCGGCGAAGAGCGAGATGGACCGCGGCGTCAATTTCACTCGCCCCGCCGAAATAGAAGTGCGCTGCGCGGAAACCATGCTCTCCCTCACGCCCTCGGCTGAGATGGTGAAGTTTTGCAAGGACGGTTCGACTGCTACGACGGCAGCGATGAAGCTGGCTCGCGCGGCGACGGGTCGCGACAAGATCGCATACTGCGCCGACCACCCGTTCTTCGCCACCAACGACTGGTTCATCGGAACCACCCCGCTCGACGCCGGCATTCCGCAAAGCGCGAAGGAACTGACGGTCTCATTTCAGTACAACGATCTGGCGAGCGCCCGGCGCATGTTCGCTGAGCACCGCGGGCAAATCGCCGGAGTCATCCTCGAACCGGCCAAATACGAAGATCCGGCTGATCGGTTTCTGCACAAGCTTCGCGACTTGTGTCACGACAACGGAGCCGTCTTTGTTCTCGACGAGATGATTACGGGATTCCGTTGGCACAACGGAGGCGGACAAGCGTACTACGATGTCGCGCCCGATCTATCGACGTTCGGCAAAGCGCTCGGCAACGGCTTCGCCATCTCGGCGCTGGCCGGCAAACGTGAGCTGATGCAACTGGGCGGATTGGATCACGACCGGGAACGCGTCTTTCTGCTGTCGACGACCCACGGCGCCGAGACTCACGCCATGGCGGCGGCGATCGCCACGATTGAGACGTACCGCAACGAACCGGTTGTCGATCATCTCTACCGTATCGGCGATCGGCTCCGTCACGAGCTGACTCAAGTCATCGAACGGCACGGTCTACAGGATCATGTGCAAATCGCCGGCAAGTCCTGCTGTCTTGTCTTCTCGACTCGCGATCAGAGCGGCGAGCAGTCGCAGGCGTTCCGCAGTCTGTTTCTGCAGGAGACAATTCGACGCGGCGTGCTGATGACGACGCTCGTGACAAGTTACTCGCACACCGACAGCGACGTCGATCAGACAGTGGACGCCGTCGACGGAGCGCTGGCCGTGTATCGCCAGGCGCTGGCGGGCGACGTCACAAACTACCTTGTCGGGCGTCCCTCGCAGGTCGTCTACCGTCGTTACAACCGCGACGGATCGCACGACTTGGCGGGCAATCGAACGTCCCAGATTTCGACCGCTCTCTCGCCGCTCGAATTGGACGGTGGCTCAATACAGGAGCCGCTGAAATGAGCCCATTCCGCGGCGATGCAACAGAAGCGCTGCAGTCCGGGACGACAACGTCTCTTGACCCACGTCAATCTGATCAACTAGCAACTGACACCATTATTGGAGTAACCACCATGACTGCTCAACAAACGGCGACCGCCGCCTCCCCTGCATCTATTGAACAGCAAGGCTGCCGCTTCTGCGGAGCCAAGCTCAATGAGACGTTTGTCGATTTGGGCATGTCGCCCTTGTGCGAAAACTGGTTGACGCCCGCCGACCTCGAACAGCCCGAGCGGTTCTACCCGCTGCACGCCTTTGTCTGCGATGAATGTTACTTGGTTCAGGTCAAAGAGTACGTATCGGGTGAAGAGATCTTTGGCGGCGAGTACGCCTACTTTTCGTCCTACTCGGATTCCTGGCTGGCTCACATCCGCAAGTACGTCGAGAACGTCAGCGATCGACTGGAGTTGAATCAGGAAAGTCGCGTCGTCGAGTTAGCCAGCAACGACGGCTACCTGTTGCAGTATTTCGTGGAGCGGGACATTCCCTGCTTGGGTGTTGAACCGGCCAGCAACTGCGCTGAGGCGGCGCGGGCCAAAGGCGTTCCCACGCGCAACGTCTTCTTCGGCTGCGAAACCGCCGATGGGCTGGCGAGCGAAGGCTGGCAGGCGGATCTGGTCATTGGCAACAACGTGCTCGCCCATGTGCCCGATATCAACGACTTCGTCGGCGGCATTCGCCGGTTGCTCGCCCCGGGAGGTGTCAACACGATGGAGTTCCCCCACCTCATGCGACTGGTCGAAGGCAATCAGTTCGACACGATTTACCAAGAACACTATTGCTACCTGTCGCTCATCGCCGTCCAGGCGATTTACGCGGCGCATCGCATGGTGATTTTCGATGTCGAGGAGATTCCAACTCACGGCGGTTCGCTGCGAATCTACGCGCGGCGAGTCGAAGACGCGTCGCTCGAGGTGCATGATTCGGTCACCCGGATCGTCGCCGAGGAGCGGGCGGCCGGCTATGACCGGATCGAAACGTATCGCTCCTTCAGCCAGCAAGTGGTCGACACCAAAAACGGTCTGCTCAATTTCCTTCTGCGAGCCAAGGCGGAAGGCAAGACGGTGGCCGGCTACGGCGCCCCAGGAAAGGCGACCACGCTGCTGAACTACTGCGGCGTCCGCGGCGACTTCATCGAGTACATGGTCGATCGCAATCCGTATAAGCACGGGCGGTACATGCCGGGTACGCGAATCCCCGTTCTGCCGGTCGAACAGATCGCCGCCACCAAGCCGGATTACGTCCTGATCCTGCCGTGGAATCTGAAAGACGAGATCGCCGCTCAGCTCAGCTACGTCTGCGAATGGGGCGGACAACTGGTCTGTCCTATTCCCGAAGTGACGATTCTCAATTGAGCCGGCCCGAATCTGTATAAAACAATTGTTTTACCTTTTTTTAAGTCGTATATTTAATCACCCTCACCGAGGCGAGGTCCTGTGATCGAGCGAGAAGTCATGGCAAAACGCAAACCCAAGGCTAGCAACCCCAAGGCCGGCAACCCCAAGGACGTCAAGCCGAACGCGGCGCCCCAAAAGACGTGCCGCCAGTGCAACGGGAAAGTTCACGTCCGCAACCGAGTCTGTGAGCACTGCGGTTACGTGTTCGCGCCGGCGAAGGACAAGCCGTTGTCGACGGACGAATCGATCGACACCGTCATCATGGCGTTGAAACTCGTCCAGCAACTCGGTGAAACCGAAGCCACCAAGCTGATCCGCAAAGTGGCCGCGCGGTCGAACTGACCGGCGGACGTCACCGGAACAACGAATCGATCGCCGCCCCTTCGTAAATCGAATGAGGTCGGTAATCCGCGCGCCGGGGTCGACGCCCATCTCAGTGTGAATCGTGGCGGCGATATCGGCTAATGGTCGCGGCCGTCAGGCGTCGCACCGGCGGAGGAAGTCACGCGCCCCAGTTGCGGCGCCGGCGATTCGTTTTCGCTATACTGGTTCGTTTTCGCGGACCGACCACCTTCGACTCGGCTGAACTTCTCTAGAGGACAATCAACATGAAGACCGAATTCGTTCTAGCGACCTTTGCCGCCGTCGCTCTCATTGCCTCGTCGAGCGCCCGCGGCGCGGATTTGAATTCACTGTCGCAGGCGGAGAAGCGAGCTGGTTGGAAACTGGTCTTCGACGGCAAGACGACGAAAGGATGGCGCGGTTACAAGAAGGACAAGCCCGGCGAGGGTTGGAAAATCGTCGACGGCGCATTGACTCGCGCAGCCGGCGGGGCCGGCGACATCATGACCGATGCTCAATACGGCAGCTTCGAATTGTCGCTGGAGTACAAGATCTCCAAGGGTGGCAACAGCGGCATCATGTTCCACGTGCTGGAGGACGCCCGTGGGGCGCCCTGGAGCGGCCCGGAAGTTCAAGTGCAGGACAATGTCGACGGCCACGACCCGCAGAAGTCAGGCTGGATGTACCAGCTCTATCGGTCGCCGGTCGATTCGACAAAACCCGCCGGCCAATGGAATCATCTGCAGTTAAAAGTGACGCCGGAAGAAGGCGTGCTGTACATGAATGGCGTTCGCTACTATCGCTTCAAGAAAGGCGACGCGGACTGGGACCGGCGAGTCGCGAAGAGCAAGTTCGCCAGCACCGAAGGTTGGGCCAAAGCGACCGAGGGCCACATCGCTCTGCAAGATCACGGCAACATGGTCGCGTACCGCAACATTAAGATCCGCGAATTCAAGTCGGGGGCGACGGCTCCCGATCCGGTCGACGGCAAGTTGGCGCTCAAGCCGGTCGTCGCTTTCCCCAACGTTCAATGGGCTGGCTGGAAGCCGGTCGACGACAACGGCCGGCCGCAGCCGTTCCGTCCCATCGTTTTGACGTTCGCCAACGATGGAATGAACCGCATCTTTGTCGCCACACAGCGGGGCGTCCTCCACGTGCTGCCAAACGATGACGACGCGAAAAAGTCAGAAGTCTTTCTCGACATCTCCGACAAAGTCTCCTATAGCGATCGTCAAAACGAAGAGGGCCTGCTGGGCCTCACGTTCCACCCCAACTACAAGCAGAACGGTGAGTTCTACATCTACTACACGACCACGGGCGCCGAGCACACGTCGGTGATTTCTCGGTTCCGCGTCTCGCCGGACGACCCGAATTTGGCGGATGCGAAGTTCGAAGAGGAGATCATGCGGATCAAGCAGCCGTATTGGAATCACAACGGCGGCACGATCGAGTTTGGTCCCGACGGCAAACTGTACGTGGCGCTCGGCGACGGCGGAGCCGGCAACGATCCGCACGGCAACGGTCAGAATCTCGGCACGCTGCTCGGTTCGATCTTGCGAATTGACGTCGACAAGAAGAGCGGCGATAAGGCTTACTCGATTCCGCGGACCAATCCGTTCGTAGGTAGAGAAGGCGCCCGCGGTGAGATTTGGGCGTACGGAGTTCGCAACATTTGGCGGTTGGCGTTCGATCGCGAGACTGCCTCGCTGTGGGCGGCCGATGTCGGGCAGAATCTCTGGGAGGAAATCAACATCATCAAGCGGGGCGGCAACTATGGCTGGAACATCCGCGAGGGCGGCCATCCGTTCGGTCAGTCGGGCGTCGACACTCGCGACGGCTTGGTCGAGCCCGTTTGGGAATACGATCACGAGGTCGGCAAGTCGATCACCGGGGGCGTCGTCTACCGCGGTAAGAAGCTTCCCGAATTGGCAGGCGCCTATGTTTACGGCGACTACGTGAGCGGCCGATTGTGGGCGCTCAAGATCGACTCGTCGGCTGACAAGAAAGTCACGAACTGGGCGATCCCCAGTCAATCCGCCCTGCAACCGATCTCCTTTGGCGAAGACGCCGACGGCGAAATCTACTTCACCGTTGTGACGCCAACCGGCAAAGGCGTCTATCGATTCGCTCGCACGGACTGACGAGTCGCACGAATCTCCCGACGCAATTGAATCTCTCACCGAGGACCGAAGCGCGAAGACCAGTCTTCGTGACTTCGTGACCTTGTGTGCGAATTTCTTTTTTGGCTCACACAAAGGCACGGAGACACAAAGCGAGCGGACTCCATTCCGACGCGCCGGTCCAGCGCAGCGTCAGCGAAGACCTCCACCCTTGCGTACACTTCTTCGTGACTTCGTGACTTTGTGTGCGAGTTTCTTTTTTGGCTCACACAAAGGCACGGAGACACAAAGCGAGCGGACTCCACTCCGCCGCCGGTCCAGCGCAGCGTCAGCGAAGACCTCCACCCTTGCGTACACTTCTTCGTGACTTCGTGACCTTGTGTGCGAATTTCTTTTTTGGCTCACACAAAGGCACGGAGACACAAAGCGAGCGGACTCGGGGCTCACTCCCAGTTTGCTTCTCGAACTCGCATCAGAGCTGGGTACGATGCATCGGTGTCGCCGTACTGCTGCTTGAGTTCCAGAAGTCGCTGCTTCATGCGTTTGGCGACAGCAGCGTACGCTGGATCGCGGTAGACGTTCTTTATCTCTTGCGGATCCTTCTGCAGGTCGTAAAGCTCCCAGCCCGCCGGTGTGGCGGGGAAGTCGCCCTTGCCGAGGCTGGCGTCGAGCGGCAGCCCATAGAAGAACGCCAGCTTGTAGCGGCTATCGCGAACGCCGTAGTGACCGGGAATGTGGTGATGAGCCAAATGCATCCAGTAACGATAGTAGACCGCATCTCGCCATTCCTTGGGCTGCTTCCCCATCACGATCTCGCGCAGACTCCGCCCTTGCATTCGAGCCACTTCGGCCGCATCCTCTACGCCGGCGAAATCGAGAAACGTCTGGGCGAAATCGAGATTCGAGCAGAGATGTGTCTTATCAACTGAGCCGGCGGGAACGACGCGGGGCAGACGAATCAGAAACGGCATCTGAAAACACTCTTCGTAGATCCAGCGCTTGTCGAAGTAATCGTGTTCACCGAGAAACATGCCTTGGTCGGCGGTGTAGATGACGAGTGTGTTGTCGGCGAGCCCGGATTTGTCGAGATAATCGAGAACTCGCCCGACGTTTTCGTCGACGGCTTTGACGCAGCCGAGGTAGTCGTGTAGGTACTTCTGGTACGCCGCTTTCCCTTTCTGCCTTTCCGTCATGCCGGTCATGTCGACCGACCCGGCGGGCCAGTTGGGCTTCTGCACATCCGCCACCATCGTCCGTCGTGGGGCGAGTCGACCTGTAATCGACGTGCCCATCCGACGAGTCGCCTTCGAACGGTGCGAAAAATCCTCCCACAGAGAATCCGGTTCGGGAATCTCGACGCCGGCTAAATACTGCTTGTGCCGCGGAGCCGGCTCCCATTTTCCGTGGGGAGCCTTGTGATGCAGCATCATGAAAAACGGCTTGTCGCCCGAACGATTCCGCAACCATTGGAGCGCGTCGTCGGTGACCAGGTCGGTGTAGTACCCCTTCGTCCGCGGCGCTGTGCGCCCCAGCCGCTGGCTGTATTTCACGTTGTCCGTGGACGACACAAAAACGGGGTTGTAGTAGTAACCTTGCCCCGGTCCGACCTTCCAATAGTCGAATCCCCACGGCTCGCTTCGCAAATGCCATTTGCCGAACAGCACTGTTTCGTACCCTGATCGACGGAGTATATCGGCCACGTTCGGTGTCTTTGACTGAGGCCCTGGAAAAGCGTCGACGAGAGTTTTCACCGAGTTCACGTGGGAGTGTTGGCCCGAGAGAATCACTGCGCGACTGGGAGTGCAGATGGAGTTAGTGACGTAACAGTGATCCAGACGCATCCCCTCTCGCGCAATGCGGTCGATGTTGGGCGTGGGGGCCACATTGGCTAGTCGACCGCCATACGCGCTGATCGCGTTGCAAGCGTGGTCGTCCGACATGATGAACAGAATGTTCGGACGCTCGGCCGCCGTCACCAGTCTGGACAACGGCATTGCCAGGAAGAGCAAACACAACGGTAAGAGTACGATGGACTTTGGCATGGTGTCGTTTCTTGGGAGTTACCACCGGGAACAGCTCAGCGTCATCATAGTCGACGGGCGACAAGTGCGCCGACTCACTGTTCAGATTCGCCGGCGACCGATGCACTGCGGATCGAAATGCCACATCGAGGCCTCTCCTCGATGTAGCGAATTGGGAAAGTAGCCATTACAGCTCTCACATGACACTACTGGATGGTCACGGTGAGCGTCGTCGCGGCATTGGCGAACGAATCGCTGGCCGCCAGCTGCAACTCGACTTCACCGACGAAGTCCGCGGCAGCAGTGATCATCAACTGTCCGTCGACGATTTCCCAAGTGACAGGAGCCGCCAGCGGCTCGGCGATCAGGTTTGGATCGTCGTAGTAGGCCGCGTCCAATTCGGCCAACAGCTGGCTCGATTCAAAACTTCCCGCCCACTGATAGAACTGACCGCTCGGCAGAATGTAGAACCAGTTGCCGCCGGAGCCTTGCAGCCAGCGCTCGCTCTGTCCGCCCCAATTGTCGTAAAAGTTGTCGGCCGGTTGCAGATCGAATTGGTCGTCCAGCGACTGGGCCAGCGTGGGCGACGAGCTGACGGACCACTCGACAGTGTCGCCGTCCACATCGGTCGCTATCAGGTTAACGGCTCCTTGTTCACCGGGCGCCAGTTCGATCGACGAGGCCATGTCGCCGATCACAGGAGCCGCGTTCGTGATCGACAGAGCAAACGTTTGTGACGCCGACTCCAGCGCGTCGGCCGCCGTCACGACGATCTCAACTGTTCCCACATACGAACCGTCGTGTTGAATCACTACGTTGTCGCCGTCGATCGTGGCGGTCACGCCCGCAGGCGTCGCATCAGTCAGCAGTTGAGGGTCTTGGTAGACCTCGACATCCAGCGACACCAATTCGGGACTCGAACCGAAGTCGCCGTTCCACTCGTGAAGGGAGCCCGTCGGCAACAGGTAGTACCAGCCACCGAACGAGTCACGGATCCAACGCTCGCTTTGTCCACCCCAATCCTCATAGTATTGGCCGTCAGATTCGAATTCGTACTGCTCGTCCAATTGGTACAGTTCGGGCTGAATCACTTCGGCGGAAACGTCGAGCACCTCGCCGTCGGGATCGGTCGCCACGAACGGCGTCAACAACTCGGACTGAGTATGCGAAATCGATTGGTCCGCTATCGGGTCGACGGCGGGCCCGTTGTTCGTCACGTCAATTTCAACAACTGCGGTCTGAACGGCATGACCGTTGTCGGCGTGGACGGCAACCTGCAGACTTCCGAGAAAACCGTCATTCGGTGTGACGGCGACGTCAACTCCATTCACGACAACCTCGGCCGCCAACTGAGCATCCGTCAGTAGCGTCGGGTCGTCGTAGTGCGCCGGAGTCAGTTCACCCAACAGCGGACTGGCGGCAAAGTCACCATTCCACTCGTGCGCAGCGCCGGTCGGCAGCAAGTAGAACCATCCGCCGGTGTCGTCGCGAATCCAGCGTTCCTGTTGACCGCCCCAATTCTCGTAGTAGGAGCCGTCCGTCGTCAGCTGGTATTGCTGGTCCAATTGATACGCCAGGTCGCCAATGATCTCTGCCGAGTAGCTCAGCGACTCGCCGATTGGCAGGGAGAATTCAACTGCCGTGGCGTGTGGAGTGGCGAGCGGACCAGCGCCGGGAAACTCATCGTCGAGAATACTCGTGGTCGCGGCGTCGGCGCCAAGTTCGTAAAACAAACCGTCGATCAACTCGACCGACATGGTCTCGGGGCCTTCGAGCAACCCGTCATCGATGGGTGAAACCGACAAGGCGAGACTCGATTCTCCCGCCGGAATCACGATACTGGCCGGCAGCGGACTGAAGTCAACGCCCGACTCGGCGGCGCCGGCGAGTTGAAAGAAGACCTCCAAGGCCTCAGTCGTGTCACCACTCCGTGAGAGGATGAACGCGTCGGCCGCGCCATCCGCTTCACCAACGGCGTCGACCGACGCCGCGACGCCAACCTCGGGCAGGTCGCCTGGCGGCTGAGCCGGTTGGTTGAGACTTGCTCCGAGAAAGCTCAGCAACTGATCGTCCGTCGCATCGTTGAGCAAGTCGACTCCCTCAAGTTCCGGTGGCACGACGGGCAGGGCGTAGCGGGCGTACTCAATCCCAGCGTGGATATCCGGATTGAACGGTTCGGCCGGCGTCGGGTCGAAGCCACTGCCGTCCATGACTTCGTTGTTGTGCACAAAGGGGTCGAAGTCGTTGGCCTTCGTCCAATTGGTGTAGCTGACCAGACCGACGTGCATCGTCTCGGGCATGTCAGGTCGCGTGTACCGCCGGTGCACAACCCAATCGGATCCCGGTGTTTGCATGAGTGTCACCACTGTGTCACCAATGCGGACAGTCTGTAGGGTGGCGACGTTGCCGGGAGCAGGCGTCAGTTCGAGCTGCGAGTTGCTGTTGCGAGTCGTCTTGACTTCGAACGAGAAGTCTCCATCCGTTCCATGTCCCAGCGAGAGGAAGACGTAGTTCTCGCCTTGATTCGTACCGTCGTCCAATTGCGTGCCAGGTTGCCAGTCATTCGCTGGATCCTGAATGTCTCGCGGCGTTCGAATCATCACACCGGCTAACGAGTACTGAGCATCGTTCGGAATATCGTCCGCATCAGAGCCGCCGACGTCGTCGCGGTCCGTCACAATCACCTGAGCGGTAATGGCGAAGTCGCCGGTCACTTCCTGAAACGCCATCGGACCGCGTCGGTCCTGGTACCAGACGACCGTGTGCGGCTGCATGACCATCCGACCCGGTTGTGTTTGGTTGACGTCCCAAACCTGGAGATGATCGGCGTTCCATCCCTCCGTCTGGTAGATCCGCTCCCAGTTCGCCTGCGACGCGGCGTCGTCGAACTCGTCGCTGATGGCGGCCAAGCCGGCGGCCCCTTCCGCCAAAACTCGGCGAGTCTCCAGTGCTTCCAAAGTCAGTCTTCGGCATCGAGCGAGCTTGGTGTGTTTTTTGGTCGATCGGCGCTTGTTCACGGCAACTCCTCCGTCAGACGGGCCATAGATGGGAGATTCGACGTCGCGATCGCGACAAGAGATGAATGGCGGCGGAGTCGACGACCTTTCAGCGTTTGTGGAAATTGCGTTACTCGAAGAGGTAAGCTGTTGGCTCGCCCTGACTTGGCGACTCCAGCCGACAGGCGAACTGGCCAAATCCGAGCTCGGCGCGGATTCGCCGCCCCAAACGGTGGATTTTTCTGCGAGTTTTTCACAGAAATGAGGTCAGCGGCGGGCGGCGATCGGAACGCGAATCCGTTATTAACCTCCAGCGGAATCACGGTGGGAAACAGTCACATCCTTCACATCCTCGCGAACAGATCCTCTCGAAGCGATTTCGAGCTACGTTCCGACACTCGAAAACGCAACTCCGCCGCTGCTGCGAAGCCGAACAGGAAGAAAATGAGAAAACCACGCTCATCGAATGATTCTCGCCGATTGCATCTGGAGTCCCTTGAGGAACGCCGACTGCTGGCAGCCGATCTGCACAATGCGGCCGAACCGGAGGACGTCAACGCCGACGGACTTGTCCGCGTCAGCGACGTGCTGGTGTTGGTGGATCAAATGGAATCGGCTCGACGCGGCGCTCCCGGGCAAACGGGCGTTTTTACCGATGTGAATGGGGATCAAGCCACGCGGCCAAGTGACTTGCTACACGTCGTCGATCGATTTGTGCGAGGCGGCGAGAGCACCGTTCCACTGGAGAACCGGATCGCCCGCCTACAGGAGGCGATCGACAACGACGCTCTGCCGGAACACATCGATCCAGAGCGGGCGGCCGCGCTGTTGGACCGATTGCAGACGCGACTCGAGAATCGTCTCGGTTCAGATACGGATGGAGCGAACGCAGACGAGGAAGCTCCTCCGCCAGCCGATCCGGCCGGCGAAGCGGAAGGCAATAGCGAAAATGGCGGCGATCCGAGCGGCGAGGGTAGCGGTGACAACGATGGGGCCGACGGAGAAGCAGGCGAACACCACCACCGGAACCCTTTCGAACGGCTCGACGCCAACGAGGACGGGTCGTTGACCGAAGATGAAGTGCCGGCGCCGCTTTGGGATCGCATCGTCAATGCGGATGAAAATGAGGACGGAGCCGTCACTCCCGAAGAGTTGCAACAGTACCGTGAAGCAGAAGCGGCTCAACGCCGCGCGGAACTGTTCGCAGAGCGCGACGAGAACAGTGACGGTGTGCTCACCGCCGACGAAGTCGACTCGGAGCACAAGTGGGAGCATCTGCTGACCCATGATGCGGACGAGAGCGGCGATATTTCGTTCCCTGAGTTTGAAGCTGCACTGGCCGATCGCCCTCATCACCATCGGCCTCCATCGCACAACCCGTTCGAGCGATTCGATGAGAACGAGGATGGAGCTCTATCGGAAGATGAAGTGCCCGCCGACTTGTGGGAGCATTTGGTCAACGCCGACGCGAACGAAGATGGATCCGTGACGCCCGACGAGTTGGCGGCGTACCGCGAAGAGCAGTTGCGCGAACGCCTGGCCGAACACTTCAACGCCCGGGACGAGAATGAAGACGGCGAATTGACGGAGGATGAAGTCGGCGGAGTCGCCTGGCGAATTCTCTCCCGGTTCGACGCAGATGAGAGTGGCGGCGTTTCGCTTGACGAGTTCGTGGCGGCGCTCCGCGAGCGACCGCATCATCCGCCGCGGCCGAACTTTGACAATCCATTCGACATGCTCGACGCCAACGAAGACGGAGCGTTGACGGAAGACGAAGTTCCGGCCGCCTTGTGGGAGCGAATCTCTCAAGCCGACGGCAATAACGACGGCGCTGTGACTATGGAAGAACTGCAAGCGGCTCGCGACGCCCATCGAGAAGAGCTGGTCGACCGCGCTTTCGCTGCGCTCGATCGCAACGACGACGGGGCCGTCACCGCCGCCGATGTCGCGCCGTTCGTCTGGCGTCACCTGATGCGGCTGGACGCGAACGAAGATGGATCGATCTCCGCTGAAGAATTTCAGGCCGGGGCCGCTCGCTTCGCCGGTCGCGGTCGCTAATCGGTTCTCAGCCGCCTGACCGTCGCCTCCGCCGGCATTATTCCGCGTTCTTCAATTCGTCAGCCAAACGCTGAGCAAACAGACTCGCATCGCGCCAGTTGCCGCACGTGAGAAAACGGTTGTCGAGTTGTAGTTGATTCGTCCGCCAGAGAACTTGCGAGAACTCGCCGCTGATCTGGTTGGCGACGAGCCCGGTTGAAGATGCTTCCTTGCCGTCGAGCAACCCGGTTTGGGCGAGCACGCGAGTGCCGAGGCAAATGGAGCCAACGAAGCCGCCTCGCTCGTGAAGCTGCTCGATGAATCGCCTGGTCGTGGCGCGCTGTTGGCCGATGTAGTCACTGACCGAGGCGCCCGTAAACACGACAGCTCGGTAGTCGGCCGGATCCGCGTCCCAGAAGACAATATCGGGCGTAACTGGCCGCCCTTCCGAACGCGGTTCGGGAATCGCAGCCGCCGTGGAGGAGGAGGCGACAACGACTTCAAAACCGGCCGCCGTCAATGTGTCTCTTGTCGGCTCAAAGTCGCCATACCAGAAGTCGCGACTGTTGATCACGAGAAGCACGCGGTTTGAATCCGCCGACACGGCTCCTGGATCCGAACTCGGTCTCGGCTCGACACGGGCGACCCCCGAATCGCGCGACCCTTGAAGCTGTTCGCCGCCGGACTCGTCGCTCGACTGCACGCTGTACCACACGGCGCAAATGGCGCCGACCAACAACAGCGCCGCGGTGGCCGCGAGGGCGACGGCGGTCGCTGAGATCGACTTGCTTTTCGGCGGTGCGGATAGACGTTTGGCAGCGGGCTCCAACGAACTCAAATCGCTCAGGTCAGCGACCGGCAACGCCGCATTGAGCGGGGCGTCGGACGATGCGCTAGACATCTCGGCCGGTTCCATGTCGCGACCCGCGCCGCCATCGAACTCCCGGGTTTCAACGGCCGCGTTGCCCGCCGCCGCGCCTTGTTGTTGATTCCCTGAACGGGTGTCGGCGTGAGTCTCGGCGGCCTCGTCCGTCGGCCGGCCAAATGGACGCAGCGCGTCTACGACCTCCTGAGGTTGGACAAATCGCTCTGACGACTGCTTGGCCATCATCTTCCGCACGACGGCGAGCAACTCGGCAGGCACATCTGGTCTCAGTTGAGCCAACTCAACTGGGTCGTCGTGGCAGTGGGCCACTACTTTCTCGACCGCCGTACCAGTCGGGAACGGCACACGGCCGGCGAGCATGAAGTACAACGTGCAGCCGAGACTGTAGATGTCCGCGCGAATGTCGGCGCTCCGTGAGTCCTTCGCTTGTTCGGGAGCGATGTAATCGGGAGTACCTAACGTCGCGCCGTGAGAGGTGAGCGACCCGGCTGACGCGGCGGAGCCGTCGCTCGACTCTTCTGAGTGGCGAGCCAACCGGGCGAGCCCGAAGTCGAGGATCTTGATGAGCCCTTTGGGAGTCTTCATCAGATTCTGCGGCTTGATGTCGCGGTGAACCATGCCGTGCTCGAACGCGTGCTGCAGACCCTGCGCCGCTTGCATCGCGTAGTTGCAGGCGTGCAGTACGGGCAGGCGACCGCGGCGAGCGACCAGGTTGTCCAAGCTCACTCCGTCGACGTACTCCATCACCAGAAAATGCAGGTTGCCTTCTTGCTCGGCGTCAAATGCGGTGACGATGTTGCGGTGCGACAGTTTGGCCGCCGCCCGCACTTCATTGCGAAAACGATCGACCGCCATCTGGTTGCTCACCAAACTGGCGTTGATGACCTTCAGCGCGACCCGCCGCTCCATCACTCGGTGCTCGGCCTCAAACACGACGCCCATTCCGCCGCGGCCGAGTTGCCTGACAATCTCGTACCGAGGATGAGCGGCTAGTTCGGCTGGAAACTCCGACACATCGCCGGTTTTGCTCGCCGAAACTCGTCGAGTTGGCGGCGGTACAGCCAACGTCTCGCCCGGTAAATACGACGTGTCGCCGTGAGGCCGCAAGGGCTCGAGCAACGCGTCGTGGGGCGCGTCGCGGAGAATCTGGCAACACGAATCGCATTGGGCGACGTGAGTTTCGATGGCCGACTGCCGCGCTTGCTCGAGGTCTCCGTTGAGAAACGAGTGCAACTCGTCGCGAGTGGGATGGGTGGCCGGAGGTTCATTCACGATGGGTGGCTTTCGGCTAACAGTGGATTCGCGAGACTTCGGCGGAGCGGGGCGACCCCGGAATGGATGCGCCTCTAGAGCGCATTTCCTTGTACGATGGCCTTCCAAGGCGCCTTCCAAGGCCGTCGAATTTGGAAATCCTCGGGAAACGACGGCCTTGGAAGGCGCCTTGGAAGGCCATCGTACAAGGTTTTGAAACAGCCTCTAAGCATATGGCTGCCGGGCGACAGACCTTTCAGATTTTCGACAAAAAATCGCCAGTTACGATCAGTCGATCAAGCCTCGACCGGCTCGCCGCAGACTGGCCATGACGCGAGACTTGGCGATAAACACCGCGTTGGGGGTGATCTGGAGTTCTTGAGCCGTCTGGTCAGCCGACTTCCCTTCCAGCGCGAACGATTGAAACGCGCTCCAGGTCTGCGGTGTGAATTGTGGTTGGATTTGCCTCAACAAGTATTCTGTCACGTGGCGGTCGTGCTCCCGATCCCACTGTTTGCTGATCCCGCTGTGCGGATCTTCGAGTTGGGCGAGCATCTCACCAAAGTCGCTGCCGCCGGGCGCCTTGGGAGTCCGTTTCTGCCGTCGCCAATGATCGCGAAGACAATTGACGGCGATCGTCTTCAGCCAACTGCGAAACGCCCCCGTTCGCTGGCGGTGGAAGTCGCCAAAACGGCGGGCCACGACCAACATGACTTCCTGTACGACGTCGTCGGTGTCCGCCCAATCGGCCCCCTGCCGCTGCAACCAACCGCGGATTAGCGGGCCGTAGGCCTCGTCCAACGTCCGCCAAGCGTCCTCGTTTGAGGCCGACTGGAGCGCGTCGAGAAAGCTGGCTGAGGTGTCCATGATCGAACGTCATCCCACATTGAAACAACAACTTCGTGCGATTTTAGCGGGGACCGACAGCCGCGAACAACAGCGTTCACGACCACACCGACCGCCCGCCCCGACTCCACATCGAGCGCGAATCCAATTATTCTGCAGTCTCCCGTCGCCGCCGGGTGACGCCTGACAACCTCCACGATTCGGTCTAACAATGAAACTCAACCAACGAACGCTGCTGCGCAACGCATCCCTTTTTTCACTAGTCGTAGTTGCTGGCTCGGTTTCCATTTCGCGAGCCGACGACGGCGGGCTGCCGAAGACCAAGAAACGTGTCAGTGGATTGCCGCCGGAAGGGTACACGGACACGGTCAATGTTCCCGGACAGAAATGGCGCGTGCACGATAAGGAGCGTCCCGAGCCGGGCATCGTTGATCCCGGTCAACCGAGCACCCAGGACCGGGCCGGTTCAGCGCCCTCCGACGCGGTTGTGTTGTTTGACGGCAAGGACCTGACGAAGTGGGTGGGAGGCGACGGCAAGGATGCGAAATGGAAAGTCGAAAATGGTTACGCGGAAGTCAATGGCGGCGGCTCGATTCGCACCAAGCAAGGATTCGGCAGTTGCCAGTTGCATGTCGAGTGGGCGTCGCCGGCGGAAGTGAAAGGCAAGAGCCAAGGTCGCGGCAACAGCGGTGTGATGATTATGGGATTCTACGAAATCCAGGTGCTCGACTCTTTCGACAACCGCACGTATTCCGATGGTCAGGCGGGCTCCATCTACGGTCAGTACCCGCCGCTTGTCAACGCGTCGCGCAAACCGGGCGACTGGCAAACGTACGACATCATCTTTGAGGCTCCTCAATTCGAAGGCGACAAGCTCAAGACGCCCGGCCACATCACGGTGATCCACAATGGAGTACTCGTCCACCATCGCACAAAGATTCTCGGCCGCGTCGCTCATCAGGATCCGCCGGTTTACAAAGCGCACAAAGACGCATTGCCGCTCGTGCTGCAGGACCACGGCAACCCGGTCCGCTTCCGCAACATCTGGATCCGCCGTTTGAACAGCTACG
>JASMLW010000393.1 GCA_030748485.1 Pirellulaceae bacterium
GCAGATCGGCTACACCTACGAGGAACTCAAGTCGAAGGAGTCGGCGATCAAAGCGTTCCAGCTGGTTTGCAAGATGTACCCCAAGAACAGCCACGCCAGCGTCGCCCACGCCCACCTGCAGAACCAGTACAAGATCTCCATCACGCTGGGCGGCGCCAAGGACGACGATTAGCGGGCGACAAAGCGAGGTCGACGTCAGTAGTCGACATCAGTAGTAGCCTTCTTCCTCCTCGGGAAATTCAAAACGGTCTTCGAAGCGACGATCTTCGGGCTCTGAGTTCTCCGTGCCGTCGGCGAAGATGCGTTCGTCCAGATTCCACTCTTCGTCGTAGGCGACTCCGCTCTCGGTCTGCTCCGAGTCCTCGCCGTCGACAAACAGTTTGCCGTTCTCAAAGTACGCGTCTTCATCGAACGACAAGACACTCCGTCGCTCGGCCTCCGGAAGCTCGTCCCAGTCGAGTCCGGCGTGCGGGTTGAAGCGAAAACCATCACCCAGTCGCTCCCGCGCCTGTTGCGCCAATGCGCCGGGAATCACCATGCCGTAAGCGATGAGTGTCTTGAGTTCGTCGAGGCCTGGTGATTCTAGAAACGACGAAATACCGGCTGTGCCGATCTCACTGCAGGAGACATCCAGCGTGTGCAGCTGATGGAGATAGCGCGAGCCGGCAAGCACGGCGGCTCCCTCGGTGTCCAGCTCAGAACACGATATATCGAGCGACCGCAGCTGCTCCATCCGGGAACAACTCGCCACGCCGGCCGCCCAATCGGTGATCAGTCCGACAATGCGGAGGTGTCGGATGGGTCCCAGTGAAAACAGCAGTTCGGCGTGCAAGTCGATCGCCAGCGGTTCGACCCGCAAGCACTCGACGAATCCGCGGCGATAGGACCAAGAACGCACCATACCTCGACGAGATCGCACGGCGCCTTTCAGCGCGGTCTGATTGATGCGGCGATGCAATGGAGCGTTCCACCGGCCCGCGTGCTCTTTGAGTAGTTCTCGTTCTCGTTCGAGGTAATCGAAGCGCCAAAGATGGCCTTCGGGGAGGCTATCGAGCGCCAACTGCAGCCGCACGAATTCGCCGCGCGAGTCGCCCTGCTCCTCGCACCAATCGGCGAACATCAATCGCAGCTCCAGATTGTCCGGGTCGTCGCAGACGGCCTGTTCGAACAACTCACTACGTAGCATTCTGGACTCCTCGCAACCATCGACTGAGGCCATGATAGCCGATCTCGCGGCGCGTCTCGCTACTTTGACGGCGCCCTCGCCGCGCATTTACAATCGATCCGCCCCGTTCGTTTAACAGTAAGACTTGCCGGCCTTTTTGAACCCGGCGGACGGAGGTGCAAATCCTCCACGGGGCAACTTTTCACCTCCTTCCATCCCACGCCTTCACGTCCTCATCCTCAGCCAAAGTGTGATTGATGATTCGACCATCGACGATCTGGTGTCTACTGATTCTCTTCGGAGCCGCCCCAGCGACAGCGGCGGAGCCCGCTTCCGATTTCGCGCCCACGTCGGACTACGATGTTCGCGACATCGAGGGCTGGCGAGTCTACGTGCACAAGCCGCTCGCCCGCGACGACTCAGAGCTCGGCCGCCGCGCGCTTCTCCTACTGCGGCTGCAATTGCGGCAGATCGCGATTCTCGTCCCGCCGCAACCGCTCGCCGACCTCCGCAAGATCGCGATCTGGTTGGACGACGACCCGCGCAACCAGATTCATTACCACCCCGCCCGACAGTGGCTTGTCGACAACGGTCTCAATCCCGACCGCGCCAAATGCGTTGACATCGGCCGCGCCGATCAGTTCGTCAACGTCTACCGCGAGCAGCCGTTTGTCGTGCTGCACGAACTGGCGCACGGCTATCACGATCAGTTCGTCAGTTTCGGCGACAAGCGAGTCATCGCCGGATACAAACACGCCGTCAAGGCGAAGGCCTACGAATCCGTACTCAAGATTCAAGAGCGTCGGGGCAAGCACTACGCGCTGACAAATCACAAGGAGTACTTTGCTGAGACAACCGAGTCGTTTTTCGGCACGAACGACTTCTATCCGTTTGTGCGAGCTGAGCTGAAGGAATTCGATCCGGTGACTTTCCAGCTGATGCGCGAGATCTGGCTAGGCGCCGTCGCGCCTCCCTCCAAGGCGGAGCGGAAACGTCTGCAGCTGGCTTCGTTTTACGAGAAGTACACGGCTTCCGCGGGAGTGCCCGTCGTCAGCTCGAAAAAAGTCCACGACACAGCCTTGCAGGAAGCGTCTTATCTGATCAACCGCATGCTGCATGGCCGCGACGACTTGCGAGCGGCGATGGTGAAAGGCAAAGCGCGGTTCGTCGTGATGGGTGTCGACGAATTCACGACGGATGTTCCCGAGCACGCCGGCCTCACACCCAAAGACTTTTGGGACCGGCGGGCGCGCGGATTGGGCGGCTCTCCGCGGAGACCGGTCACCAGCTGCGGCGAAGAGAACTTGCTGAGCCTCCAGGGCGATCCGTATCACGAGGAGTCGATTATGGTCCATGAATTCGCCCATACGATTCACCACGTCGGGCTGGCCGCCGTCGACTCGACATTTGACGAACGCTTGAAAGTCGCCTTCGAAGCAGCGATGAAAGCAGAGCTCTGGAAAGACAAGTACGCCGCGACGAATCGCGCCGAGTACTGGGCGGAAGGAGTGCAGTCGTACTTCGACACCAATCGCAAGCCGGACCACGATCACAATCACGTCGACACTCGCGATGAACTGAAGCAGTACGACGGGCGGCTGTTCGCGCTCGTCGATGAAGTGTTTCGCGGAAACTCTTGGCGGTACACCCGCCCCAGCGAGCGGGCGGAGCTGCCCCACTTGCGCGGTTGGGATGCAGCGACCGGGGCGAAATTCGCTTGGCCCAAGCGACTCAAGAAACAGCGGATCAAACGATAGCCGATGACATCCCACCCATGTGAAATCGGGAGCTCGCGACGGGCGTGGCCCGGCCGCCTGCGCGTCGTGTCGCTGCTGTTGTCGTTCTGCTGGTTTGGCAATGCGAGCCAGGTGGCTGGACAAGTCGAATTGCTGAAGGCGGCCAAACTGTCTCCCGCCGCCGACCGGTCGGCCGACATGCGGGAGGGGTTTCGAAGTTTTCTGCTCGCCAGCCTCGACCAAACTCCCGGCCGCCGCGAAGAACTCTGGCAAGCGCGCTGGCGGGCGGACGATTCTCAACAGCAGCTGGCGGCGGCCCGACGGCGATTGCGGCAGATGTTGGGCGCCGTCGATCCGCTCTCGACGCCGATCGAATTCGAAATGGCGGCGACCGCCAAACGGCCGGCGCTGATCGCCGAGGTCGGCGATGTACGGGTCTATCGTGTCAGGTGGCGAGCCTTCTCGAACGTTTACGGCGAGGGACTGTTGCTCGAACCCGCGGCGCCCACCGCCAACGTTATCGTGCTCCCCGACGCCGACCAATCGGTCGAATCGGTTTGCTCGACAACACCCGCTGCAACTCATCCGCCCTATGCCTGGAAGCTGGCCGCCCGTGGATGCCGAGTTGTCGTCATGTCGTTGATCGATCGCCGCGCCGATTGGTCGGGCGATCCGGCCGTCGCGCTCACCAACGCCTCTCATCGCGAGTGGATCTACCGTCAGGCGTTCACGCTCGGGCGACACATCCTCGGTTATGAGATTCAAAAGACGCTCGCCGCCGCCGCGTGGTTGCGGGACCGCGATGCTCAATTGCCCTTGGCGATTGTCGGCTACGGGGAAGGAGGGCTGGTGGCTCTGCGGGCCGCCGCGATCGAGACCGCTGTGGACGGTGTGTTGGTCAGCGGCGCGTTCCGCTCGCGGCAAGCGATCTGGCGCGAGCCGCTCGACCGCAACGTGTACGGCTTGTTAGGAGAATTTGGCGACGCGGAGATCGCGGCAAGTTGCGCGCCGCGGCCGGTCGTCGTCGAGCATTGCCGGTTTCCCATCGTCCGCGGACCTCCTGCCGCGAAGCCCGGCCAGCGGGCGGTCGCCGCACCAGGTGAGATTACCACGCCGTCGGTCGATGAAGTGGAACGAGAAGTGGCCCGCTCACGCCGGCTGAGTGAAGAGTCCAAGTCGCGCATCTCGCTCATCAAGTCGCCGCCAACACAACCTGGCGTCGGCGACGCCGCCGTGATGAAATTGCTGACCGAGCTGAACGTCGCGGCTCGCCAGGTGAAACATCGACCGCCGCGAATGGAAACCGACAAGCGACGCGACACGCTTCGGCGGCGCCGGCAGGTGGCCGAGTTGGTCGATCACACGCAGCAACTGCTGCGATTCTCAAACCGGAGGCGCGAAGAGTACTGGCGGGATACTCAGCCCTCCAGCAGTGAGAATCGAATCGCCGAATGGGAAACGGCCGTCGCCAAAAAGCGGGCGGACTTTCAGCGACAGCTGCTCGGCCAATTCCCTCCGCGAGCCAAACAGCCAAAGCCGCGAGCGCGACTGGTCGTCGATCGGCCCAACTGGACTTGCTATGAAGTAGTGCTCGACGTCTTCCCGCCCACGGTCTTCTCCTGGGGGTACTTGCTCGTCCCGAAGGACCTCAAACCTGGCGAGCGGCGACCAGTCGTCGTCTGTCAACACGGCTTGGAAGGGCAGCCGGCGACGTTGATCAACGAGGACGAATCGTCGCGCGACTTCGCTGTCTACAAGGCCTTCGCCGCACAGCTTGCCGACCGCGGGTTTGTTACCTTCGCGCCTCACAACTTCTACCGGGGAGGCAACGAATTCCGCACGTTGCAGCGGATGGCTCACCCACTCGGAGCCACGCTGTTTGGCCTGACCGTCGAACAACACCAACAACATCTCGACTGGCTCAAGTCGCTTCCCTTTGTGGATCCGCGGCGAATCGGCTTTTACGGCCTCTCCTACGGCGGCAATACGGCGATGCGAGTTCCCGCCGTGTTGACCGATTATCGAGTCGTCATCGCCTCGGGCGACTTCAACGAGTGGATCTACAAGAACGTCACCACCGATCACATCCACAGCATGATCTACCACAACGTGTGGGAGGTGTTCGAATGGAACCTCGGCAACACATTTAATCACAGTGATCTCGCCGCGCTGATCGCCCCTCGGCCATTCATGGTCGAGCGCGGGCATGACGATGGCGTGGCTCGCGACGAGTGGGTGGCGTGGGAATACGCCCGTGTGCGGCGTCTGTACGCCAAACTCGGCGTCCCCGACCGCACTGAGATTGAGTTCTTCAACGGCCCGCACGCCATCCGCGGAGAAGGAACCTACAAGTTCCTGGAAAAAAACTTGATGCACAACCGGATAGCGAATGACTAAGGTCTAGTGACTAGAGCGCATTTCAAAACCGATGTCTTGCCGTACGATGGCCTTCCAAGGCGCCTTCCAAGGCCGTCGTTTCCCGAGGATTTCCAAATTCGACGGCCTTGGAAGGCGCCTTGGAAGGCCATCGTACAAGGTTCTGAAACAGCCTCTAAGGAAGACCCTTGGTAGGCCGGATCCAGGAGCGCAGCGACTCCGCTCCGGCACGCGCCTTCGAGAATGGTTCCACCTGGTGACACTGGCCCATCGAGTGGAATCCCCTGGAAAGGGGAATTCTGGCGAATTCCACTACGCCGGGAACGGCGCTACGTGTCCGGTTCACCTAGTCCTCCGGGCGCGGTGGGGAACGCGAGCCGACGGTGTTCGTTTTGCGCTGCAATTGTGATGGCCGATTCCGTGAGCCGGTTGTCTTGTTTGACGTACTTCGTGTAGCAGCGATACGTACAGATCCCACAACCGGTGCACTGATCGGCATCGACGAACGGTGCGCGAATCGTGCTCATCTCATCGATCTCGAACTCCGAGAATCCTTGAGACTCCAGTTCGACACGGTCAACCGGCAACTCGATCGCCCGCATTTCGATCGCGTGATAGCCGGCTTGCTCGCACTCGACAAAACAGAGATCGCACTCTTCACGATTCTCTTCATCGAACGGGAGGCAAGTCGTCGCGTTCACGATGGCCAGCCCCATATGCGTCGCTCGCTTGACGGGCAGGGTCAGCGGCTGGATGGCTCCCGTCGGGCAGACCTGAGTGCAGAAGGTGCAATCCTGGTGGCAACCGGCGTGCTCGGGATGAGCCACGGGAGTCCACAGCGATTCGAGTCCGTGTTCAAATCCAGCGGCGTGCAATACTGGGCCCGGACAGACTTTGAAACACTCGCCGCAGCGAATGCACAAGTCGAGAAACTCTGCTTCCGGCACACTGCCCGGCGGCCGCAGAGGTCGGTCGGATGAATCGGAGTCGTTGCCCGCCAACACCGTTCGCGCAGCGACCGCAGCAGTCGCTCCGAGCAGGCCAGCCGCCACGAATCCGCGTCGCGAGATGGGGCGCGGCTGGACGGGCGGGTCGTCCTCGATCTTCAGTTCAACTCGATTCCAACGAGTGACGAACTTGATCGCCTGCGTGGGACACTCCCCTCCGCACGTCTGGCAGTAGGTGCAATCCAGTTCCCGCGTGGTGAAGTCCGATTCGATGGCGTCGAACGGACAGATCTCAACGCACTTGTTGCAGTTGATACAACTGCTCTCGACTTTCCTCTCGCCGACGCGAACAAGATTTACGATGGAGAGTAGCGCTCCGCTCGGGCAGACGTAGCGGCACCAGAAACGTCGCCCCTTGAGACTCAACAAGAATACGACTCCAAACAGCGCCAGCGAAAAGTAGAGCTCCACTCCCGCCGGGCCTAGTTGATTCGGGCCCTTGATCGCCGCCAGTTGGATTCGCGCGAGCGAAAAGAGCAGCCCCCGCGTCAACACGGGGATCGCCGATACAAATCCACTCGTCAGCACTCCGCCGGCGGACGTGACGATCACGGCGAACAGCAGGTAGTACTTCAGGTGGATCCAGCTGAGCGGCTTGGCCAAACCGGTTGGGTTGTCGGCAACGTGCCAGCGGCGAAATCGTCGTCCGATCGACCAGTCGAACGCTTCGATCAGCGTGCCGAGCGGACAGAAGTAGCCACAGAATGCTCGCGGCGCAAGAATGCAGAACGCCAGGATTCCGATCAGCCACCAAAGCGTCGGCCAATTGAAGACGCGACTGGCCACAGCGGTTGACAGCCCGACCAGCGGATCGATCAGCAGAAACAACTCGACCGGCGTCGTCTCTTTGTCGCTGAATGTATTCGCGGTGAAGTGATCAGCGTACGGCCAGCAAACACGAAAGAACGAGTCGAGAAAGACGATCAGACAGACAATCTGAATTGCGCGGCGAAAGGGCGAGCTACGAGTCACCGGCCCGATGCGGTCCAGGCAACGCCAGGCGAATCCCGTCCATCCCTTGCGCTGGCTCTTCTTGCGAAAGCGGACGAAGATGTCCGCCGCGCGGAACTTCATTCCAATCCCGCCTGCCTGAGCGCTCGTAACGTGCCGCCGATGATCGCGTCCTGAGTGACGGTCGCTCCGCTGATCGCGTCGACTTGCAAACTCTGCGTTTCGACAATCGTCTGGGGAACGATCTTACAAGCGTTCTGATCGATTTTCTCTTGGTGTTGCACGGCGACGTTGGTAATTCGACCACCGGCAATCTTGACCGTCAGCTTGATGTCTCCGGAATACCCGAGGGCCGACTCGCGGTAAGTGCCGTCGCGCAACGAGACGTCCTGCAGTGAAGCCCGCGTGAGCAGGTCCAGCTTCGACTGGACCTTCTTCGCTCGCCTGGGAAGCAAGTGGCGTCCGTTGGGGGGCTTGGCCAACGGGAACAGCCGCATCGCTTCGCCGTAGTGCGTTTTCGCTTTGTCGATCTTCCCCCAGACGACGTAAAGATCGCCGAGCGCATCGTGCATCTCGGCCTCCCGCATCTCGTTCCATTCAGCTTTCGGCGGCCTCATCTTGAGACCCCTCAACAACAGCCTTTCGCCTTCCTCAAAAACGCCCCGCTCCGCGTAGAGCGACGCGAGCGCTTTAAGACCGAAATAGGGTGGGTAATTGTGATCGGGTCGATCGACAAATTCTCGAAACGCGATGATCGCCCACAGCGGTTCGTGGCCGAGAAACATGTACATGCCGTACTCGTGGCCGTCGCCGATGTCCTTCTTTTGCAAATAATCCCACGTCAGTTTGACTCCTTCGCGACGAGCGTTGTCGTCGTTCAGGCCCAGCAAGCGTCGGATCTCCTGCCGAGCCTCAGACCACGGCTTGTTCGTGTCCCACTTCGTCGTGACCGACGCGACCCAATCGGGCGGAACTTGAAAACCGGCAATCTGCTCTTCCAATTTCTCGGCCGCTGGTTTCTCGGGCGCTAGTTTCTCGGCCGCTGGTTTCTTCGCAGCGCCCGGCTCGCCGTTCGCCGATTTGAGCGGGTCGGCGGGGACGTCTGGCGACGCGTCCGGGTCTGCTGGAGGGTCCGATGTCTCGGGCTCAGCGACCGGTTCCCGCTCGGGGGGATCCGCTTCTAGTACTTCGACCCGAACCGTCTCCTGCGGGTCGACGAGAGTGGATGAGCCGGTTTCCGGCTCCTCGAACTCCGTCATCGGTTCGGGATCGGTCGAGCCGCAGCCGCTCGCGCAGACATACATTGCGGTAACCAGACCCAGAATCAACGCTGTTGTAACTTTCATTTCTGCCTCAACGAATCGTCGAATCGACATAATGCGCCCCAGCGTTCAATGATAGCAGACTTCTCCGCCTACCGATCGCGGATGACGCGGGCAATCTCCTCGTCGGTCATTTGGCTGCTGACGCCGTCGTCTTCAACAGGCAGTCCCGAGTGCCAAAAGACGGCGGCGAAGATCAGCGCGAACGCGGCGCCGGGCAGTCCGACGCGACCGGCGAGCGACGATGTCTCATCGCTCTAGTCTTCGCCGGCGCCCCCGGTCCAATTCTTGGTTTGGAAAGGAGACGCGGGCAAGCCGGAGGAGTTGACGAGATTTGGGTTGGCCGTCTTTCTCCAACCGAAACGCACTTGCGTCGGCGCGGCGACGTCTTTGGCGTGAACGATGATCGACTTGCCTTCAATCGTCGCTTGGGCGGCGACAAACTTGCCGCTCTTGTCGGCGATCTCAAACTCGCTCAGCGGTTTGTCGTCGCGCGACTTGAGCCCCTTGCCCGTATGGGCGAACGACAACCTCACTTTGCCGTTGGAGATCTCCATCGACTTGTATAAGGGGCCCGAGTAGACGATCTCATCGCGGCCGTACGTCTTCGCCAGCGACCACAATGCCAGGCGGTTGCCGACGTCCAGTTTGTTTCGCGGGTGGATGTCGTTGATGTTGTCGACCAGGTCCGTCGTCACCGCCATCCCCGTGCGAGGGATCTTCAGGGTGGCGACCTGCGCTTCCCAGAGGGCCGGGAGTTGGCCGGGTTCATAGCGGCCGCCCCACGGCGCGATCTGCACGAAGTAGAAAGGAAACTGCTCGTTATTGAAGGACTTCCGCCAACCTTCGATCAGCGCCTTCATCTTGCCGGTGTACTGGAGACCATTCTTCTGGAGAACATTCGTTTCGCCTTGGTACCAGATCGCTCCGCGAACTCGGAAGTTCGTCAAAGGTGCAATCATGCCGTTGTACATTCCGCCCGACTGCTCGCCGGCAATCGTCCACGGCTCGATCGGCGATCCGCCCCACGAGCTGTTGATCAGGCCGATCGGTACGTCCAGCTCTCGACTCAATCGCTCACCGTAGTAATAGAGCACAGCGGAGAAGCTGGGGATGTTGGCCGACGTGCACGTCTTCCACTTGGCGTTGACATCATCCGCAGGCTGCTTGTTCTGCACTTTGGGCACGTGGAATAGCCGAATTGTCGCGTGGTTCGCCGCCGCAATCGCTTCCTTCGCGCCCTGAGTGGAGCTGAGTCGCCACTCCATGTTCGATTGACCGGAACCGATCCAAACTTCACCGATCAGCACATCTTCTAAAACGATCTTGTTCGTTCCTTGCACGGTAATTGTCCGCGCTTTGCCGTCCGCCTTTTGAGCGGGCAGTTTGACGCTCCACCCGCCTTGTTCTCCAGCTGTCGCGGAACTGCTCGCGTCTCCCAATGTGACGGACACCTTTTCACCCGCGTCCGCTGTCCCCCAAATGGTGAGTGGCGCGTCGCGTTGCATCACCATGTGGCTGCCGAGCACATTGGGCAACTTCACTTCGGCGCGGACGTCCGCCAGCTGCGTACAGAAAAGAAGCCAGGAGAGGCAGGCGGTGATCATCGTTCGTTTCATTGG
>JASMLW010000394.1 GCA_030748485.1 Pirellulaceae bacterium
GGCGACAAAGTCTTCCGCCGCTCACACACGTTGCGGCGTAGTCGATAGATTAGAGGGAACGTAGCCGCGCCACCGTTCCCCTGAAAGACTCGCTGTGGATTCGTTGATTCCTGCCGCCGATTTGGCGAGGCACTCTGAGCGTTCGCACGAGCTGTCCGCTCAGCTGGCTCAACTGAATGCTCGACAACGTCATTTTGCCGTGTTGCGGGTGGTGACGTTCTTGATCGCCGCCGCCGCGGTGGTGTTCACTTGGACACAGCTCGACCATTCGATCGTGGGCTACGTGGCGGCCGGGTTAGTTTTCGCTGGTTTTCTCGCGGTTGTCGCCGCGGACGAGGGCGTTCAGGAGCAGATCGCCGAGACAACGCAGCGGCGGCGATACGTCGATGAGCTTGCGGCGCGGGCCGGACGCTGTTGGTCGGAAATTTCCGAGGTCGAGGTGGAGCCGCCGGTGGGCGAAGCGGGCTGCGTCGCCCAGGATCTCGACCTGTTCGGCCATGCCTCCGTCTTCCAATGGCTCTGCCAGGCGCGAACTCCGTTGGGAATCGCGCGGCTCCGTCGTTGGCTGCTCGAACCGGCCGGCGAGATCGAGATTCGTCGCCGCCAGGCGGCTGTCCAAACTCTTGCTCAATTGGAGAGCTGGCGTGAGCAGTTGGCCGTTCGCGGGAGGATGCTCCACCGCTGTCTCACCGGCCCCAACGCGTTTCTGGATTGGGTGGGAGGCGCGCCGCTCTCAGCGGGCCAGCGAAACGTGATCCTGTTTTCTCGAGTATCGCCGGTCATCTTAACGGTGGCGGGCCTGTTGTGGGTTTTGGGCGCCGTCCCGCCCGCCGTGGGCGGCTGGACAATGCTCACGTGTATGGTCGCCAACATCGCGGTGAGCGTGTTTTGCACCGGTGCGATTCACGACGTGTTCTTTCGCATCAGCACGCAGGGCGGCGAGATGCAACATTATCGCGCCCTGTTTGGCTTGCTGGCCGACCTGCCCCCCGACGACGGACTGGTCGGCGATCTGCGCCGAGTGGCGACGCAGGACGATCGCGGAGCCGAGGCTCAGTTGCGGTCCCTCGGCAGACTCGTCCAGCTTTCAAATCTCCGCCGCGCCGGGCTGTTCTTGATCGTCTACCTGGTCGTCCAGATCCTCTTCATGTGGGACTCGCATGTCTTGGCCCTAATGGAGAAATGGCGGTTGCGCAATCAGCAGAAGGCTCCGCAATGGTTCGCCGCGCTGGGCGATATCGAGGCGCTGGCGTCGCTGGCCGCCGCCGCCCGCGACGCCGGCGGCTGGTGCTATCCCGAGATCACGGCGGACGCCGCGCACATCGAGGTCTCCGCAATCGGTCATCCGCTCTTGCCGGATGACGAGCGTGTTGGCAACGACGTCGCGGTTGGTGAAGACGGATCGTTTTTACTCGTCAGCGGCTCCAACATGTCGGGCAAGAGTACGCTGCTGCGTTCGTTGGGGGTTAACACGGCGTTGGCGCAGAGCGGAGCTCCCGTTTGCGCGACCCGTTTTCGAGGTCCGCCGCTGTCGATTCAAACGAGCATGCGAATTCAGGACTCCTTGGAGGACGGTGTCTCGTTCTTCATGGCGGAACTCAAGCGGCTCAAGGCGATCGTCGATCGCTCGGCCGGCTTTCCCGACGACGACGGACGGCGTTGTCTGTACTTGCTCGACGAGATCCTGCAAGGCACCAACTCGGTCGAGCGGCGGATCGCCGTGAGCCGCGTGATCGGGCGGCTGCTGGAGAACGGCGCACTGGGAGCTGTCTCGACACACGACCTCGGACTGGCCGACGAGCCGGTGTTGAAATCGCAATGCCGCAATGTTCACTTTCGCGAACACTTCATCGACGAGAACGGGCAGCGGCGGATGGCCTTCGACTACCGCCTGCAGCCGGGTGTCGCCACCACGACGAACGCATTGGCGTTATTGAAATTGGTCGGCCTCGAAACGGCTGAGGACGGGGAATGAACCCACTGCGGATCATCGCCGCGAAGCGCGACGGCCACGAACTCAGCGCCGCGCAGATTGCCGAGTTCGTGGACGGGTTCGCGACGGGAGCCATTCCCGATTACCAGATCGCCGCCTGGTCGATGGCCGTCTACTTGCGCGGCATGACGTCGGCGGAAACGTCGGCTCTGACACAAGCCATGTTGGCGTCGGGCGAGACTCTCCAATGGAACGCGGGATCGGCGGTCGTCGACAAACACTCCACCGGCGGTGTGGGCGACAAGATCTCCTTGTTGTTGGCTCCGCTGTTGGCGTGTTGCGATGTACGGGTCCCGATGATCTCGGGTCGCGGCCTGGGACCGACCGGCGGCACGCTCGACAAACTGGCGGCGATTCCGGGTTTTCGCGCTGATCTCGACGTCGCGGAAATGCAACAGATCACGGATCGAATCGGGTGTGTGATCACGGGAGCCAGCGACCAAATCTCGCCGGCGGATCGCAAGTTGTATTCACTTCGCGACGTGACTGCCACGGTGGCTTCGATCCCTTTGATCACCGCCAGCATCATGAGCAAGAAACTGGCCGAGGGACTCGACGCTTTGGTGCTCGATGTCAAATGCGGGTGCGGTGCGTTCATGAAGTCGGCCGACGACGCGCGGAAACTGGCCGACTCTCTTGTCGAAACGGGGCGGCGGATGGGCGTCGCGACCAGTGCGCTGATCACGGACATGAACCAACCGCTCGGCCGCGCGATCGGAAATGCGAATGAAGTAGCTGAAGCCGTTCGCGGGTTAGAGGGCGATTGCCCAGCCGACATCCGCGATTTGACGATGGAGCTGTGCGAAAGCGTGTTGGTGCTGACAGGATCCCAACAACACGAGGCTCGCCGGCGACTCGAACAAGCCTGGGATTCGGGAGCCGCGCGCGAGCGTTTTGAGCAGATGGTCTGCGCCCAAGGAGGCGACCTCAGTTGCTTGCCCGCGCCCGCGCCGGCTCACCACGTGCTCACTGCTGCGACCGGAGTCGTGTCGAGTGTGGACGCCGAAGCGATCGGGTGGCTGCTCATCGATCTCGGCGGTGGTCGGCGAAAGACGGGGGATAAGATCGACCCGCGAGTGGGTGTCGAGATGTCGGTGAGAATCGGCGATCGCGTCGAGACGGGCGACCAACTTGCCACCGTTTTCGCAAAGACGAGCGATCACGCAGCGGCCGCGCGGCGAGTTGCTGACGCGATCGAGTTGAAGGAACAGCAATAGCAGAACGCAATGAGAGGTTCGAAATGAGCAACAAGTTCGAAATGAATGATTTTGCCGACAGTGGCTTGTGGTTGATCGGGTTGGCGATCGATGTGCGGTCGCGCGCTTACTGTTCCTATTCAGGGTTTGCCGTCGGCGCCGCGCTGCTGGCAAGCGATGGGGAGGCGTTTGTTGGCTGCAATGTCGAAAACGCGTCGTTTGGACTGACGATTTGCGCGGAGCGCAATGCGGCGACCTCAGCGGTTGCGGCCGGCAAGACCGAATGGCTCGAGTTGGCCCTGGCGCTGAGCGGCGGCGGCGCGCCTTGTGGCGCCTGCCTGCAGTTTCTCGCCGAGTTCGCACCGCGGCTGCCGGTCATCATCGTCGACGTCGATGACGACAACGCCGTGCAATTCACCTCAGTCGACAGTCTGCTGCCCGGCCGTTTCACCCTGCCCTGATCCTCCGCGGCGCAGGATTCTCCGGGCGTTTCCAGTTCCATTTCGACGGGCCGGGAGACCCGTCCTACGCTTGAGGATTTATTCGATTTCGACGGGCCGGGAGACGCGTCTTACGCTCAATGGCTCGTTCGATCGCCGAGGTCACCGAATGGGACCGGTAGCTCGCATTGTTTGTGGCGCCGGAATCGAGCCCTGTCGAGGATGGCCAGCAGTGGTCCCGTCCAACTACAATGGGCAACTTGCCTGTGGCGGATCTGGGAGGTAACCCCTTCGCGACACCACACCACACCCGACGACAACCGAGCGCTAGCTCGATTTGGAGTGCCCCACCATCCCTTGCACTCCACTACACCAACACCATCGAACCTGAAGGCTGACAACTGATGATCGACATTCTTACCAACAAACTCTGGCGAATCGCCGCTGTCACGACCGTCGCGCTGATGAGTTGGATTGGCCAGCCGCCGGCCGCAACAGCTCAGTCGTTGCAGCTGAAGAAGGGTGATCACATCGTCTACATCGGCAATACGACGGCAGACCGAATGCAGCATCACGGTTGGCTGGAGACGTACATTCACGCGTTGCATCCGCAGGAGCAACTGACGTTTCGCAACCTCGGCTTCTCGGGCGACGAAGTGAAGACGCGGTCGCGCTCAGCGAATTTCGGTGATCCGAACCAATGGCTGACAAAGTGCCAGGCGGACGTTGTCTTCTGTTTCTTCGGATACAACGAGGCTCTGCGCGGGCCCGACGGGCTGAAGGGGTTCGAGTCGGACTTCGCGGCCATGATCGACGGCATGCGGGCGCAGAAATACAACGGCGAATCAGCGCCTCGGATCGTCGTATTTTCTCCCATCGCGCACGAGAACCTAAACAGTCCACATTTGCCGAGTGGGGAAGAGAACAACAAGAACCTGCTCATCCACACACGATCGATGGCGAAGATTTGCGCCGAAAAGAAAGTGCGGTTCATCGATCTGTTTTCCGCGACGCAACAACTCTACAGCAACGCCGCTAAGCCGCTCACCATGAATGGGATTCATCTGCTCGACCACGGCAACCGCGACGTGGCGAATGCGGTGATCCGCGAGCTCTTCCCGGAAGCATCGCTCTCCGGCTTGGAGAAAATGGCCAAGCTCCGCGCCGCAGTGCTCGACAAGAACGATCATTGGTTCAATCGTTATCGGGTTGTCGACGGTTTCAACGTTTACGGCGGACGATCCAAGTTGGCGTGGCACGGCCAGTCCAACGCCGATGTGATGCGGCGGGAGATGGAGATATTCGACGTCTTGACGGAGAACCGCGATCGCGAAGTGTGGTCCGTCGCTCAAGGCGGCGAGTACGCGCCGAAGGACAATAACCTGCCGAAAGAGTTGGTCGTAAAAACAAACAAAGTCGGACCGTTAAAGGACGGCGCCTTTCCGTACCTCGGCGGTAACGACGCGATTGAGAAGATGGACATTCACGAGGGGATGGAAGTCAATCTGTTCGCCTCGGAGGAGATGTTTCCGCGGTTGATCAACCCCGTGCAGATGGCGGTCGACACGGACGGTCGCTTGTGGGCTTCGGTGTGGCCGTCGTATCCGCACTGGAATCCGACCGGACGGCGCAACGATGCACTGCTCATCCTGCCCGACGATAACGGCGACGGGGTCGCGGATGAATGCATCGTTTTCGCGGACGAGTTGAACAGCGTCACGGGTTTTGAGTTTTGGGGCGGAGGCGTCTTGTTGGCGGCTCCACCGGAGATCTGGTTTCTCAAGGACACCGATGGCGACGACCGAGCCGATGTCAAGATTCGCATGCTGCAAGGAGTTTCCAGCGCCGACACGCACCACTCGGCCAACGCCGTCGTCGTCGGACCGGGCGGTTGGCTCTATTGGTCCCGAGGCATCTTCAACGTGGCCAACTTCGAGACGCCGACAAAGACGTATCGCTCCGGCAAGTCGGGCGTTCATCGATTCAATCCGCGGACCTTTGAGGTCGAGTTTCACTTTCCGATCGGCCCCAATCCGCACGGCGATGTAATCGACCGGTGGGGGTACCAGTTCGCCAGCGACGGCACCAGCGGAACGGGTTCGTACGTCAACATCGGCAAGGGTGTCGGCAACAAGCAGTGGTACCAGAAACGAGTTCGACCCGTGCCGGCGATCGGTATTCTGTCGAGCAGCCATTTTCCCGACGAACTGCAAAACAACTTCTTGATCACCAACGCCATCGGTTTCTTAGGCGTGTTGCAACACCGGGTCGAGTACAACGGGGCTGACATCAAGGCGGTTGAGATCGATCCGATCGTCGTCTCGACCGATCCCAATTTCCGCCCCAGCGATTTAGAGGTCGGCGGTGACGGGGCGCTCTACGTCTCCGATTGGCACAACACGCTGATCGGCCACATGCAACACAACATGCGAGATCCGAACCGCGACAACAGACACGGTCGCGTCTATCGGGTGACCGCGAAAGGACGGCCGCTGTTGAAGCCGGCCAAGATGAAGGGCAAGCCGATCCAGGAGGTGTGCGAGCAGTTTTTCGCCAAAGAGAACAGTGTTCGCTACCGAGCTCGGTTGGAGTTGTCCGGTCGCGACGCGGCGGAGATCTCCGCGCGGGTGGGCGCGTTCGCAGCCAAACTAGATCCACAGAGCGTATCACCGGATCGAGACGAGGCGCAGGCGCTGCTCGAGTCGCTGTGGGTGTTTGAAGAGCAGCGAATCACCAACATGCCGTTGCTGAAAAAGGTCTTCACGGCGGCCGAGCCCCGTGTTCGCGCGGCAGCTATCCGAACACTCGGACACTGGGCGGGACGCGTGCAGAGTTGGGAGTCGACCCTGGTGGCGGCGTCCCGCGACGAATCGGCGCTGGTCCGGGCCGAAGCCGTCAAGGCGGCGGTTGACTATCCGGGCTTGGCGTCGGCCGAGGTGATCTTTGAAGTCGCCACTCGACCGACCGACCCCGAACTCGACAATGTTCTCAAGTTCGCGAAGTCGCGCATCAATGTCGACGCGATCGTGCAAGACTCGATCAAGTCGGGTGCGAAGCTGTCGTTGGCGGCGCAAACCTACGTGCTGCGAAACGCCAGTGTCGCCGACCTGATGAAACTGAAGCGAACGGAGGCCGTCTATCGTGCCATCCTCAGCCGCCCGCAAGCCAAGAGCGACCAGCTGTCGCAGGCGCTTTCCGGTTTGGCGAAAGAGACCGAGCGGGACGAGCTGACGGTATTGGTCAGTTTGATCGACGACGCCATCGCGCGCCCCGACGGCAATGTGACCGGTCTCAGCGGTTTGCTGATCCGTCGCTCGCCCGAGGAACTGGGGCGGGTCCGCGATCGCATCGAATCGTACGCGACTGAGGGAAAGACCGATTCGATCAAGCAACTTGGGTACGCGGCCTGGGTGGCCGCGGCCGGCCCCGATGACGCGTTCCTGGCGGCATCGAAGTCGAAAGACAATTTGCGAGACTTCCTCGCGTCGATACCGGCTGTCGATCCGGCCGTGCGCGGCGCGTTGTACGAAAAGGTGGAGCCTCTGATCTTCAATCTGCCCGCCCATCTGCAGGCGGAACAAGGGGGATTGGACCTCCGCGCCAACGGCATTCACGTCGACTATTTCTTCCCCAGCGGCCCCAATGTCGCGCTCGAGACATTGGCGAAGCTGAAGCCCAAGGCGAGCGGCATCGTGCCCGAGATCGTGATGAATGTGCCGCAACGAAAGCAGGCGGATCGTTTCGCTCTGCGTTTCACGGGCGTGCTCAACGCGCCTAAATCGGGCCGCTACCAGTTCTTCTCGGTGTCCGACGATGGTTCGCGGATCTACATCGGTAAGAAGTTGGTCGTCAACAACGACGGGCTGCACGGGATGGTCGAGAAGTCCGGCGCGATTGACTTGCCGGCCGGTGCGCATCCGATCATTGTCACCTACTTCGACAACGGTGGCGGCGACGGGCTCCGCGTGACTTGGCAGGGGCCCGGCTTCAAACGGCAACCGATCCCCCGCGAGCGACTGATGGTCAGCGGCGGCGAATCGATTCACGACATCGCCGTCGACGCGCTCGGCGCGATACCCGGCCGCGAGGTCGACAAGTTCAACGCGCTGTCGACGTTGATCGCCTCGGGAAAGAGCCGGGCCGCGGCGATTCATGTTCTCCGCGGCGTGCCGCGAGACAATTGGCCGCGGAAGAAGATCCAGCCGCTGATTGACAACCTGATCGGCTACCTCAGTGAGTTGCCCGTCCAATACCGCACGAGTGCTCCAGCTGTCGACGCGATCGCCCTCGCCAAGGCCTTGGCCAGCACGCAGTCCCCTGAACGACGTCAGGCGATCGAAGCTCGATTACAAAACCTCGACGTCCGCGTCATCGCCATCGGCACCGTGCCGCACCGAATGATCTACGACAAAGAGGTGATTGCGCTGCAGGCCGGCAAACCCGTCGAGTTTCGTTTCTCGAACACGGACGCGATGCCTCACAACTTCGCCATCACTCAACCGGGCGCCCTCACCGAAGTCGGCGAGTTGGCGGAAGCGACAGGAAACGACCCCGACGCGATGGCGCGACACTACATTCCGAAATCGAGCCGCATCATGTTGGCCAGCCGCTTGTTGCAGCCGGGCGAGAGTCAGGCGCTCAGCTTTGAAGCGCCCAAGGAGCCGGGAGTCTATCCCTTTGTATGCACTTACCCAGGACACTGGCGGCGGATGTACGGAGCCCTGTACGTCGTCTCGGACTTGGCCGCCTACCAGGCTGATCCGACGGCCTACCTGGCCGCCAACGCGTTGCCGATACGCGATGACTTGCTGAAGTTCGCCGGCCGCAGCCACGAATGGACGTTTGAGGAACTGATTGGCGACGTCAAGGAACTGCCGATGGGAAGATCCTTCGAAGTCGGCAAGGAGCTGTTCAAGGTCGCCAGTTGCTCTGGTTGTCACAAGCTGGACAACGAGGGCTTCGTGTTTGGCCCCGATCTCGCGAAGCTGGACGAAAAGAAGAAGACGACCGAGCACATTCTTCGCTCTCTCGTCGAACCGTCCAAAGACATTGACGAGAAGTTTCAGTCGTATTCGTTTGTGCTGGCTTCAGGGAAGATCGTCACCGGCATGATCGTCAAGGAAACGCCGACTGAGATCGAGATCGTCATCGATCCCCTGGCGAAGGGAAAACCGACGACTATTGACAAGGATGACATCGAAGAGCAGAAGAAGTCGAAGAATTCACTGATGCCCAAAGGCTTGCTCAACAAACTCACACCCGAAGAGATACTCGATCTCGTCGCGTTTGTGTTCGCAGCCGGGGATAAGAAGAACATGCTGTTCGAACAGCACAAGCATTGAGCAACACACGCATTGAGCAACCCGTCATTGCTTTCCTGGAACAGCGACTTCAGGTAGCGACTTCAGGTAGCGTCGTCGGGCGGTAGCGGAGTGAGTATTCCCGCCCGATTCCGCGCGAACGGCAAGAGGAAGGAGATCGCCGTTGACCGATGGAGAGCATGCGCGCGGGATGTTGTTGCTCGGTGGATCGGGTTCACGCCTCTATCCGGTCACGCTGGCGGTCAACAAACACCTGCTCCCGGTGCACGATAAGCCCCTCGCGTACTACTCGCTCGCCGTCTTGATGTTGGCCGGTGTTCGCCGCATCTTGCTGATCACCAGGCCGCAGGATCGCGACGCGTTCCAGATGCTGTTGGGCGACGGCTCGCACCTCGGATTGCAACTCGAGTACGCGGTGCAGTCGCAGCCGCGCGGCATTGCCGATGCGTTTCGGATTGGGGCCGAGTTCATCGATCGGCAACCGGTCGCGTTGGCGCTGGGCGACAATCTGTTCTGGGGCGAGTCGCTGAGGTCTCATCTTGCCAATGCCGCGGCGCGGCGAGAGGGCGCTTCCGTGTTCGGCGCAAAGGTGGTTGACGCCGCCGGCTTGGGGGTCGTCGAGATCGACGCCGATGGACGAGCCGTGTCGATCGACGAAAAACCGGAACGCCCGCGGTCGTCGATTGCCGTCCCCGGTCTCTACTTCTACGACAGCCAGGTCACCGAATTCGCCCAGCAATTGCAGCCGTCGGCGCGCGGTGAGTTGGAAATCACGGACGTCAATCGGATGTACTTGGAGCGAGACCAACTGCACGTCGAGTTGCTGAATGACGACGTTGTCTGGTGCGACGCCGGAACTCCGTCGACGCTGCAAGCGGCCGCGGATTTGGTCCGCTCGATCGACGAACGAGACGGCGTCAAGATCGGCTGTGTCGAGGAGATCGCCTTTCGGCAAGAGTGGATCACGGCAACGCAGCTAGATTCGCTCGCCCGCCGGTACGAGAATCAGTACGGTGAATACCTGCGCGCGATCGCCGCTGCCTGAGTGATCGCCAGCAGTCGGCCCAGAAGCGAACCGGCCGCTGCATTGAATCTCGCTCCAGTGGTGGCAAGTCGCGCTTCGTTTCGCCATGATGTGGCTTCAGATCAGCTTCACGTCAACTTCACGTGTCAGCTTCACGCATCAGCCTGACGCATCAGCTTCACGCATCAGCTTCACGCATCAGCCTGACGCATCAGCCTGACGCACTTGTGTAGGAGTCGGATATGACCCGTCGCCGGGGCCTCTGTGAACAGTTCCCAACGCTCACTTGTTTCACTACCGTTTGTTTCACTATCGTTTTCGCCGCGTTCGCTGCACCGGCGGCGGAACCCCGGCCACCGTGGCGGACGTCGCGGCTCAAGGGCACTCCTGAACCTCCGGCGAAATACGAAATCCGCCCCGCTTTTCCCGTGCGATTTCAGCTGCCGACGAGCATCGTCGAGATTCCCGGCGAGCGGCGAATGCTGGTCACGGAGAAAGACGGACGAGTGCTGACGTTCGCGATGGCGACCAAATCAAAGCGCGTGGAGACCGCGATCGATCTGGCGAAGACTCTGCCGCGAGACTTGTTGGGCGAAAGCGTCTCGGTGTGGAGCGCGACGCTGCACCCGGATTTCGCCGACAACCGATACGTCTACGTTTGCTACGTTCATCCCGGAGATGGTGGACACACGAGAGTCTCGCGGTTCAAACTGTCGGCGGCGATGCCGCCACGGTTGAGCGCGGGCGACGAGCGAGTGATCATCAAGTGGCCCGCCGGCGGACACAACGCCGGGTGCCTGCAGTTCGGCAAGGACGGGTTTCTGTACATTTCGACCGGCGACGGATTCGGCCCGAACCCACCCGACAATCTCAACACCGGACAGGATGTTTCCGATCTGCTCGGTTCAATCCTGCGGATCGACGTCGACGCGAGCACAGCGGGTCGAGCTTACGGCGTGCCCAAAGACAATCCGTTTGTCGACATGGCCGGCGCTCGTCCGGAGATTTGGGCGTACGGACTGCGCAACCCGTGGAAGTTCGGCGTCGATTCCGTGACGGGCAACATCTTCGCCGCCGACAACGGTTGGGAGTCGTGGGAGATGGTGCATCAGATCGTCCGCGGCGGGAATTGCGGCTGGCCGATCATGGAGGGCCGAGCTCCGCTGCGATCGGAGATCAAACGCGGCCCGACGCCCATCATCCCGCCCGTCAAAGACCACCCCCACACCGAAGCCAACTCGGTCATCGGGGGACCGGTTTACCGCGGTTCGAAGCTGGCCGCCCTGCAGGGCTCGTTCGTCTACGGCGACTACATCACGGGAACTATTTGGGCCCTGCGCCCGGGCGAAGAAGACAACTACGAGCACACGACGCTCGTCGACACGGACCAGCGGATCGTCGCATTCGGCGAGGGCTCGAAAGGCGAGCTCTACGTTCTGGACTACGACTTCACTGGGCAAGTGTATGAGTTGTTGCCGTCGAACCAACCGGACCTGTCGGCTCAGTTTCCTCGCCGCTTGAGCGAGACGGGGTTGTTCGCGTCCACCGCCAAACTCGAACCGTCACCCGGTGTCGTGCCTTATTCGGTCACCGCCGCGCGGTGGCAGGACGGCGCGACGGCGCAGCGGTGGGTGGCGATCCCTGGTGACGGAGTGATTCGCACGCCTGACCGCTACGACCAAGCGGCCGGCTATCCGGCCGGCACAGTGTTCGTCAAACAACTGAATATGCCCCGCGCGGGGCGCGACGCCTTGCGTGTTGAAACTCAAATCCTGCATTACGAAAACGGCCAGTGGAATCCGTACTCTTACCTCTGGGATGAGGACGGTCGGGACGCCAGTCTCGTCGAATCGATCGGAGCCAATCGCACGTTGCAACTGCCGGCCAAGAAGGGGCAGCGCGAACAGACGTGGCGAGCAGGCGCGTTGAATGAGTGCCGCCTTTGTCACAATGCGGGATCCCATTCCGTCCTCGGGTTCACGCTCAATCAACTGAATCGAGCGACCACAGCTGGGAGCCAGTTGACATCCTTGAGTGAACAAGGCGTGATCGATCGAGTTCCCGCGTCCGCGCCGGACCCCGCCGCTCGCCTGGTCAACCCGCACGACGCGAAGGCGAGTTTAGATGACCGAGCGCGGTCGTACTTGCACGTCAACTGCAGCGCCTGCCACCATCCCGGCGGCAACGCCATCGTCTCATTCTATTTGCGGCGCGAGATGCCGCTGGCCAAATTGGACACGAACAAGGGTACGGGCATCGGTACGTTTGGCATGCGCAACGCCAAGCTTCTCGTACCCGGCGATCCGTACCGCTCCGTGATTTTCTATCGCATGTCCAAGCTCGGTTACGCGCGAATGCCGTACATCGGATCGCAAGTTGTCGATAGCCGGGGAGTGGCGTTGATCGAATCTTGGATTCGCTCGCTTAGCGACGACCTCGTCGACAACTCGTCCGGCCCTTTGCGAAACGACTCACCGGAGGCTCGATCGCTAGCCGCGCTGCGTAGCGGCGATCAAGATCAAATCGGCGCAGCCGTATCGTCGCTGCTGCAATCGACCGAAGGATCGCTGGCGGCGATGGCCCAACTTCACCAGCGGTCCGTGCGACCGCGGGCGGCTCGCGCTCTGATCTCAGCCGCCAAGAAGTCGCCCAGCGACGTCAGCGGTCTATTCGAGAACTTCCTTCCCGAGTCTCAACGACGGGCTCGTCTGGGTCCGAATATCGATCCGGCGACGATCTTGGAACTCGCTGGCGACTCCGCGCGAGGCAAGCTGATTTTCTATAGCGACGCCGCTCGCTGCCGCGCGTGCCACGACATGGACAGCGCGGAGAAGTCGTTGGGTCCGACGCTTGTTCAGATCGCCAAGAAGTATCCGCGGCGAGGTGAAATGCTGCAGCATGTTCTGCAACCGTCGATCAAGATGGAGGATGTCTTCGCGACTCATTCTTTCGTCACCACGAAGGGCGAGATTGTCGTGGGAATGATTATCGAGAAGACGCCTCGGAAAGTTGTCCTGAAAACAGCCGAGCGAAAGATCGTCACACTCCAGAACGACGACATCGACGAGATGAAGAAGAGTCCCAAATCGCTGATGCCGGATCGTATTTTGAGTGACCTGACCGCTCAAGAGGCGGCCGACCTGTTGGCGTTCATCGGAACGGTCGCTCCCCCCACTACTCAGCCGCCAAGGAAATGATGATGAACCTCGCACCGCGTTCGGTTTCTCGCCCGCGCCCGTTTCGCGCCGTATTGTGCGGCGTCGTGTGCTGTCTAACTGCGTGCGCCGCGGACGCCCAAGACAAAGACCGAGTGCAGCGCGCCGCGGGCGGCAACTTGGTCAAGAACTGGCTGCGTCGACAAGACAAGGATGGGGACCAGAAGATCGCCAAGGCTGAGGCGACCGGGCTGATGAAGGCCAACTTCGCTCGCAACGACAAAGACGACAACGGTTTTCTCGATCAACAGGAGCTGCTCGATCTGGCCAAGCGGCTCGCTCGAGTCGGCGACCGAACGAACACGCCCAATCGTCGCCGCGGAATCACGGACGCCCAACTCTTAGCTCGCGTTCCGGAGGGAGTCGTCGTCGAGCCGAACATCGCCTACCGCCCCGGCGACAGCAAGTCTTGGCGGTTGGATCTAGCTCGACCGAAGGAACGCGGCGATCAACCCCGGCCCGCTGTCGTCTTCATCCACGGCGGCGGTTGGAGAAATGGAGATAAGAGGACGGGATACTTCTTGCAAGGATCGCTGGACTACGCGTCGCAGGGGTACGTCTGCATTACGATCAACTATCGATTGGTTGACGAGGCTCCATTCCCCGCGTGTCTTGAAGATTGCAAATGCGCGGTCCGTTGGCTGCGGGCTCACGCCGAGAAATACAACATCGACCCCGATCGAATCGGCGGCTACGGGAATTCGGCCGGAGCTCATTTGGTGTCGCTGCTGGGGCTTGTCGAAAAGTCGGCGGGGCTCGAAGGAGACGGTCCGCATCGCGATCAGTCGAGCCTGCTGCAGGCGGTTTGCTGCTCGGCGCCGCCCACGGATTTCACGTTGTGGCCGCTGCTCTCTCGCTTCGGGCGGCAGGGCGGTCTGTTGGCCGGCCCCGAGGAGACGTTAGAAAAGCGAGCCGAGCGGGCGTCCCCTGTCAGCTACGCGAGGGCGGATGCGCCGCCGTTCCTGGTCGTTCACGGCACGACCGACTCGACCGTGCCGATTGCGCACGGCGACCAGTTCGTCAAAGCGTTGCGGGACGCCGGAGCCAAGGACGTCACGTACTTGCGGATCGATCGGGCCGGGCACGGCGTTTTCAACCAACACGCGAAGAAGACTCACGCCGCCATGAAGTCGTTCTTCGCCCGCACGATTGGCGAACAGGCGAAGTAGGCCAACGCCTTGGGCGCGCAAAAACCCGCTTTCAGCGGATTGATCAAAAGCTCCATTTCCCGGGCAACAATTCTTGTCGCCCCGCGAATCCCCAGGTCACAACGCTCTTTTAGGTTCCTCTAGGTTCACACACATGATTCAGATTACGGAACTCCGCAAGAGTTTCGGCTCGCAAGTCGCTGTCGACGGGGTCTCCTTTCAATTGCTGAAAGGCGAGACGTTTGGTTTGTTGGGTCCGAACGGAGCCGGGAAGACGACGACCATTAACATGATTGTCGGGATCCTCCAGCCGGACTCGGGTGAAATCGGTTTCGCCGAGGGGCTGAACCCGCGGGTCGCCGCGGTGCGCCGCGCGATCGGCGTGGCGCCTCAATCGTTGGCTCTCTATACCGAATTGACAGCTCAAGAGAACCTGCAGTTCTTCGCGCGACTGTACGGGATGCGCGGCGCGCAGTTGAAAGAACGCGTGCAATGGTCGCTTGAGTTCGCCGGCTTGACCGATCGCAAACGGGATCGGGTCAAGACATTTTCGGGCGGTATGCAGCGACGGCTCAATCTGGCCGCCGCCATTGTTCACGACCCGCGGGTGATTTTCATGGACGAGCCGACGGTGGGAGTCGACCCCCAGTCGCGCAATCATATCTTCGACGCCATTGAAGATCTCAAACGGCAGGGCCGGACGATCATCTACACCACGCATTACATGGAGGAGGCGCAGCGGTTGTGCGATCGCGTCGCCATCATGGATCACGGCAAGATTCTGGATCTCGACTCCGTCGATGCGCTCATCGACCGACATGGCGGTCGCTCGGTCGTGAAGGCCGACCTGCAGCGCCTTCCGGCCGACATCCAATCGCTGCCGGCTCCGTTGGACGGTTTGTCCCTGCGGTTTGAAACGGAGCGGCCGCTCGAGGAGATCGCCAAACTCTCTTCTGGAGGCGTGGCGTTTCAAACATTAGAGCTGACCGAACCCGACCTCGAGACGGTCTTTCTGACATTGACCGGTAGGAGTTTGCGAGACTGATGCGCACCATTCTTGTCATGGCCGGGAAAGACCTCACCGTATTGCGTCGCGATCTGATGGCGCTGTTCTTCATTATCGTTTTTCCCGTTTTGATGGCTGTGTTCTTCGGCATGATCACGGGTTCGTTCAACACGGGCAGCGCGTCGCTGTCGATCGCCGTCATCGACGAAGACGACTCGGACATGTCCAGGCAGTTCATCAAAGGACTGGAGAAGAACGAGAAGATCAAAGTGGCTCGGCTTGATCGTGACGAAGCGCTCGAGCGCGTGCGCCGCGGAAAACTGACGGGACTCGTGGCGATTCCCGCCGGCTTTGGCGAGACGGCCGGCATCATGTGGGTGGAGGGACCGGCGATTGAAGTCGGCGTCGACCCGTCGCGGAACGCCGAAGCGGGCATGCTGCAGGGGTTGGTCATGCAGTCGATGGGCGAGCTAGTCGCCGAGCGATTCAAGAATCCCGCCGCCATGCGGCCGTTTCTGAAACAGGCGCAACAGGAATTGGCGGACGCCAAAGACGTGCCGCTCATTCTGCGACCTCTGCTGTCGCAGATGTTGGGGTCGCTCGACGGGTTGATGGAGTCGATTGAAGAGTTGCAGGACGCCGAAGCGGATGCCGATGTCGATACTGATTCCGGCCCCGGGTTTCAGATCGCCCGCATCGAGTCGATCGATGTGACAAGGCAATACGAGAAAGGCAGCCAGGGCGACCTGATCCGCAAACTGAGATCAAAGTGGGACATCAGTTTTCCACAGGCCATGCAATGGGGGATCCTCGCCTGCTCGGCTGGCTTTGCAGTGACGCTGGTTCGCGAGCGGACGCAGGGCACGATGCTCCGGCTGCAAGTCGCCCCCGTCACGCGAACTCAGGTTTTTACCGGCAAAGCAGCGGCCTGCTTTTTCGCCGTCATCTTGGTCATCTCCGGAATGGTCCTGCTCGGCGTGTCGCTCGGCATGCGGCCCGGCAATTATCCATTCTTGGTGATCGGCGGTCTTTGCTCAGCCTTCTGCTTCGTCGGCGTAATGATGCTGATGTCGGTGATCGGGAGAAGTGAAGAATCGGTTTCGGGAGCCGCCTGGTTCGCCAACATCATGATGGCCATGTTCGGCGGCGGCATGATCCCGCTCGCCTTCATGCCCGACTTCATGAAGACGTTGAGCAACTTCAGCCCTTCGAAGTGGAGCATTCTGGCGATCGAAGGTGCGATCTGGCGAGGCTTCTCACTCGGCGAGATGCTCCTCCCGTGCGGTGTGTTGCTGGGCATCGGAGCAGTCTGCATCGCGATCGGCGTCAACGTCTTGTCCCGCACCGACGGCTAGTCTGAATCGGACAGTTCGAATCGAGACAGGCGGCGGCGGGTATAATAGAGGGCGTTTCAACCACGCCTCACCAATCTCCGATTCGTTCGATCCGAACGACGATGACCTACAACCATGAGTAGACGGGCTCCTTCCAGCCGCCAGCAATTCGACGAATACCGAGTCGAGATTCAAGACGCCGCTCAACCTCATCGCGGCTCGAGCAAGAAGCGTCGCGATCGAACAGCGATCGAGTTGATCCGCAGCTTCTTGGGGTTGCTGCGAGGCCACCGGCTATCCGTCGGCCTATCGCTCGCCACCTTGACGTTGGCCACCATGCTGGCTTTGATTCCCCCGGCGGCCAGCAAGTTCGTCGTCGACTACGTCTTGCCCGAGAAGCCTCTCCCCGATTCTGTTCCCGACTGGGTTCCGCGGCAATCGTGGCCGCTGTTGGTGTTGATCACGGTTGGCGTGTTGGTGATTGGGCTCGTCAAAATGGGCCTGCATATCTGGGGGCGGTGGCATGCGACGCGAGTCACCAAGTTGATCCAGATGTCGGTCC